>KE354011.1 GCA_000415505.1 Streptomyces afghaniensis 772
TCTCGCGGCCGGGCGAGCGGCTCGGGGCCGAAGGCGGGCAGCAGGTGCCGCCACACGAGGTTCAGGACGTCCTGCATCCGTTCGGTCGCCGCGGTCATCGCGATCACCGCGTCGTGCTCGGGCAGCACCAGACAGAGCTGGCAGTAAGCGCCGTCACCCCGGTAGCCGTGCCGGGAGATCCAGAACTGGTATCCGTAGCCCTGGTCCCAGTCCTGCCGTTCCTCGTCTCCCATGGCTCCGGCGGTGGGTATGTGCGGGCGCGTCGCCCGGGCCACCCATCCTTCGGGCAGCAGCCGCTCGCCTTCCCAGACCCCGTCGCGCAGGTACAGCTCGCCGAGCCGGGCGATGGCGTCGGTGGTGGCGTGCAGACCGCTGAAGCCGATCTCGCGGCCGGCCCGGTCCCGCTGCCAGAACACCTCGCCGATGCCCAGCGGATCCAGCACCCGGGGCCGCAGATAGGCGGTGAGCGGCTGCCCGGTCACCCGCTGGACGATCGCGGCGAGGGTGTAGGTGGCGGGCTGGTTGTAGGCGAAGACCGTGCCGGGGTCACGTTCCGGCGGCAGCAGCAGGAACCCGCGCACGGGCTCCTGCTTGTCCAGCTCGTAGACCTCGTCGACGGTCTCCCGCTCGTGGCCGCTCGCCATGGACGCCACGTGCCGGACGAGCATGGCCCGGCTGCGCGGGTCGGTGATCTCGGCATCGAGCTCCGGGAAGTAGGAGATCACCGGCGCGTCGAAGTCGAGCAGCCCCTCGGCCTCGGCGAGGGCGGCGGCGGTCCCGGTGAAGCTCTTGCTGAGGGAGTACAGCAGGTGGGGGCGGTCGGGGGTGTACGGCGCCCACCAGCCGGAGGCGACCAGCCGGCCGTGCCGCATGATCATCAGGCTGTGCGGCTCGAGTTCCGGGTCCGCTTCGAGGGCGTCGAGGAAGGCGTGAACACCGGATACGTCGACGCCCTGGGCGGCGGGGCTGTCCGCAGGCAGAGAGGAGGCACTCATGAGGGCATCCTGCCCCGCCGGCGGACCTTGATCGAGCAGTTTTCCCGTCGGCTGTCAGGGGACTCGGCGGTTATGGTGCAAATCGGATACACGATGATGACCGAGCAGACCGGCCCCCGAGAGCTCGTCGACCATGTGGTGCGGGCCGAGGAGGCGGGCTTCGACTTCTCGGTGACCTCCGACCACTACTTCCCTTGGCTGCGCTCGCAGGGTCACTCGCCCTACGCGTGGGCGGTGCTCGGTGCGGCAGCCCAGGCCACGTCACGTATCCCGCTGATGACGTACGTGACGTGCCCGACGTTCCGCTACCACCCGGCGGTGGTGGCGCAGAAGGCGGCGACGGTCCAGCTGCTGTCCGAGGGGCGGTTCCGGCTGGGGCTCGGTTCCGGCGAGAACCTCAACGAGCACGTGGTGGGCGGCGGCTGGCCGTCCGTCGACGTACGGCACGAGATGTTCGAGGAGGCCGTGGAGATCATCCGCGCCCTCTTCAAGGGCGGTCACGTCAACCATCGAGGCACGCACTTCAACGTGGAGTCGGCCCGGCTGTGGGACCTGCCGGACGAGGCGCCGCCCATCGGCATCGCCGTCTCCGGGGAGCGGTCGTGCGAACTCGCGGGCCGGCTGGGCGATCTGGTGATCGCCACGGAGCCCAAGGCGGGGCTGCTGGAGGCGTTCGACCGGCACGGCGGCGAAGGCAAGCCCCGCGTGGGCCAGTTGCCGGTCTGCTACGACCCCGACCGGGACACGGCGATCAAGCGGGCCCACTCCCAGTTCCGCTGGTTCGGCAGCGGCTGGAAGGTCAACTCGGAGCTGCCGCACCCGGATTCCTTCGAGGCGGCGACCCAGTTCGTCACGCCCGACGACGTCGCCGACTCCATCCCGTGCGGTGACGACCCGGACGCGTTCGTCGAGGCCGTACGCCCGTACGCCGAGGCCGGTTTCACCGAGATCGCCCTGGTCCAGATCGGCGGCGATTCCCAGCCGGCGTACCTGGACTGGTCGGAGAAGACCCTGCTGCCCGCCCTGCGCGACGCGTTCGGCTGAGGTCCGCCCCCCTTCCGGGCCGGCCCGGGCCACGGGCACGTATAGGCTGCCGACCTGCACATACTCAACCGGCCAGCCTATTCAGGAGAGTCGTCCGTGACCCTGGTGATCACCCCGCCCGAAACCTCCCCGGCGCCCGTCTTCGAACCGATCGCGCGGGATGCGCGGGAGTTCGGGGCGTACGCCCGGACCGGAGGGTGGGCCTTCGGGCTGAAGGTGGCGCGCAGCGTGCGGCCCGGCGGGCAGGGAGCGGACGAGACGCCGAAGGTGTCGGCGAAGGAGTTCGCGGAACTCGCCGGGTGCTCCCCGGAGCGCGTGATGCGCTACTACAAGGCGTGGGACCGGGCGGCCGACGACGGGCTGGTCCCGCACTTCGAGGCCCTGACGCCGGGTCAGGAGGTGGAACTGCCGGACGCCGACGTGTGGCTGAGCTACTACGTCTCCCGCTCCGGCGCCACGTCCGAGCGCGGCACCGCATCGCCGAGGCCGCCAGGCGGAGGGCATCCGGCCCACGAAGGCACTGGAGGTCGCGGAGAACCCCACCGCTCTGCGCGCCGCGATCCTCGCCGACCCCGCCACCGCCCGCGCGCCCGCCAGGCCCTGCTGGACCGGGTCCGGAGGACCCCGATCTCCAGTCCGAGCTCGCCCGTGACGTCGTGCGCACCGACGAGCTGAAGAGGCCGTCGCCGGCGAGAGCAGGGCGGCCGACCGGAGTCGGATACGTGCGCCAGATCGCCGAGTCGGGCCAGATCAAGACACCCGCGGGCAGACCGTGGACGCGCCGGCCGATCTCCGCCAGGAGGCCGAGCGGCACCTGTCGCTCATCGACGAGCTGGACGAGGGCGAGGACGCCGGCGAGTGGGCCCGCCGAGGCGTACGACACCATGAAGTCGCTGGTCGTCGAGGTCGTCGAGACCGACCCGGGGCTGCGGGTGCAGGAGCGGCGCACGAAGTTCTACAGCAGCCTCCAGAAGGCGACCAAGGTGTTCGAGGAACTGACCTTCGACGACGCCGGGGAGTTCTACGAGGACGACATGGTCCAGCGTCTGGAGGAACTCCAGCGGGCCGTGGCCGTGTGCATCGAGTCCCTGCGCGGTGCCCGCGGGAATCACCCGGAGGGCTGAGCATCTTGTGCGTGTGGGGGGTACTAGAGGGCTCTACGTCGGTTGGTTCTTCCCGGAGGCCCTTTCGTGAACTCCTTCGTGCACAAGACCCTGGTGGTGCAGCTCCAGGCGGGTGACACGGACCGTTTCTCCGTGCTCGCCCACCTGAGCTACGACTCCGCGGACCCGTTCGCCGTCACCGTCGTCTTCAGCCACGACGGCCGTGTCCTCGCCCGGTGGCAGCTGGACCGCGAGATGCTCGGCGAGGCGCTGCGGCGTCCGGTCGGGGTGGGGACGTGCGGATGCGTCCCGAGTCGCACGGCATGTGGCAGGAGCCTGCGCAGTGGGAGTTCCCTGGTGACCGCCCGCCCCGGAGGCGGTCGGCACCACGCGGTGGTGTTCGCCTGGGCCCCGGCGTTCGCGGCGTTCCTGCGGGAGACCCACGAGATGGTCCCGCCGGGCCGCGAGGAGGTCCGCGTCGACGACTTCCTGGCGGACGTCATCGCCGGGGGCTGATCCGGGGCGTTTCCCGCTGACGAACCTGCGGTGCTGTCCGCTGTCGGGCGCGTGCACCACCGCAGGTTCGTCACCTCGACGTGTGGCGGTGCCGGGTCCACAGGGGCAGGACGAACCAGCACAACAGGTACCAGCCGACCACGCCGGCGACGAGGTAGGGCACGAACCCGTCGTGCGTCGCCACACGCAGGATCAGCAGCAGCGAGGCGGTCGTCGTGGCGAGCAGCAGCACGAGGCCGAGCAGGGTCAGCCGGGAGGCCAGCCGCACCGCCTGGGGCTTGACGCGCCGCCGGAGACGAGGCGGTGCAGGGGACACCGGCCCGATGAGCGCCCCGGTCGCGCACGCGCCGAGGACGACCGTCACGAGGTAGATCGTCTGGTCGGTGTCGGTCAGGTCGTCGTACTTCTCGGTGAACACCACGGTGAGCAGGAAGCCGAACAGGATCTGCACGCCCAATCTGGGCCACGCGGACCTCTGGATGAGCTCCTGCCACATCCGGTCCGCTCTCTCCTCCTCCGTCTCGTTGCGCCCCCGGCGCCTGGGCGCGCCCTCTGCCGTGTCCGCCACTGTTCCTCCCCGGGTGAGACGTGAATGCCTATCTCACGCGTGTTCCCCGGATGCGGCCGTCGTCCCGGCCCGCGGGCGGTTTGACCGATCAGCGGACGGTTACACGGACGGCGACTGACGCACAGCCCGAGGAGGTCGTGGACGCATGTCCGGTACGCAGCTCACCGTCACGCTCAGCGGCGGGGGCGCCGACGACGCACGAGCGGTCGTCCGGGCCCTGGAAGGCACGTTCGGGGCACCGGACGAGCTGCCCGCCGACGAGAACGCGACCGTGCACATGGCGACCTTCGACGGCGGCGCGGACGCGGGTCCCGCCGGGAGCGCCCGAGGCGGGCGCCGAGCGCCTGTCCGCACCGGTGACCGTCACGGTGCAGGGCGCCCCGGAGGCGGTGCGGCGGGCGAGCGACACGCTCACCCGGGCCTTCACGGCCCGCGACGACGGTGCCGCCTCCGGCGACCAGGAGCAGGAGAGGCAGCTGCTCCTGGTGCCCTGAGGGCGCGCCTCACCAGCGGGATTCCACCTGGTCCTTGATCCGCCGGTCGTAGAGGTCGCGGATCGCCGCCCGCGTCTCGCCGGACAGCTCCGGCAGGCGGGCGGCGGCCGCGTTGGCGCGGGCCTGCTCGGGTGAGCGGGCCCCGGGGATCACGGTCGTGACACCGGGCTGGTCGATGATCCAGCGCAGGGCCAGCTGGGCCGGGGTGTACCCCTCCGGGGCGAGCCCGGCGAAGTCGGCGGCCGCCTCGACACCGGTGGCGTAGTCGACGCCGGAGAAGGTCTCGCCCACGTCGAAGGACTCGCCGTGCCGGTTGTAGGTGCGGTGGTCGTTCTGCGGGAAGACCGTGTCCCGGGTGTACTTGCCCGACAGCAGACCGGAGGCCAGCGGCACGCGGGCGATGACGCCGACGCCCGCCTCGCGGGCGGCCGGGAGCACCTCGCGCAGGGGCTTCATGCGGAAAGGGTTGAGGATGATCTGCACGCTGGCCACGTTCGGCCGGGCGATCGCGGTCAGCGCCTCCGCGCAGGTCTCGACGCTGACGCCGTACGCGGCGACGCGCTCCTCCTCGACCAGGGTGTCCAGGGCGTCGAACACCTCGTCCGTGGAGTAGACGGGCGTCGGCGGGCAGTGCAGCTGCACCAGGTCGATGCGGTCGACGCCGAGGTTGCGCCGGGAGCGGTCGTTCCAGGCGCGGAAGTTGTCGAGCACATAGTTCTCGGGGATCTGGTCGACCCGGCGGCCCATCTTGGTGGCGACCAGGACGTGCAGGTCCGGCCTGCCGCTGAGGAACGCGGCGATGGTCTGCTCGCTGCGGCCGTCGCCGTACACGTCGGCGGTGTCGAAGAAGGTCACTCCGGCCTCGGCCGCCGCCTCCAGTACCGCGAGGGCCTCCTTGTCGTCGACGTCTCCCCAGTCGGCACCCAGCTGCCACGTACCGAGACCGACGACGGAAGCGTGCTGGCCAGACCTGTCGAATGTGCGCTCGTCCATGGTCGTCAGTCTGTCATCCGTCACGGCCGCGCGGGGACCATCTCGCTCCGGGCCGCCGACCCTGCCCGATTCACTCACACGAGTGAATAGAGTCGACAGGGATATGTCACGTGTCAACGGGCCCCTAGCGTGACTTCACGTGACAACTGGTTCAGTGAGCAACTTCCCGTCGGACGAGGCGCGTTGGTCGCGCCGGGGTTTCCTCCTCACCGCGGCCGCGCTCGCCGCCGTGCCGGGACTGCCGGCGGATCCGGCCGCCGCCGCGGCGGAGTTGCCGGACTTCCCCGCGGACGTCGCGTTGTACCGCTCGGCGTACCGGAACTGGGTCGGCGAGATCACCGCCGACGGTCTGTGGGCCTGTGCGCCGTCACACCCCGACCAGGTGGTCGACGTCGTCAACTGGGCCTGGCGGCACGGGTGGCGGGTGCGCGCCCGGGGCGCCTCGCACGGCTGGTCGCCCCTGACGGTGACGGAGGGGACGCCGCCGGGCGCACCCGTCCTCCTCGTCGACACCGCGCCTCACCTCGACGGGCCTCGCCCTGGCTTCACCGACGGCCGTACGAGCCGGCACCGGCGTGACCATGGAGGCCATGCTCACCTTCCTGGAGGAGCACGGTCTCGGGGTCACGGCGACTCCCGCCCCCGGTGTCCTCACCCTGGGCGGCGCCCTGGCGATCGACGCGCACGGCACCGCCGTGCCCGCACGGGGCGAGCGACGCCCGCAGGGGCACACGTACGGCTCGCTGAGCAATCTGATCCTGTCCCTGACGGCCGTGGTGTGGGACTCCCGGGCCGGCGCGTACGCGCTGCGCACGTTCCACCGTGACAAAGGGGACTGCGCCGCGCTGCTGACCCATCTCGGGCGTCCCTGGTGACCGAGGTGGTGCTGCGGGTGGCGCGAACACCAACCTGCGGTGTGTGAGCCGTACGGACAGTCCCGGCCGGTGAACTGTTCGCCGCGCCCGGCTCCGGGAACGGGCGCCGCACGTTCGCGAGCTTCCTGGAGGAGGCCGGGCGGGTCGAGGCCATCTGGTTCGCCTTCACCGAGCACCCCTGGCTGAAGGTGTGGAGCGTCTCCCCCACCCGGCCGCTGACCTCACGGCACGTGAGGCGGCCGTACAACTACCCGTTCTCCGACAACATCCCGGCGCCGGTGGCGGAGCTGGTGGGCCGGATGACGTCGGAGGCGGCCTGGTATCTGGCGCCGCTGCTCGGCGCCGCGCAGTACGACGCGGCCGCTCTCGGGCTGGTGGCGACGCTCTCCGGCGACATCTGGGGGCCGTCCAAGAACACCCTGCTGTATCTGAAGCCGACCACGCTGCAGGTCCACGCGAACGGCTATGCCGTGCTCACGTCCAGGGACCAGGAGCAGCGGATCGTGGCCGAGTTCGCCGCGTTCTACCGGGAGCGGCTGGCGGCGTACGCGGCCCGGGGCAGCTTCCCCGTCAACGGGTCGGTGGAGATCCGGGTGACCGGACTGGACGACCCCGGCGACTGTGGGGTGGCCGGGGCCCGTCCGCCGCTGCTGTCCGCGCTCCGGCCACGCGCGGACCACCCCGAGTGGGACACGGCCGTGTGGCTCGACATCCTGACGCTGCCGGGCACGCCGGACGCGGAGGCGTTCCTGCGCGAGATCGAGCGGTTCCTGCTGCTCGCGTACGACGACGGGTCCGCCCTGACCCGGGTGGAGTGGTCCAAGGGGTGGGCGTACACGGACGACGGGGTGTGGAGCGACCAGGAGGTACTGGGCACGGTGGTGCCGGCCGCGGTCGGCACGGCCGAGTGGGCCGAGGCGGACGGGGTGCTGGACCGGCTGGACCCGCACCGCGTCTACGGCAACGCCTTCCTGGACCGGCTGTTCGGCCAGGGCTCGAACGGGTGAGGTGCGCAGGGCGCTAAGGCGTGAGGTGCGCCTGCACGCCCGGCGCGTAACGCTCCACCAGGGCGTCCACGGTGCTCGCCCGTACCTCGGTGCCGCGGGCGATGCCGTACATCACGCCCAGGCCGAGCAGGGCCGCGACGGCCAGTTCGGCGCGCAGGCCGGCGTGGGGGCCGGAGAGGCGGGTGGTGAGCAGGTCGGTCACCTGGGTGCGGAAGTTGGCGCGCAGGATGTCGCCCTGCTCGCCGTGCAGGGGCGCGAACACGATCCGCAGCAGCGGGTCGGCGCCCTGCTCGGTCTGGCTGAGCAGGAGGTGCCGGACCATGTGCGCGCCGAGTTCCTCGACGGGCGCGGCCAGCAGGGCGGCGGCGTCGGCCTCGAAGGACATGACCCGGGCGAACAGCGTGTCCTTGTTGCCGAAGTACTTGAGGATCAGCGGCGGGCTCACGCCGGCGCGGTCGGCGACCGCCTTGAGCGTGATGTCGGCGTGCGCGTGCCGGGCCAGCAGGTGGCGGGCCGCCTTCAGGATGGCCGCCTTGGTCGCCTCGGCGTCCCTGCGCGCCGGCGTGGGCGTGACGGGTGGAGTGCTCACGGCACTCATGCTCCCTCCATCGCCTGGTCGCGCGCGCCCCGGGTGCGCTCCGCGGCCGGTTCCGGCCCGTCCGTGACGTCCTGCGCGGCGTCGCCGGGGATGCACAGCGCTGCCGCGGTGGCCACGAGAGCAACCGCGCCGGCCATCGCGAACGCCAGCAGATAGCCGTGCAGGGTGGGCACCGGCGCGCCTCCGACCGGGCTGGTGTGGTGCACCAGGACGGCGGCCACGGCAGCGCTGGAGCCGGCCTGGCCGATCGTCCGCATCAGGACGTTGACGCCGTTGGCGGAGGCGGTCTGCCCGGCCGGCACGGCGCGCAGGATGAGCGTGGGCAGCGCCGAGTAGGCCAGGGTGGTCCCGGTGGCGACGACCGTGGCCCCCGCGATGATCATCCACAGGTCGCGGCTGTCGGCGATGCGGACCGCGTACCCGGCGGCGATGACCGCCGCCCCGAGGGCGAGCGTGACGCGCGGCCCGCGCGCGGCAGAGATCCGGGCGGAGACGGGCGACAGCAGCAGCATGACCACACCGCTGGGCAGCAGGCACAGGCCGGTGGCGACGATGGACAGCCCGAGCCCGTACCCGGTCGCCTCGGGCGCCTGCACCAGCTGGGCGGTGACCAGGGTGTTGGCGTAGAACGCGAAGCCGGCGAGCAGGGCCGCAACATGGGACAGCCCGACCCGGGGCCGGGCGACCAGCCGCAGGTCCACGAGCGGCTGCCCGGCCCGCAGCTGCTGCCACCACCACAGGGCGAGCACGACGGCGGCACCCGCGAACAGGCCCACGACGCGTGCGCTGCCCCAGCCCCACTGCCCGCCCTGGGACACCCCGAGCAGCAGGCACACCAGCCCGGCGGCCAGTCCCAGCGCGCCCGGTACGTCGAACCGGCCCGGCTCCCGCACGGGCGACTCGCGCACGGCCCACCACACCAGGGTCACGCCCGTGGCACCGAGGGCGCTGGTCACCCAGAACATGGTGTGCCAGTCGGCGTACTGCACGATCACCGCGGCCAGCGGCAGGCCGAGCGCGGCGCCGATGCCGACGGTGGAGCTCATCAGCGCCACGGCCGATCCCCGGCGCTCCGGGGGCAGTTCGTCCCGGAGGATGCTGATGGACAGCGGGACGACCGCGGCGGCGGCTCCGGACAGGGCGCGGGCGGTGATGAGCACGCCGATGTCGGAGGACAGGGCGCACAGGACCGAGCCCGCGGTCATCAGCGCGAGGGCGGACATGAGCACCCGCCGCTTGCCGTACATGTCGCCGGCCCGGCCCAGGACCGGGGTGAGGACGGCGCCGGACAGCAGGGTGGCCGTGACCATCCAGGAGACCGTGCCCGCCGAGGCGCCGGTCAGCCGGGGCAGGTCGGGCAGCAGCGGGACGACGACGGTCTGCATGACGGCCATCAGGATGCCGCCGAACGCGAGCACCGGGACGGTGAGCCGGTCGCGTATCGCAGCGGTCTGGTCCATCGGCACTCCAGCGGGCAGCGCCTGGCGAGGCGGCGGGTGAATGGCAATTCACCCTAGCCGGTGAATTGCCATTCACCTAAGGCCGGAGGTCAGATGCGCCCAGGGCTCCGCCGGGGTACCGGACCGCCGAATCGCGCCATCTTCGCAGCGTGACGCGCACCACGAGCAGCGGACCGCACAGGGAGAAACAGGCGTCACAGCACGCCTCGCGGACGGAATCTCCCCTTCCGCGCCCGCGCATCCCTCCCTCGCAGCAAGATCATCTTTGTTCAACCTTGCATGACATAAGGGGAATTGCCCGGATCGCAGCCAACCGGCTCGCGCGGATTTCTCCCGGTACCGGACGGGCCGGTAGGCATGCGGGGCCAACAGCCGAACCATCCCAGGAGGTCCGCATGCCGGAACTCAGCCGTCGCCGCGCTCTCACCGCCGCGGCCGTCCTCGCCGGCACGGCCGGCGCCCTGCCGGCCCTCGCACCGGCCGCTGCCGCCGCCGGGCACCACGACTCCCGCGAGACCTTCGACGAGGTCTACAAGGGCCGCCGGATACAGGGCCGGCCGACCGCCGGAGCCGGTCACCACCATCACGGCGCGGGATACGCGGTGTTCGTCGACGGTGTGGAACTGCACGTGATGCGCAACGCCGACGGCACCTGGATCAGCGTCGTCAGCCACTACGACCCGGTGCCCACCCCACGCGCCGCCGCCCGCGCCGCCGTGGACGAGCTCCAGGGCGCGCCCCTGCTGCCCTTCCCCGCCAACTGACCCGCCCGCAAGGCATCTGGAGCACCCGCACATGACCGTCCGCAAGAACCAGTCCGCCCTGACCGCCGACGAGAAGCGGCGTTTCGTCGCCGCGCTCCTGGAGTTGAAGCGCAGCGGCCGCTACGACGAGTTCGTCACGACGCACAACGCGTTCATCGTCTCCGACACCGACGACGGCGAGCGGACGGGGCACCGCTCACCGTCCTTCCTGCCCTGGCACCGAAGATTCCTCCTGGAGTTCGAGCGGGCGCTGCAGTCGGTGGACGCGTCGGTGGCCCTGCCGTACTGGGACTGGAGCGTCGACCGTTCGCCGCGTGCCTCGCTGTGGGCGCCCGACTTCCTCGGCGGCACCGGGCGCGAGCGGGACGGCCGGGTGACGGACGGGCCGTTCTCCGCGTCGTCGGGGAACTGGCCGATCAACGTGCGGGTCGACGGCCGTACGTTCCTGCGGCGCTCCCTCGGCTCCGGGGGACGCCAGTTGCCGACGCCGGCCGAGGTCGAGTCGGTGCTGTCGATACCCACGTACGACATGGCGCCCTGGAACAGCGCCTCGGACGGTTTCCGCAATCACCTCGAAGGGTGGCGGGGCGTCAATCTGCACAACCGCGTCCACGTCTGGGTCGGCGGGCAGATGGCCACCGGGGTCTCCCCCAACGACCCGGTGTTCTGGCTGCACCACGCGTTCATCGACAAGCTGTGGGCCGAGTGGCAGCGGCGGCACCCCGGCTCCGGCTATCTGCCGGCCGCCGGCACGCCGAACGTCATCGACCTGCGCGAGACGATGCGGCCGTGGCACGACACGAGTCCGGCGGATCTGCTGGACCACACGGCGCACTACACGTTCGACGCCTGATCAGACGGTCGCACCCGTGCGGCACTCCGGGTGGCCCCAGCCGCTGTCGTTCTTGGCGATGGACTCACCGGCCGCGTAGGAACGGCCGCACTGGCAGCGGCCGGGGAACTTCGCCTTGATCGTGCGCGAGGACCCCTTCGCGGCGGACGCCTTGCCTGTGCGCGTCGCGCCGCCGCGTGAGCGGGACCGCGAGGCCTTGGCCGGGGTGTCCGGGGCGGGCGGCGGCTCGGGGGAACCGAGGCCGCTGCCCGCGGGCTCCTGGACGGTGGCGGCCTGGCTGGCGGCCCGGTCGGCGAAGTCGTTGAGCCGGTCGCCGTCGACCTGGTGGGCGGGCACGTAGCGGAACTCCACCGAGCGGCCGTCCAGAAGCTCGTCGATGCGCACGACGAGGTCCTGGTTGGCGACCGGCTTCCCGCCGGACGTCTTCCAGCCGTTGCGCTTCCAACCGGGCAGCCAGGTGGTGACGGCCTTCATGGCGTACTGCGAGTCCATCCGGATCTCGAGCGGCACGTCCGGGTCGGTCGCCGCCAGCAGGCGCTCCAGCGCGGTGAGTTCCGCAACGTTGTTGGTGGCCCTGCCGAGCGGCCCCGCCTCCCAGCGCACCGGGCTCTCGGAAGCGTCGGCGACGACCCAGGCCCAGCCCGCGGGCCCGGGATTTCCCTTCGAAGCCCCGTCGCACGCGGCCACAACACGTTCACGCATGGGCTCGATCATGCCATGGCCGCGTGGACCGTCCGGCCCGAGGTCTCAGCTCACGTCGGTCGTCTTCGGCATCTCACCCTCGGTCCTGGTGATGTCGATGACCGAGAAGTTGGCGCCCTGCGGGTCGCTGAGAGCCGCGAACCGGCCGAACGGCGTGTCCATGGGCCCGAACCGCAGGACGCCGCCGATCTTGGTGGCCTTCGCGACGGCGTCGTCGCAGTCCTCGACGGCGAAGTAGACGTTGATGTACGGCGGCACCTCGGGCGGGAAGTCGTCCGTCATCTTCATCCGGCCCAGCACGCTGCGGTCGCCGAGGTCGTAGATCCTGAAGTCCATCGCCTCGTGCTCCATCTCCTTCTGCCGGTAGGAGAAGACAGCGGGGAAGAACGCGTCGGACTTCTCGGGCTCGCGGGTGAAGACCTCCGCCCATGTGTAGGCACCCGGCTCGGCCATCGTGTCGAAGCCCTCGTGGGTGCCCGCCTGCCAGAGGCCGAAGACGACACCGCCGGGGTCGCGGGCCAGGCACATCGTGCCGAAGTCGCCGACCTGCATCGGCTCCATCAGCACCTCACCGCCGTGGTCACGGATCCTGGCGGCCGTGGCGGCGGCGTCCCGGGCCGCGAAGTACAGGCACCACTGCGACTGGCCCTCCTGGCCGGGCATGGGCGGGACGACGGCGGCGACCGCCTTGCCGTTCGCATAGGCCTCGGTGTAGTTGCCGAACTCCGTCGACGCCTCGGCGAAGCTCCAGCCGAGGACGTCTCCGTAGAAGCTCTTGGCCCCTTCGAGGTCATTGAACATCGCGTCGGCCCAGCACGGGGTTCCTTCAGGTTGCACGGCCATGACTGCGGCCCTTCCGAATGAGCGGATAGTCCGTTTCCTCACGCTAGTCACCCATGCACCGACCCGCGCGCCGAACGGGCGGTTCCGTCACGGACCGGGCGAGTGGCGGACGGGACGATGCGCGCGTGGTCGGTGGTGCGGCCGCCGACGGCGGCTACGGGGAGTACACGACGGTGCCGGCGGCGTTCGCCTGGCGCTCGCCGAGGGCGCCACCGTGCACGTCAGACGCGCGGTGCGGCCGCCCGGCGGCTGGCGCTGGAGCAGGGCGCGGCCTCCGCGCAGGACGCGTACGCCCGGCCGCCGGAGCCGCTGGACAGCGCGATCCTGTTCGCCCCCGTCGGCGAACTGGTCCCGCTCGCCCTCCGCGCACCGGACCGCGGCGGCGTCCTGGCCGTCGCCGGCATCCACCTCACCGACACTCCTCCCCCACGCATCCGTATCCGCTGTCCCGGGCCGTGGCGGCGCTCGCGGATCTCAAGGCCGGGCGGTTCGACGGGGCGGCGGTGCCGGTGAACGACTCGTCGTGACGTGTCTTCCCCTCGGGGTCCGGCTGTGCTTGCCTGGTGAGCCGTTTCACCGGCCGGGGGCGGGAGTTGCCTGATGCGCAGACCGTGGATCGTGGGTGTGCTGGTGGCGGGGTTGCTGCTCGGCGCGTGCGGTGATCCGTCGTCCGGGCCCGGGACTCCCCCGCCGTCCGCCCCGGACGTGTCCGCGACCACGCATCAGCGGGCCCCCGCGTCCCCCAGCGCCCGGGCCCCCGTGCAGGCGCCCACCGTGCTGTACCTCGGCGACTCGCTCGCCATGGAGAACCACAAGGTCCTCGGCCAGGAACTGCGCCGGGACCTGCGCGCGAAGTACACGAGCGCCCCCTACTCGGGCACCACGCTGTGCGACTACCTGGAGGGCACGGGCGAGCGGTCCCTCGTCCCGGCCCGGGACAAGGCGGCCGCCCTGGTACGGTCGCTGCGTCCGGACTTCGTGGTGTTGCAGTTCTGGGGCAACGCCTGGGACTTCACCTGGTGCATGGACCGGATCACGTACGACGGTTCGCGGGAGCGGTACTTCGAGCGGTACGAGGCCGACGCGCGCAGGCTCGTCGAGCAGATCGCGACGGCCGGCGGCTCCCACCGGCCGCGGATCGTGTGGGTGCTCCAGGGTCCGGATCCGATCACGCCCGACCGGGTGCGCCGGGTGAACGGACTGTACGAACGGCTGGCCGCCACGACGGGCGGCGTCGTCGCCGACGCGGGGAGAGCGGTGAGTCCGGGCACGGACCGCTACGCCTGGACGCAGTACCTTCCGTGCACCGCCTACGAGCGTGCCCATCCCGACTACTGCACTCAGCCGTCCCGCGACCGGACGGCCCTGCACCGGGACGACGACTACCTGCACTTCTGCCTCGCGCCCACGACGTCCACGCCCAAGCCCTGCCCGGTCCGTTCCCCCGGCATCCTGCGCATGGCCCGGGAGATCACGAAAACCGTTCGACAGTCGGCGAGTTGACCGTTCGAATGGCGCCATGTGTGCGGTGCGGATGCATGAGGACGAAGTGGACATCGACGTCTCGGTCGTCGGCCGGCTGATCGCGGGACGGTTCCCGCCGGTGGGCAGGGCTGCCCCTGCGGCGTCTGGAGTCCTCCGGGACGGAGAACGCCGTGTTCCGCCTCGGCGCGGACAAGGTCGTACGCCTCCCCCGGCATCCCCGCGCCGTCGAGGCCATCACGCACGAACTGCGGTGGCTGCCCCGGCTGGCACCCGGGCTGCCCGCCGCCGCGCCCGAGCCCCTCGGGCGGGGTGAGCCCGGCGAGGCCTTCCCGTGGCCCTGGGCGGTGTACGGCTGGCTGGACGGCCGCAATCCCGTGCCCGGAGCGCTGGAGGAACCCCGGCTGCTCGCCGAGGATCTGGCGGCGTACGTCGCCGCCCTGCGCCGGATCGACGCTGCGGAGGGCCCGATCGGGTACCGGGGTGTGCCTCTGGCGGCCCGGGACCGGTTCATGCGTGAGGCGCTCGCGCAGCTGGCGGGGCGGATCGACACCGCGGCGGTGACGGACCTGTGGGAGCAGGCCCTGCGCGCCCCGGAGTACACCGGGCCGCCGGTGTGGGCGCACGGTGATCTGATGGCCGGGAACCTGCTGGTCAGCGGCGGGCGGCTGACCGCCGTGATCGACTACGGCACGGTGGGCGTGGGCGATCCCGCCGTCGACCTCATCGGCGCCTGGTGTCTGCTGCCCGCCGAGGTCCGCGGCGTCTTCCGCGAGGCCGTGGGCGCTGACGAGGCCGAGTGGGCGCGAGGCCGGGGCTGGGCCCTGTCGATCGCGGTCATCGCACTGCCGTACTACTGGGAGCCAACCCGCCGGTCGCGGAGAACTCGCGGCATGTGATCAGGGAGAGTCCTGGCCGAGTCCCGGTAGGGGCAGGGGTTCCCGCCCCTGTCCGGGAGCGCGTCACTCGCCGGCGTACGCCTTGTCCAGGGCCGCGATGTCGAACTTGCCCATCGCCATGAACGCCTGGGTCACCCGGGCCGCCTTCGCCGGGTCGGGGTCGGTGATCATGTCGTCGAGCCGGTCGGGGATGACCTGCCAGGACACGCCGTACCGGTCCTTGAGCCAGCCGCAGGGGCCGGGCTCGCCGCCGTTCTCGGTGAGCTTGGTCCAGTAGTAGTCGATCTCCTCCTGGTTCTCGCAGAAGATCATGAAGGAGACCGCCTCGGTGAACTTGAACTGGGGGCGGCCGTTGAGTGCGAGGAACCGACTGGCCGTTGGCCGTGAACTCGACGGTCATCACGCTGCCGGCGGGCTGGGGCGCTCCCTCGGGGTAGCGGGCGGTTTTTCCGATGCTGGAGTTCTTGAAGACCGAGACGTAGAAATGGGCGGCCTCCTCGGCCTGGCCGTCGAACCAGAGACACGTGGTGAAACCGTCGGATGCCATGAGTACCTCCTGGGGCGTGGATCGCTGTCATCTGTGTCGACCGGTCCACACCGGGAAACTCATCGGCCGCGCGGGCGATATTTCTCCGGCCGCACGAGCTGCCCGGCACGGGACGGGCGTACGGCGGGGTGATGTGCCGGCGTTCTTCCGGAAGTTGGGCGAGAAGGGCTGAGTCGGGCGGTACGGGCGCGGGCTCTGCCGGGAGCGGATCTGCCAAGGGCAGAGAAACCGCCTGCGGGCGTCGTCCGAGGCCAAGAGTGGAGTCGACGGCACCTCCGCGGCATGTCCGCGGCCCTTCTGCCACGACGAGGAGAACCGATGACCCCACCTCACGACACTCGCCCCGCCGGGCCGGACGGAGGGCGGACACCCCTCCGACCCCGGTTCCGACGACCATCTGGCCGCCCACGCTGCTCGCGCAGCGCATCGTGCTGCTGGGCACGCAGGTCGACGAGGTCTCCGCGAACCGGGTCTGCGCGCAGCTGCTGGTCCTGTCCGCGGAGGACCCGCGCACCGACATCAGCCTGTACATCAACAGCCCCGGTGGGGCGGTGCACGCGGGGCTCGCCATCTACGACACGATGCGGCTCATCCCGAACGACGTCTCCACGCTGGCGATGGGCTTCGCCGCCAGCATGGGCCAGTTCCTGCTCAGCGTCGGCACGCCGGGCAAGCGCTACGCCCTGCCGAACGCGCGGATCATGATGCACCAGCCGTCGGCGGGCATCGGCGGCACCACCGCCGACATCGAGATCCAGGCGGAGAACCTGGAGTTCACCAAGCGGACCATCGAGCGGATCACCGCCGAGCACACCGGCCAGAGCCCGGAGACGATCTCCCGGGACGGCGACCGGGACCGCTGGTTCACGGCCGAGGAGGCCAGGGAGTACGGCATGGTGACCGGGTCGTGGAATCCCTCGATGACGTCGCCCGGCCACGACGCGACGCAGGATGGGGCTGCAGTGATGGGAGCTACACGATTCCGAACGTCATCGAGCGCACCGCGCAGGGCGAGCGGTCCTTCGACGTCTTCAGCCGGCTGCTCAACGAGCGGATCATCTTCCTCGGCACCGAGATCGACGACGGGGTCGCCAATGTCGTCATCGCACAGCTCCTCCATCTGGAGTCGTCGGCGCCGGAGAGCGAGATCTCGGTCTACATCAACTCCCCCGGCGGCTCGTTCACCTCCCTGATGGCCATTTACGACACGATGTCGTACGTACGGGCCCCGATCTCGACGTGCTGCGTCGGGCAGGCGGCCTCCACCGCGGCGGTGCTGCTGGCCGGCGGTGACCCCGGGCGGCGGTTCGTCCTGGAGCACGCGCGCGTGCTGCTCGGCCAGCCGGCGACCGGCGGGCAGCGCGGCATGGTCTCCGACCTGGCGCTCCAGGCCAAGGAGATGGTGCGGATCCGCTCCCAGGTGGAGGAGGTGCTGGCCCGGCACACCCACCACGACGTGGCGGCCCTGCGGGCCGACATGGACCGCGACAAGGTGTTCACCGCGCAGGAGGCGGTGAGTTACGGGCTGGCCGACGAGGTGCTCAGCCGGCGTCTCGTGCGGGTCTGAGGCGCCGGCCGGCCCACCGGGCTCAGGCTGCCATGCACAGTCCGTCGTGCGACGGGGTGGACGCCCCGCGGCGGCTGCCGCCCGGGTACCGCGCGGTGACGCGGGTCAGTTCGCCCTGCGCCCTCGACAGCAGGTCGCCGAGGCTCAGTCCGAGGGCATGGGCGGCGGCTGCGAGGACCTCCGAGGAGGCCTCCTTGCGGCCGCGCTCCACCTCGGACAGGTACGGCATGGAGATCCGCGCCTCGTCGGCGACGTCCTTCAACGTGCGCTCCTGCGCAAGACGTTCGCGCCGCAGCACGTCACCGACCAGGTCGCGCCACAGGGGCTCCTTCGCGGCGGGAGGCGGCGGCCCGTGCCGTGGCGGAGCGGTGGCCGGACGGGCGGCCTGGGGGGCGCGCGCCGGACGGGCGCAGGGGGATGACGCGGGCTTCGTTCGGCACGTGGTTGCTCACTTCTCCAGCCTAGGAGTCCTGGTCGCCGGCGGAAGGGGGCGGCGTTCCGCTCTCGGTGGAATCGCCGAACCGGCCGGTCACCGGGCGGCGTTGGGAGCCCTGGCCCCGCCCGGACCCGCCTGCCCGGTGCCGGTCACGCGGGTGGCGTGCGACGGCCCGGACCGTCGCACGGCACCTGTTTTCCGCCGCCCCGCCGATTGCCGGGCATGTGTAGCACGGAACCGGGTACCCGCAACCCGGAAGGACCTAGGCAGATGTCCGCCGTGACGCTCAGGGGAGAGGCAATGGAGACCGCCGTGATCCGGTCGCAGGCACAGGTCGTCGAAGAGAACGCGGAGGCCGGCACGGGTGACGGAGCACTGCCGGGAGTCGTGGACCCGCGGTCCGTGGCCCCACGGGACGCCCGGGAGCTGTCCCGTCAGTTCTTCCAGCGCCTGACGGAAGTCGAAGAGGGCACGCACGAGTACCAGTACGCGCGCAACACGCTGATCGAGATGAACATGTCGCTCGTGCGGTTCGCGGCCGGCCGGTTCCGGGGCCGCGGCGACGACATGGAGGACATCGTCCAGACCGGCATGATCGGTCTGATCAAGGCCATCGACCGGTTCGAGCTGTCGCGCGAGGTCGAGTTCACCTCCTTCGCGCTGCCGTACATCGTCGGTGAGATCAAGCGGTTCTTCCGGGACACGACGTGGGCTGTGCACGTGCCGCGGCGGCTTCAGGAACTGCGGGTGGAGCTGGCCAAGGCCCGCGAGGAACTCGCCAGCCGGCTGGACCGAGAACCCACGGTGACCGAGCTGGCCACCCTGATGAACATCTCCGAGAAGGAGGTCGTCGAGGGACAGATCGCCGCCAACGGGTACAACTCGTCGTCACTGGACGCCGCGCTCACCGGAGACGGCCCGGAGGGCGGCGAGGCGGTCCTGGCCGACTTCATCGGCGTGGAGGAGGACGGGCTGCGGCTCGTCGAGGACTTCCACTCGCTGCCCCGCTGATGGCGGAGCTCAGCGAGCGCGACCGGCAGATCCTCCACATGCGGTTCGTGGAGGAGGCCACACAGGCGGAGATCGGTGAGCGGCTGGGCTGCTCGCAGATGCATGTCTCCCGCCTGATCAAGCGGATCATCACACGGCTGCGCGAGGGAATGCTGGGCGAGCTGGGCTGCGCCTGACGCGGCCGGCGACCAGCGGGTGCCGTCCCCCACGTGCGGGAGTGGGACGGCACCCGCCTCTGTGTCGGCTCCGGGGGCGTCTGTGTCGGCTCCGGAGGCGTCGCTGGACGGCTCAGTGATCGGTTTCGCCGACGAGCGGCAGCACGGCGCGTACCCGCTTGCCCACCGGCACCCGCTCGACGCTGACCTGCTCCGCGAGCGCGTGGACGATCTCCAGGCCGTGGCGCCCGACGCGCTCGGGGTTGCGGGGGAAGATGCGGGGCAGTGCGGAGCTGCTGTCGTAGACCGACACCGTCACCGCGGTGTCGGTGCCGACGAGCTCCAGGATGTACGGCCCGTTGCTGTGCCGGTCGGCGTTGGTGACCAGCTCGCTCACGACGAGCTGCACCGCTCCGCCGACCCGGTCGTCGATGCGCGCGCACCACTCGGTCCTGAGCTGGTCGAGGAAGAGCGCGGCGAAGGACCGCGCCTCGGCGATGCAGCCCTGCTCGCCGGTGTAGTGTGCCGCCCGCCTCAGCGGTTCCACGGGCACGTCGAAACCAGTCGGTATCACTGCCCCGTCCAGGTGGTCGATCATTCGTTTCTCTCTGGGAAGCCGGACTGGCCGGACGCTCTGCACAGTGCTCGTACCCCGAGCCTGGCTTCGCAGTCCTGACAGGTGTTCGGCCCGTCCGGTGCCCCGGGCATTGTCCCCTGTCCGCGGGGCACCCGGTAGGAACCGGGTCCGGCGGCCGACGGCCGGGGACGGTCATCGCGGTACGGGCCCGCCCGCGGGGAGGTCGCGCGATGAACGAGCTGAGGGCGGCACGGAGCCTGACGACCCTGCCGGTGGTCACCCTGGGCGGCGACGCCGTCGCCCAGGTCAAGGACACCCTCTTCGACGCCGCCGCCGGCGGGTCGACGGCTTCACGCTCAGCGGCCGGGGACTGCTGTCGGGCCCGCTGAAGCAGAGCCTGCCGTGGACGGCCGTGCACTCGCTGGGCCATGACGCGGTCATGATCGTCGACGCCGGTGCCCTTGCGGACACACCCGTCGCGGTGGCACGCCGCGCTGTCCAGCAGGGCCGGGTGCTGCACGCGAGGGTGCTGACCGACGAGGGCGCCGAGGTGGGCACGGTGCTCGACGTGATCGTCGAGGGCGGCACCAGCGGCCGGGTCGTGGGCTTCCGGATCGCCGCGGGCAAGGCGGCTGGCGGCAGGGCGTCCACGGGGGCGCCGGCACCGGTGTACGTGCCGCGCGGCGAGACGCTCACGGTCTCGGCCGGGCGCTGGTGATCCCGGCGGACGCCACCCGCTACGTGGCCGACGACCTGCCGGCCTTCGCCGCCCGGGTCGGTGCCTTCGACGAGGGGCACGAGGGGACATCGCCATGATGCTGTTCTCGCAGGCCCGGGGGCTGCCGGTGCTGACGCTGACCGAGGCGGAAGAGATCGGAGTCCTGAAATCCCTGACGGTCGACGCCCCGGCCGGTGTGGTCACCCACGTCCGGGTGCGCCGCAGGCACTCCCGCAGGGAGTCCGTGCTGGCCTGGGGCGCCCTGCACGCCGTCGGCCCGGACGCCGTGCTCGTCCGCTCGGCCGCCGCCCCGTCCGAGGTGCCGCAGCACCACGAGCTGCCGGGGCTGAGGATCCTCACCGAGACGGGCGACGGGCTCGGCACGGTCCAGGACGTCGTGTTCGAACCGGAGACCGGCCGTCTCGAGGCGATCCGCACCGCCCACGGCGACCTGCCGGCCGATCGTCTGCTCGGTCTCGGCGATTACGCCCTGGTGGTCCGTGCCGGGTGAACCGGGCCGGGTCAGGAGGACGGGGCCTGGTCCGTCGTGTCGCTCCCGGTGCCGTCCCCGGGCGGAGGCGGCGGCTGGGACGACGTCCCCGGGTCCGAGGTGGGCGGCTCCGACGACGTCCCCGGGTCCGAGGTCGGCGGTTCGCTCGTGGGCGGCTCCGACGAGGTCGTGTCGGTGGTCCCCGTCGGCGTCGTGATGCTCACCGAGGGGGAGGGCTTGTCGGGCTTCTCGGTCTTGCGGTCCCTCGTGCCCGTGTCGCCCTTGTGGCGCTCGAACCACTCGCCGTCGGGCTCGCACATGACGAAGACGTCGACCGGCTCCGGGGCGGGCGTGACCGCGACGACGTTCGACTGCTTGAACCCCGGCCACGCGTCGCCGGTCGTCTTCGGCGCGCTCTGCTGGGCGACCGGCGCGGACAGCGGGTTGCCGCACGCGCAGCGCACCCGGGGCATGCCGCGGTCGTCGACCAGGACGGCCGTGCCGGCCTGGAGGACGGCCTGGTAGCCGGTCGCACGGCCGTTGCTGTAGCCGTGGTTGGTGACGCGCGTGTCGATGCGCAGCACGACGGGAGTGAGCGAGCGCAGGTAGGCGGGGACGTCGGGCGGGTCCACCCGGGCGACGGAGGCGAACGCCCGCTGCTTGTCCGGAGCCCCCTTGAAGAACGTGATCTGCTTCTCCACGTCGCAGCTGGCGACGTTGCGCGTGCCGCCGTACAGACCGGGCGCTCCGCCCTGGACGCCCTGGACGGCGTTCCGCGTGGCCAGCTCGGTGGGCGAGGGCGAGACCGGTGAGGCCGAGCTCTCCTTCGCCGTGGACTCGGTGAACGGGTCCGGGCCGGTGTCGGCCGCGGGCTGGAGGAAGACCTCGCCCTCGGCCGTGCTGGTACCGCCGTCGGACGCGCCGGTGCCGCCGCCGTCGGGCCGGGTGAGCACCACGGCCAGGATCACGGCGGCCACGACGGCGGTGGCGATCAGCGCCACGCGAGGTACCGACCCCCACCAGGGGCGGCGGGGCTCCGGTGCCTGCCCTCCCCCGCTCGGCGGCTCGGAGGGCGGCCCGCCTCCCGACGGCGGCTGGGAGGGACCCGACAGCGGCCCCGAGGGAGGTCCTGTCGGGCGGCCGGACGACGGCGGTTCGACGCTCACGTGCTCTTCTTCCCGCGTGGGTTCCCTGCGGCCTGCTCACACCGGGAGGTGGTTAGTCCTGGTGTATACCGCTTTTTCCACTACGAGTTCATTGTGTGCCCCGGTCCCGTACGGCTCGCAAGCCGACGCGGACGGACCTCCCGGCGGGCGTCCGGCGCGGGTGCTGCTTAGCGTGGCAGCGTGAGTTCGCGCACCTCCTCCGGCCAGGCACGTACCTCCGGCGAGCGGGCCGTCGCCCGCCACGGGTGGATGCATGCCCTCGTCACGGTGGTCGGCGCGCTGCTCGCCATGGCGGCGGTGTCCGCGCTGGGCCTGTGGGCGGCCGGGGCGGCGGACCTTCCGGACGGCGCGTTCGCACCGGTCGTCGCGGCGACCGTGGTCACCGCCGTCGGGGGCACCGTGAAGCTCTCCGGAAGCGCCGGAGACCTCGCCGACACGCAGGCGGGCCTGACCGTCATCCCCCTGTCCGTCACGCTCACCGGGGCGCTGGTGATCGCCTGGGGATTCCTGCGGCCCCTGCGGCACCGCGCGGTCGCCGGTACGGCGGAGCTGGCCGGCTGGGCCGCCAGGATCGCGGTGCTGTGGCTGCTCGGGCTGATCGGTCTCGCCCTCGCCGCCCGCCACACGTTCGACATCTCCCTCGGGAACGACGCGCTGGGCGAACTGGGCGACCTGTTCGGCGCCTCGCCGAGGATCGGTTTCACCACCGACGTTCCGCTGTCCGTGTTCGTCGGCGTGGTGTGGCTGGCCGGTGTGCTGGTGCTGGCCCTGCTGGTGTCGCGCGGGGCCCCGTTGCCGGCCGGGCTGCTGCGCTTCCAGGCGTCGGTGCGGCCGGCCGCGTACGCGATGGTCGCGCTGCTGCTCGCGTGCGTCGTCATCGGCGTGGTCGTCGCCCTGGTCGTCGCGGCGACGCGGGGGCACGTGGCGGAGACGTTCGCCGTGATCCTGCTCGGCATGCCCAATCTGGTGTGGCTGGCGCTGACGATCGGACTCGGTGCCACCTGGAACGGCCGGGTGGAGGGGCCGTTCGGGCTGCCCATGCCGCATGTGCTCGACGAGGTGCTGCGCACCCCGGACATCTCCGAGCTGAACCTGCGGACACTCGCCGAGCACGACGGCAGGGTGTGGTGGCTGCTGGTCGTCGACGTGGTGCTGCTGCTCGCCGCCGCGTTCGTGATGGCGGCCCGGTCGCCGGCGCGGGTACGGGCCTGGCAGCACGCGGTGCACATGGCGTTGGCGCTCGCGCTCACGGTGTTCATGATCTGCCTGGTCGGGCGCGTCTCCGCGCACTACGGCCTGTCCGTGCTCGGCATCGGCGACCTGGGCGGCGGCCTCGCGGGTGAGCTGTTCCTCAGACCCCGGCTGTGGGGAGCCGTGGGCCTGGCCGTCCCGTGGGGGCTGCTGACCGGGTTCGCCGGCGCGCTGTCGGCGCGGCACGTGCGGCGGCGGGGTGAGGTGCGCGCCGAGCAGACGGGCTGACGCCGGGCACACCGGCTGCCCCGCAGCCGTGCTCTACGCCCGCTCCACGAAGACCGGTTCCGCCCAGCGCGGCGGCGGCTTCGGCCCCTCCTACCCCGGCGGCCGGCCCATCCGGGCTGGCGCGGGCCCGGCGCCGGCTCCGCCACCGGTCGTCGCGGCGCGCAGGGCTGCGACGAAGGTGAGACAGGAGGGGTAGCGCTCGTCGGGGTTCTTGGCGAGGGCCTTGGCGAACACCGGGTCCACCTGGGGTGGAAGGCCGGGCCGGGACTCGGTCAATGGCGGCGGGTCGTCGTACTGGTGAGCCCACAGCAGGGCCATGTCGTCGTCCCGGAGGAAGGGCGGGTGTCCGGCGAGGACCTCGAAGACGACGCAGGCGAAGCCGTACACGTCACAGCGGGCGTCGACGGGCTTGCCGGAGATCTGCTCGGGCGCGACGTAGTCGAGGGTTCCGACGAACTGGCCGACCGTGGTGAAGCCGGTCAGCGACAGCGACT
>KE354012.1 GCA_000415505.1 Streptomyces afghaniensis 772
AGCAGCAGCGGCCACCGCGGGCAGGGCGATGAGCGGCAGCAGCGCCGTCCGCAGGGACGCCGCGTCGGCCAGCGCCCCGAGCAGGGGCGCGGCGAGGCCGCCGACGCTCACCGTCAGCCCCAGCGTGACCCCGCTCGCGGTGCCCACCCGCCGGGGCAGACAGTCCTGGCCCAGGGTGATGTGCAGCGAGAACGGCACGTACAGGCCCGCCGACGCCAGCGCGACGAACAGGTACACCAGCGGCCCCGGCACCAGAACCAGACCGGCCACGGCGAGCACCGTCAGGGCGTACGTCCGGCGCACCACCGCCAGCCGCCCGTACCGCTCGGCCAGCCGCCCCCCGGCCAGCGTGCCCACCGCACCACCGGCGTAGAGCACGAACAGCGCCGCCGTACCGGCCACCTCCCCGCCCCCGGTCCGCTCCCGCACGTACAGCGAGCCGAACGCGCTCAGACCGACGAACACGACCGAACGGCAGACCACGGCCCCGGACAGCCGCAGAAAGGCCGGCCAGTCGTCCCGACCCGCGCCGACGGGTGCACCCGCCTCCGCCACGCCGGACGCGGCCGCGCGCACCGCCGCCGCGCACAGCGCCGCTCCCGCCACCGCCGGGACGGCCAGCAGGGGAGAGGCGCGCAGGCCGCCCGTCGCCATCACGGCGAACACCAGCAGCGGCGCCAGGGCGAAACCGGCGTTGCCGCCGAAGGAGAACCAGCCCATCGCCGTGTGCCGGCCGTGCGCGACGGCCCGCGCCACCCGGGCGGCCTCCGGATGGTAGGCGGCCACCCCGACCCCCGACACGGCGACCACCGCCAGGGTCGACGCGTAGGAGCCGGTCACCCCGCTCAGGGCGACGCCCGCACCGGCCGTCAGGGCGCTGAGCGGCAGCAGCCACGGCATCGCCCACCGGTCGGTGAGCACCCCGAACAGCGGCTGCACCAGCGACGAGAGCAGGGAAGCGGCCAGTACGACACCGGAGGCGGCGGCGTAGGAGTAGGCGCGCTCGGCGACGAAGTACGGCACCAGAGCGGCCACGGCGCCCTGGTACACGTCCACGCAGGCGTGTCCCAGGGACATCAGGGCGACGGGCCGGTTGCGGCGGGAAGCGGTCACCCGGAGATCGTCGCCGCCCAGGCGCCTGGCCCGCTTCCGATAATCTGCCTGACTGTGCCGAAGATCCGCCACACCCCGACAGCCCCGACCCGCGCCCAGCGGATGGCCGCGGGCGACCGCATCGACGCACACCGGCACGACGACCACCAGATCGTCTACGCGGGCTCCGGCGTCGTCGCCGTCACCACCGACGCCGGCACCTGGTTCGCGCCCGGCACCCGCGCCATCTGGGTCCCGGCCGGCACCGTGCACGCCCACCGCGCCCACGGCCGGCTCGACCTGCACCTGGTCGGCCTGCCCACGGGTGACAACCCGCTGGGCCTGGACCACCCGGCCGTCCTCGCCGTCAGCCCGCTGCTGCGTGAGCTGATCCTCGCCTGCACCCGCGACCCCGGCGACGACAGCCCCGAGCGGCACCGGCTGCGTGCCGTCCTGTGCGACCAGCTGCGCCTCTCGCCGCAGCAGCCGCTGCGTCTGCCCACGCCCGCCGACCCGCGCCTGGCCGCCGTCTGCTCGCTCGTGCACGACGACCCGGCCGACGCGCGCACCCTCGCCGCCCTCGGCGCCGCGACCGGAGTGGGGGAGCGCACCCTCAGCCGGCTCTTCCGCAGCGAGTTCGGCATGACGTTCCCGCAGTGGCGCACCCAGTCACGGCTCTACCACGCCCTGCGGATGCTGGCCGACGGCCTGCCCGTCACGACCGTCGCCCACCGCTGCGGCTGGTCCTCCGCCAGCGCCTTCATCGACGTCTTCCGCCGTTCGTTCGGCTACACGCCGGGCGCGTACAACCGGCGCGGCTGACCTGTCCAAGCCCCCGCCGGAGCCACCCTTTTACCGTCCAGTAATATCGCGCGGCAGGCCATCAGAGGAGGAACCGTGTCCCGGTCCGAACGCTCGCCCCTGTTGCTCGCCGGCCTGCTGGCCGCCGCGGGGGTCGCCCACTTCGCCGCTCCACGCCCGTTCGACGCGACCATCCCGAGCGGTCTGCCGGGCAAGCCCAGGACCTGGACCCACGCCAGCGGAGCCGCCGAGCTCGCGCTGGCCGCCGGCCTGGCGCTGCCGCGCACCCGCAAGGCGGCCGCGCTGGCCACGGCGGCCTTCTTCGTCGGGGTGTTCCCCGCCAACGTGAAGATGGCGGCGGACTGGCGCCACCGCCCCGCGCCGCAGAAGGCCGCGGCCTTCGGCCGCCTGCCTCTGCAGGTGCCCCTCGTACTCTGGGCCCGCGGCGTCGCACGGAACGCGCAGGGCCGGTCGTGACCGCGCGCCTGGAGACCGGGGACACGGTCGAGGACTTCGCCCTGCCCGACGAGACCGGCACCGTCCGCAGCCTGTCCGGGCTGCTCGCCGAGGGCCCGGTCGTGCTCTTCTTCTACCCGGCCGCCCTGACCCCCGGCTGCACCGCACAGGCCTGCCACTTCCGCGATCTCGCCGCCGAGTTCGCCGCCGTCGGCGCGCGCCCCGTCGGCATCAGCGGGGACACCGTCGAGCGCCAGCAGGAGTTCGCCGGACAGCACGCCCTCGGCATGCCCCTGCTGTCCGACACCGACGGCACGGTCCGTGAGCGGTTCGGCGTGAAACGCGGCTTCTCCCTGGCACCCACGAAACGCACCACGTTCGTCGTAGCGCAGGACCGCACCGTCCTCGACGTCGTACGCAGCGAACTGCGCATGAACGCGCACGCCGACCGGGCCCTCGCCGCCCTGCGCGCTCACCGGAGCTGACGCTGTCACGAATGCTCCGTCGCGGTTGATACAGGGCGGCAAAGGGATAATCCTGGACGATATGGAGGACGCCTCCGCTGCTGCGATCATCGACGCTCGCGGCACCGTGACGGGGTGGAGCGAGGGTGCCCGGCGGCTGACCGGCTACCCGGCCGACGAGGCCGTGGGCCGGTCCGTACGGGAGCTGCTCGCCGAGGACGTGCCGCCCGAGGCGGTGTCCGCGCGGTCGGGCACCGTCATGGTGCGGCACCACGACGGCTATCTGATCGGGCTCCGCGTCAGAGCTTGCGCCGTGACCGGCCCGGACGCTGCACCGCACGGCTTCGTGATCACCGCCGAGCCGCCCGGCAGCGCCGAGACGTCCCTGGCCGGAAAGGCCTTCCAGCAGGCGTCCATGTCGATGTCCGTGTTCGACACCGACCAGCGCTATCTACGGCTCAACGACGCCGCCTGCCATGTGATGGGCGTGCCCGAGGAGACCCTGCTGGGGCGGCACTTCCCGGAGACCGTCGAGGAGGCCGAGCACAGCCAGGGCTTCAACTGGCACCTCCGCCACGTCGTCGAGACCGGCCGCCCGCTCCGCTACGAGAGCTACACCGGCGCCCCGGCCCTGAACCGGGAGCACGCCTGGGTCACCGAGATGTGGCCGGTCCGCGACCACTCCGGCGAGCTCCTGGGCACCGCCCTGGCCGCGTTCGACAGCACCGAGCAGTACTGGGCGCGACAGCGGCTGGCACTGCTCAACGAGGCCGCGGCGGCCATCGGCACCACTCTGGACGTGGTGCGCACGGCCGAGGAGCTGATCGGGGTCGTGGTGCCCCGGTTCGCCGACTTCGCGAGCGTGGACCTGTTCGACTGGGTCCTCGGCGCGGAGGAGTCGCCGACCGTGCCCACCGACGAGATCGTGCTGCGCCGCGTCGCCCACGGCTCCGTCACGGAGGGCACCCCGGAAGCCGCCGTTCACCTGGGAGAAGTGGACGCCTACCCCGCGTTCTCCCCCATCGCGCGGGCGATGCGGGAGGGCCGGGCGATCGTCAGCCAGGCGGGGGAGCCGTCCTTCATGCGCTGGGTCGCCGAGCGCAACACGCGCTCCCCGCAGGGCAGCCCCTACCGCCAGGGCGCCCACTCGATGATGGCGGTGCCGCTCCGGGCCCGCGGCACCACCCTCGGTGTCGCGGTCGCCGTGCGCATCCGGAAGCCGGACGACTACGCCGCCGACGACGCCGTGTTCGCCGAGGAACTCGCCAGCCGTGCCGCGGTCTGCGTCGACAACGCCCGCCGCTTCGCCCGCGAGCGCACCACCGCGCTGGCGCTCCAGCACAGCCTGCTGCCGAGGGGACTGCCCGGTCAGGCCGCCGTCCAGGTCGCCCACCGCTATCTGCCCTCCGGCTCGGCGGCCGGCATCGGCGGCGACTGGTTCGACGTGATCCCGCTGTCCGGCAGCCGGGTCGCGCTCGTCGTCGGTGACGTCGTGGGCCACGGCATCCCCTCCACGGCGACCATGGGCCGCCTGGTCACAGCCGTACGGACCCTCGCCGACGTGGACCTGCCGCCCGACGAACTCCTCACCCACCTCGACGACCTGGTCACCCACCTCGCGTCGGACGAGGACGGCGACGAGGTCGCCGAACTCGGAGCGACCTGCCTGTACGCCGTCTACGACCCCGTCACACGCCGGCTGAACCTGGCCGCCGCCGGGCACCCCGCGCCCGCCCTGGTACTGCCCGACGGATCCGCACGGCTGATCCCCATGAGCGCCGGGCCCCCACTGGGCGTCGGAGGGCTGCCGTTCGAGGCGACGGAGCTCCAGCTGCCCGAGGGCTCCGTCGTCGCCCTCTACACCGACGGCCTCATCGAGGACCGCGACCGCGACGTCGACCACGCCACGGACGAGCTGTGCCGCGCCCTGACCGTGCCCGCCGACTCGCTCGACGCCCTGTGCGACACCGTGCTGAAGGCCGTACTGCCGGAGGAGCCCGGCGACGACGTCGCCCTCCTGCTGGCCCGCACCCGGGCACTGGGCGCGGACCAGGTCGCAACCTGGGACGTGATGCCCGACCCCGCGCAGGTGGCCGCCACCCGCCAGGCCGCCACCGAGCAGCTCACCGCGTGGGGGCTGGACGAGACGGCCTTCGTCACCGAGCTCGTCGTCAGCGAACTGGTCACCAACGCCATCCGGTACGGCGCCGCGCCCATCCAGCTCCGTCTCATCCGCGACCAGACCCTCATCTGCGAGGTGTCCGACGGCAGTTCGACCTCCCCGCACCTGCGGCGGGCCCACCAGGACGACGAAGGCGGCCGCGGACTGCTGCTGGTCGCCCAGCTCACCCAGCGCTGGGGCAGCCGGCAGACCACGCGGGGCAAGACCATCTGGTGCGAACAGCCGCTCACGCCGCTGTTCTGACCGGCCCGCTCACGCGGCAGCATGCCCCGACGGGCGTTCCCACACCACGTCCCATGGCTTCTTGTCGCCCCGCAGCCCCAGGTACCGCGGGGTGGCGCAGCATGCCGTCCCGCGTCCACTCGGCGAACGCGATCCGGGCCACCAGCTCCGGCCGTACCCAGCGCGCGCCCGCCTCCCGCACCGGCCCCTCGAACGGCGAACCGGACTCGCGCAGCCCGTCGAGCCGCTCACGCAGGTCCAGCAGGGTGCGCCGGCCGAAACCATTCATGCACTGTTGGGCTGTTCATGAGCATCGGCTGGCCCTATGACGATCACGTTTTCGTAGTGTGTATGGGTATTCGCCGGCAATGAGCACGAGGTGTTCCTGCAAGGCGCTGCATCTGCGGGACGTCGATGTGTGGCGTTACGTTTGAGAGAGGCCGCTCAAGTGAGGAGGCCGGAAAGATGCTGGTGGAGACGCTGACGGCGTTGGCCGCGGCGGGCGGCACGGCTGTGGTGCAGGCTGCGGGCACGGATGCGTGGACGGGGTTCCGGCTAGCGGTGGCGCGCTGGTTCGCAAGGGGCGACGCCCAGCGGGAGCGGGCGGAACTCGAGCGGCTTGACCAGACCGCCGCTGCTTTGGAAACTGCTGACCCGACCCAGGTGGAGAGGGTGCGGATCAGCCAGGAAGCCGCCTGGCATGCCCGCGTCGAGGCGCTGTTGGAGCGCCTGGATGCGCCGGAGCGTGACCAGGCTGCCGATCAACTCCGTACGCTGCTGGTCGGTCACGTCCCAGGCGTGGCTGTGACGGCCGGGCAAGGCGGAGTGGCCGCGGGCGGAAACCTGGACATCCGCGCGGAGCAGGGATCGATCGCGGGCGCAGTGATCCAGGGGGATGCACACGTCGGCCCTCATCCGGCGTCGGCCCGGCCCCAGGACTGAGCGGGCCGACAAGCCAACCCCCAGCACCTGCGGTTATCGGTGCGCCAGTGAGTATTGCGGCAAGCGATCACAGCATCGCCGCCGCGTGGATCGGCAAGGTCGCCTATTACGCCGCACCGCGGCCCCCCGTGGCCTGGCCGCACCAAGTCGGCACGTTGCCCCGGCAGGCCGACTGCTTCCAGGACCGGGCCACCTCCGGCAGCTGGATCATGCAGGCCATAGCGGGGAAGGTGCGGTCTATGGCCAGGTTCTGGCCGGCCTTGGCGGAGTCGGCAAGACACAGCTCGCTGCCCACCACGCCCGCACCTTGTGGCAGGCCGGGGAGCTCGACCTGCTGGTCTGGATTACCGCTGGCACCCGCGACTCGATCGTCGCAGGCTACTCCCAGGCTGCGGTCGAGATCATCGGCGCCGACCCTCATGATGGGGACTCTGCCGCGCGGGCGTTCCTGGCCTGGCTGGAGCCCAGGCCCGGCACCACGCGCCGCTGGCTGGTCGTGCTCGACGACCTCGCCGACCCCGCCGATCTGCGCGGCTTGTGGCCCCCCGCCAGCACGCACGGCCACACCATCATCACCACACGTCGCCGTGACGCCGCCCTCACGGGACATGGCCGTCGGCTGGTGCCGGTGGGGCTGTTCTACAGACGACGAGGCAATCACCTACCTCACCACTGCTTTGGCTGCTCATGGCCACCACTGAACCTGTGGAGCAGCTCGCTGGGCTTGCCGACAGCCTCGGGCACCTGCCGCTGGCTCTGTCCCAGGCCGTGGCCTACCTCGTTGACGCTGACCTGTGCTGTGCCGACTACCGCGCCTTGCTTGCGGATCGAGCTCGGCACCTCACGGATATGCTGCCCGAGGCATCGGGATTGCCTGACGATCAGGCCTTCAACGTCCCGGCTTCGTTGTCGCTGTCCCTGGAGCGCGCCGACCGGCTTCCGCCGATCGGGCTGGCCCGTCCGATGCTGCAGCTCGTCGCACTGCTCGACCCCAACGGCATCCCCACCTCCGTTCTGATCAGCCCACCGGCTCTCATCCACCTGATCGAGCAGGGTGCGAATGACGCGCTGGGCGAGATGTCTGTCGAAGATGTCACTGCGCAGGCCACACAGGCGCTCCGGGCGCTGCACCGCCTGAGCCTGATCGACTACGCGCCCGGCAGCGGCGACCAAGCAGTCCGCGTCCACCAGCTCGTCCAACGCACCGTCCGGGACTTCCTTCTCCCCGCAGACCAGTTTGACCGACTCGTTCGTACGGCCGCTGACGCTCTGGTCGCCGCTTGGCCCGCTATTGAACGCGACACTGCCCTTGCTCAAGCCCTGCGTGTCAATGCCGATGCGGTCACCCTCCATGGTCAAGGGGCCATGTACCAGGACGGCGCTCACCCCGTGCTTCTCCGTACGGGGCGAAGCCTCGGCGAGGCCGGCCAAGTCGCGGCTGCTCGCCACTATTTCCAGCATCTGGTCAGCACGACCCAGCACCACCTCGATCCGGACCATCCCGACACACTCCTCGCCCGGCACGAGCTCGCCCGCCTGGGCAGGGGAAGGCCGGGGAGTGCGGCAGAGCCACGGCCGCCTACGAACAACTCCTCGCAGACCAGGAGCGGGTGCTGGGTCCCGACCACCCCAACACCCTCAGCACCCGGAACAACATCGCCTACTGGCGGGGGGAGGCAGGGGATGCGGCCGGCGCCGCCGCAGCCTACGAAGAAATCCTCGCAGACCAGGAGCGGGTGCTCGGCCCGGGCCACCCCGTTACCCTCACCACCCGGACCAACCTCACCCGGCAACGGGGGGCAGCGGGGACGCGGCCGGCGCAGTCGTAGCACTCGAAGAAATCCTGGCAGACCAGGAGCGGGTGCTGGGTCCCGACCACCCCAACATCCTCACCATCCGCTTCAACATCGCCTGGCAGCGGGGGAGCGGGGATGTGGCAGGCGCAATCGCCGCCTACGAGCAACTCCTCGTGGACCGGGACCGGGTGCTGGGGTCCCGACCATCCTGAGACGCTCACCACCCGGCACGGCCTCGCCTACTGGCAGGGGGAAGCGGGGGAGTACAGCAGGCGCCACAGCCGCGCTCGAGCAACTCCTCGCAGACGAGAAGCGGGTGCTGGGTCCCGACCACCCCAACACCCTCACCGCTTTGACCCACATCGCCCGCTTCCGGGGGAAGGCGGGAGATGCAGCCGGTGCCGCCACACTCTCTGAGGAACTACTCGCGGACGAAGAGCGGGTGCTGGGACCCGACCACCCTGACTCCCTCATCACCCGGAACAACGTCGCCAGATGCGGGCGGAGGACAGGGGATGCGGCTGGCGCCGCCACAGCCTACGAACAACTCCTCGCGTGCCTGGAACGGATGCTAGGACCCGACACCCCAACACTCTCACCACCTTGACCAATATCGCCTACTGCGGGGAGAGCGGGGGATGCGGCCGGCGCCGCCGCAGCCTACGAGGAACTTCTCGCATACCAGAAGCGGGTGCTGGGCTCGTACCACACCGACACGCTCACCACTCGAAATAACATCGCCTACTGGCGGTGGAGGCGGGGATGCGGCCGGCGCAGTCGTCGCCCTCGACTACTCCTCGCAGACCAGGAGCGGGTGCTGGGGCCCGACCACCCCGATGCGCTCAACACCCGGACCCGCATTGCACGTGGCCGAGGGGAGGCGGGGGATGCAGCCGGCGCCGCCGCAGCCCTTGAGGGGCTGCTCGCGGAGGCGGAGCGGGTGCTGGGCCCGGACCACCCCGACACCCTCGCCACTCGACACAACCTTGCCTACTGGCGCGGGGAGGCGGGGGATGCGGCCGGCGCCGCCGCAGCCCTCGAAGAACTCCTCGCAGACTTGGAGCGGGTGCTGGGCCCGGACCACCCTGACACGCTCACTACCCGGCATAACCTCGCCCGCCAACGGGGGGAGGCGGGCGATGCCGCAGGGGCAGTCGTCGACTTCGAACAACTTCTCGCGTACCAGGAGCGGGTGCTGGGTTCCGACAACCCCGACATCCTCACCACCCGGGCCCACATCGCCCACTGGCGGGGGGAGGCGGGGGATGCGGCAGGGGCAACTGCCGCCTACGAGCAACTTCTCCCAGACCTGGAGCGGGTACTGGGCCCCGACCACCCCGACACCCTCACCACCTTGACCAATATCGGCTACTGGCGGGGGAAGGCGGGGGACGCGCCTGGCGCCGCCGCAGCCTTCGAGGAACTCCTCGCGTACCTGGAGAGGGTGCTGGGCTCCGACCATCCCGACACCCTCGCCGCCCGCAACAACGTCGCTTACTGGCGGGGAGAGGCGGGGGATGCCGCAGGCGCCGCCACAGCCTACGAAGAACTCCTCGCCCACCGGGAGCGGGTGCTGGGGCCCGACCACCCCGACACTCTCACCACCCGAGCCAACATCGGCTACTGGCGGGGAGAGGGCGCGGATGCGGCTGGCGCAGCTGTTGCGCTCGAAGAACTCCTCGTGGACCTGGAGCGGGTGCTGGGGCCCGACCACCCCGACACTGTCACCACCCGAGGCAACATCGCCCGCTGGCGGGGGGAGGCGGGGGATGCGGCTGGTGCAGCCGTTGCGCTCGAAGGACTCCTCGTGGACCTGGAGCGGGTGCTGGGGCAGGACCACACTGACACGCTCACCACTCGGAGCAACCTTGCCTACTGGCGGGGGGAGGCAGGGGATGCGGCCGGTGCCGCCGCGGCCTTCGAGCAGCTCCTCGCATATCAGGAGCGCGTGCTGGGGCCCGACCACCCCGACACTTTCACCACTCGATCCAACATCGCCCGCTGGCGGGGGGAGGCGGGGGATGCGGCTGGTGCAGCCGTTGCGCTCGAAGAACTCCTCGTGGACCTGGAGCGGGTGCTGGGGCAGGACCACACTGACACGCTCACCACTCGGAGCAACCTTGCCTACTGGCGGGCGGAGGCAGGGGATGCGGCCAGCGCAGTCGCCGTACTCGAAGAACTCCTCGTGGACCTGGAGCGGGTGCTGGGCCCTGACCACCCGGATACGCTCACTGCTTGGAACGACTTGGCCAAATGGCGGGTGGAGGCGGGGGATGCGGCTGGTGCCGCCGCAGCCTTCGAGCAGCTCTTCGCCGGCCGGGAGCGGGTGCTGGGGCCCGACCACCCTGGCACGCTCACCGCCCGACACAATCTGATCTACTGGCAAGGGGAGGCGGGGGACGCGGCCGGTGCAACCGCTGCCTTCCAGCAGCTCCTGGCGGACCAGGAGCGGATATTGGGACCGGACCACACTGACACGATCACCACTCGGAACAACCTTGCCTACTCGCGGAAGGAGGCGGGGGACGCGGCCGGTGCCGCCGCGGCCTTCGAGCAGCTCCTCGTCTGCCTGGAGCGAGTGTCGGGGCCCGAGCACCCCGACGCCCTCACCGCCTTGAACAACCTTGCCTGCTTGCGGCGTGAGGCGGAGGATGCGGCCGGCGCCGCCGCAGCCTTCAAGCTACTGCTTGGACGGACGCTGCGGGTTCTGGGCCCCGACCACCCGGACACGCTTCGCACTTGGAAGGGCCTTGCCTACTCGACGGGGGAGGCGGGGGATGCGGCCGGTGCTGCCGCGGCCTTCGAGCAGCTCCTCGCCGGTCTGGAGCGGGTGTTGGGGCTCGATCACCCCGACGCCCTCGCCGCATTGCACAAGTTGGCCTACTGGCGGGGGGAGGCAGGGGATGCGGCTGGTGCCGCCGCGGCCTTCGAGCAGCTCTTCGCTGGCCGGGAGCGGGTGCTGGGCCCGGACCATCCGGATACGCTCAACGCCTTGACCAACATCGGCAACTGGCGGGGGAAGGCGGGGGATGCCGCCGGCGCAGCCGCAGCCTTCCGACAACTCCTTGTGGAACAGGAGCGGGTGCGGGGCCCGGAACACCGGCTCACCCTCGCTACCCGGCTGCTTCTCGCCTACTGGCGGGGTAAGGCGGGGGATGCGCAGGGCGCCGTAGCGGCCTTGAAGCAACTCCTTGCGGACTATGGGCGGATACTCGGCCCGCACCATCCGGATACGCTGAGGGCTAAGGATCATCTTGCCCGCTGGCAGAGCAAGGCGAGCGAGACAGCAGGCGTTCACCAGTCGACGGCGGAGTCAAGTAGCCGAGGCGCCTCCCATAGATGATCATGTGCGTGGAAGCGGAGGATCCGGCGGACAACGCCAGTCATGAACCCTGTCCATGACTTCCGCTCGAACACTCAGTCCTCGTCCCCGTCCGAGAAGTCCCGCCGGTCGCTCAGCGCGGCGAGCATCGGGCGCGACGCCAGTTCCGCCCCCGGGCGGGCCGCCCCGCGCAGCCGCCGCTGCCCGTCGGACAGGGTGTCGAGGAGACCGGCCATCGCCGTCACTCCCCGTTCGCGTCCGAGGCGACCTGGGCGAGGGTCCGCCCGGACACGGCCGAACGCGCCCGGCGCGGATCGGGAGCCCCGTGCGTACGGGCCCGGCCCCCGGCCCGCTTCACCAGCAGCCAGGCCTCCTCGCCGTCACCGCTGCCGTCGCCGCGGAACCGGGTCAGGGCGTACTCACCGCGCAGTTTCGCCCCGCTCAGCCGGAACGTGGCGTGCCCCCGCTCCAGCGACTCGGCGAAGTCCACCGGCCGTCCCCTGCGGTCGTGGCTCAGCGGCTCGTAGGTGCCGTGGTCCCAGACGATCACCGTGCCGCCGCCGTACTCGCCGCGGGGGATCACGCCCTCGAACTCCTCGTACTCCAGCGGATGGTCCTCCGTGGGCACGGCCAGCCGCTTGTCCTTCGGGTCCGCCGAGGGGCCCTTGGGGACCGACCAGGACTTCAGGACGTCGTCCACCTGCAACCGGAAGTCGAAGTGCATCGTGCTCGCGTCGTGGATCTGCACCACGAACCGGGGCCGGTCCCCGGCGGACTCCCCGCTGCCCCGGGGCTCGCCGGTCCGGCCGAAATCGCGCTTGCCGCGGTAGTCCCGCAGCCGGTCCCGCTCAGCCACCTGCGGCTCCTTCCTGCCTCGCGGGCCCCGGGTACCCGTCAGAACTCCTCGTGCACCTCGGGGTCCCCGCCGACCCGCCGGTGCGACCGGTCCGCGACGGCGGTCATCTCGTCCTCGCTCAGCTCGAAGCCGAAGACGTCGAGGTTCTCGCGCTGCCGCTCGGGGTTCGCCGACTTCGGGATGGGCACCGCGCCCAGCTGCGTGTGCCAGCGCAGCACGACCTGCCCCTCCGTCACCCCGTGCGCCTCGGCGATCCGCGCCACGGCGGGATCCCGAAGCAGGGGCGTGCCCCGGCCCAGCGGGCTCCAGCTCTCGGTCAGGACGCCCTTGGCCTCGTGGAAGGCGCGCAGGTCGTCCTGCGGCAGGAACGGGTGCAGCTCGATCTGGTTGACCGCGGGCAGCACCCCGGTCTCCTTCTCCAGCCGCTCGATGTGGCCGGCCGTGAAGTTCGAGACGCCGATCGACCGGACGAGCCCCTCCTCGCGCAGCTTGATCATGGCCTTCCACGAGTCGACGTACCGGTCCACACGCGGCAGCGGCCAGTGGATCAGGTACAGGTCGACGTACTCCAGGCCCAGCCGGGCCCGGGACTCCTCGAAGGAGGCGAGCGTCTCCTCGTAGCCGTGGTGCCGGCCCGGGAGCTTCGTCGTCACGACGATCTCCTCGCGCGGCACCACACCGGAGGCCACGGCCCGGCCGACCCCCGTCTCGTTGCGGTAGTTCGTCGCCGTGTCGATCAGGCGGTAGCCCGCCTCCAGGGCCGAGAGCACGGCCTGTTGCGCCTCGTCGTCGCCGAGCGGCCAGGTGCCGAGGCCGAGGGCGGGGAGCGCCGTACCGTCGTTGAGCGTGTGCGTCGGGATGCTGATCACCGTCGGACCTTCCCGTTGACTGTGTCCTTGTGACTGTGTCGCCCCTCCAGCGTCACGGATAGGGTGAGCGGTGATCAACCGGACGGGTGGGGGATGAGGACGGCGGACGGCATGAGCAGCGCCGAGGGAAAGCAGGCCACCGGATCAGGGCGTCCCACCTCGCGGGACGTCGCCCGGCTCGCCGGCGTGTCGCACACCGCGGTGTCCTTCGTGTTCAACGGCCGCGCCGAGGGCAACCTCTCGCCCGCCACCCAGGAGCGCATCCGGCAGGCCGCGGTCCAGCTCGGCTACCGGCCCGACCCCGTCGCCCGCGGTCTGCGCCGCAGCCGTACGGCCGTGATCGGCCTGGTCACCGACGAGATCGCCTCCTCCCCGTTCGCCGGGCGGCTGCTGCGCGGCGCGATGGACACCGCCTGGGCCGGGGAGCACCTGGTCCTCACGGTCGACTCCGGGGGCGACCCGGCCAAGGAGGACGCGGCGGTCGCCGAACTCCTCGACCGGCGCGTCGACGGCATCATCTACGCGGCCATGTCCCTGCGCCGTGTCCGGGTCCCAGAGGGACTGCACCGCACCCACTCCGTGCTGGCGAACTGCCTGCCCGATGACGACTCGCTGCCCTCCGTCATCCCCGCCGAGCGCGCCGGTGGCCGTACGGCGGCCCGGCTGCTGCTGGAGCAGGGCCACCGGCGGGTCGCCCTCGTCGGCGGGCAGGACGACATCGCCTCCGTGGAGCGGCTGCGCGGCTTCCGCGACGCGCTGCGCGCCGAGGGCATCACCGTCCCCAGGGACTGGGTCGTACGGACCGGAGGAGAGATCTCCAGCGGCTACGAGGGGGCCGTCCGCCTCTTCGACGGCACCCCGCCCGACCGCCGGCCCACCGGGATCTTCGCCTACAACGACCGGGTCGCGGCGGGTGTCCTGCACGCCGCGACCCGGCTGGGCATCGCCGTACCCGGCGACCTGTCGGTGGTGGGCTACGACGACCAGGAGCACATGGCCGCGTATCTCGCGCCGCCGCTCACCACCATCGCGCTGCCCCACCGGGCGATGGGCGAGGCCGCCGCCCGGCTCCTCCTCGACGCCATCGCCACCGGCCGGACCCCGCCCGCCTCCGTGCGGCGCCTGGCCTGCCCGGTGATCAGCCGCGCATCGGTGGGACCAGCTCCCATCCGGTGACGGCCACGCCGGACGGCACGCTCAACTCCCGTACGTCGTCGGCCCGGTGGTAGACGCGCTCGGTGATCATGGCCCGGTCCCCGACGAACAGCTCGTACAGCGAGCCGTCGGCGAGGACACGCACCGTGAGCTCCTCCCACGGCGGCACCCGGACCACGACCGGCGCCGGCGCGCCGGCCTCCCTGCGGGGCCAGTCGCCCCGGTCGAGTGTCACGGTGCCCTCGTCCGGGTCCAGCCGGACTGTCAGCTCGGCGCCCGAGGACGACCGCAGGAGACTCACCGCGGCGTGCCCCCGCGCGCTGACCGTCAGGTCGTAGGCCGCCGGCAGCGCGGCCCGGCCCGGGGCGACGACGAACGGCTCGGCGGCGTGCAGGCGGTGCAGCTCCGGGGCCGGGATGACCCGCAGCGCCCCGTCCGGATGGACGTCGACGACCCGGGGTGCGGTCAGGACGCCGGCCCAGTCGGTCCCGCCCGGCTCGCGGGCCTCCCACGACCAGCCCCACATCAGTGCCCGGTCCGGCTCCTGGAGCACGGCGGGCGCGTAGAAGTCGCGGCCGTGGTCGAGCAGGCCGCCCGTCCGGGCGGAGAAGCGCAGGTCCGTCGGAGCGCGCCCGGTGTCCAGACGCCCCGTGAGATAGCCGGTGGTCCACGGGTCGCCGTCCCACAGGGACAGGACCAGCACCCACTCGCCGCCCCGCGTCGCGTACAGCTGCGGGCACTCCCAGCCGGTCGCCCGGTCGCCGAACGCCGCCGCGGCGGCCGGGTCCCGGCCGTCCAGGAGCACACCCGCGAACCGCCAGTCGGTCAGGTCGTCGCAGTCGTACAGCAGCACCGACGGCGTACCGTCCGTGTGGCCGGCGCCGACCAGCGCCCAGCGCCGTCCGTCGTGCCGGAAGACGAACGGGTCGCGGAACATCGCCACGTCCAGGCCCTCGGGCGGGCCCGTCACCACCGGTGTGGGCAGGGGAGTCCAGTCGGTCAGCGCGGGATCGTCCGGATCGGCCGCCCGGGCCAGGCAGATCGTGCCGAGTCCGCTGTGGTCACGGTCGACCCCGGTGTAGACGGCCGTCGGCACGCCCCCGTCGTCGACCACGCACCCGGACCAGCAGCCCGCCTCGTCCGGGCCGCCTTCGGTCGGCGTCAGGGCGATCGGGTGGTGCTCCCAGCGGGCGAGGTCGGGGCTGGAGGCATGGCCCCAGTGGACGTTCGCGTGGACCGGGGCCTCGGGGTTGTGCTGGTAGAAGAGGTGGTAGCGGCCCCGCCAGCGGAACGGGCCGTTGGGGTCGTTCATCCAGTTGGCGGGCGGGCGGACCCTGAAGCGCGGGGCGTGCGGGTCCTGTGGGGGAGCGGCGAGGCTCAACGGTTGACTCCTGCGGACGTGATGCCCTCACGCAGAGGGCGCTGGCCGACGACGAACACGGCGACGGCGGGGATCATGGAGAGAACGACACCGGCGAGCACCACGGAGATCGAGCCGGTGCCCAGGTTGCCCTGGAGGGAGACCAGCCCCAGCGGCAACGTGTAGTTCTGGCCCGACGTCTCGAGGATCAGCGGCCGGAAGAACTCGTTCCAGTGGTAGTTGAAGGCCAGGACGCCGACGATCGCGAGGCCCGGCGCGGCCAGCGGGGCGTACACCGACCGGAACGTCCGCCAGGGCCCGGCGCCGTCCAGCATCGCCGCCTCGCCCAGGTCCTTGGGCATGCCCAGGAAGTACTGCCGCATCAGGAACGTGCCGAACGCCGTCGGGAAGGCCGGGATGATCAGCCCGAGCGAGGGTGTCGGTCAGGCTCATCGACTTCAGGACCAGGAA
>KE354013.1 GCA_000415505.1 Streptomyces afghaniensis 772
CGGGGCGGCCGTCGCGGTCCACGTGCCCGATCGTGCCGTCGGTCGCGGCGACGGTGAAACCGGTCAGGTCCTGCCCCTCGACGTGACCGCTTCCCGGCGCGTACGACCAGATTCTGTCGATGGCCACGCTGCTCCATCCTCCCTGACGGTGTGCGGATCGCGGAGTCCGGCGGACGGTTCCCGCCCACCCCGCTCCACAGCAGCAACTACCCTCGTGCCGCAAGCGCATTCGGGCGCCCTCACCTGCCACCGTACGTCGTCGGCGGCGGGCTTCGGCAAGGTTCGTCCCCGGGGGCATGGGGGGCGGTTTCCGGGGTAATCGCGGGGGCGCGGTGGAAACGGAGCCCGGTGGCGAAGGGAGGCACATGAGAAACGGCAGCAACACCCGCACCACGACCGGCATCGCCCCGCACCGCGGTCATCCGCAGAGGTGACCTGCCCAGGCCGTAGCACTTGTTGGAGGTACCCGTGCCCCTCGCCCAGAACCCGCTGTCCGTGGAGGTCGAACTGCCCCGGGAGGACGTGGCCCTGATCACGGTCGACGGCTATCTGGACGTCGACACCGCGACCGAGTTCCAGGCCCATCTGGCCAACCAACTCCACCACGGCCGACGACACTTCCTGCTCGACCTCTCGTCCGTCCCCTTCATGGACTCGTCCGGGATGAACATCATCCTGCGGGTGTACCAGGAGACCCGCAGGACCGCCGGCAGCGTGCACGTCATCAACCCGACGCCGGCCGTGCGGCGCGTCCTCGACCTGACCGGCGTCAGCATCACGGTGCCTATATCGGAGAGTGTCGACGAGGCTCTGGCCCGCGCCGACGAGGCGCCGGAGACCCCTGAGGAACCGGGGGCACAGAGCGCCTGACGGGCCGGGAGCCCCTCGGGCAGGCCGTCCGCGGGACCGGCGGCCCGGTGTCCACGCTCCACTCTGCCCGGCCGGCGGTCCGTTCCGCGCGCGGTGACGGCGATGGCCAATCGCCGTTCCCCACAACCGGATCGGTTGCGCCGGATCCGGTGTCGTACGAGGTCGGCGCATGGTTAGAGTTGTCGCCCGGCAAGTGTCACAGCACCGTCCCGTTGCCTTTGGCGGGCTCGGTCGACGCAACGCGGATGAGGAGAGAACCAGGTGCCGGAGCACGAAGCGGACGGACAGCTCGCCACGCCGACACACGAGGTCAGGGACTTCCTGCACCGCAGGCGTGAGCAGATCGCCCAGCGGTGGGCGGACGAGCCCTTGTTCCGCACCGTGTTCACCGTCTCGCGTGACGAGGCGGTGGAGGCGAGCAAGGTCGTCGTGGACGCGCTGGCCCAGGTGGCCGACTCGGATCAGGTGGAGGACCCGGACGCCGCGGGATTCAGCGGGGTGCGCGAGCAGCTGGCCCGGATGGGCGCGGCCCGCTCGCGTGCCGGGCTGTCGAACACCCAGGTCGCCAGCGAGCTGGCCGCCCTGCGGCCGCCCGTGGAGAACCTGCTGGCCGCGGATCTGGAGGAGGCGCCGGCCGAGCATCTGCGGGCGTGTTCGACGGCACTGACGGTGCTGATGGGCACCCTGCGGCTGGTCGCCATGCAGACGGCGCTGAGCGAGTGGCAGGCGCTCAGCGACCGGCAGCGGCTCCAGCTGATGGAGGTGGCGACGCCCGTCATCCGGCTGTGGGACGGTGTCGTGGCCGTGCCGCTGATCGGGACGCTGGACAGTGCCCGCAGCCAGGTGGTGATGGAGACGCTGCTGAACGCCGTCGTCGACCAGCACGCCCGGTTCGCGATCCTCGACATCACCGGGGTGCCGACGGTGGACTCGCTGGTGGCGCAGCACCTGATGAAGACGGTCGCCGCGGCGCGGCTGATGGGCGCCCAGTGCATCGTCTCGGGCATCCGCCCCGCGATCGCGCAGACCATCGTGCATCTCGGTCTGGACCTGGACGTGATCACTCGCGCCAGCCTCTCCGACGCGCTGAGGTACGCGCTGCACGAGCTCGGCGCGGACATCGTGAACCCGGGTGCGGGTCAGCGGTGAGCGACGCGTACTCCCGTCCGGTCACGGGCCACGTCCCGGTTCTCCGGCTCGGCGACGTCCTGCTGGTCACGCTCCAGGGGGACCTGCACGACAGCACGGCGCAGCAGCTCCAGCAGGATCTCGCGGAGACCATCTCCCGTACCGGGGTGCGTGGTGTCCTCATCGACATCTCCGGTGTGGAGATCGTCGACTCCTTCCTCGGCCGGGTGCTGGCCGAGATCGCGGCGCAGGCCAAGCTGCTGGCCGCGCGGACCGTGGTGGCCGGCATGCGCCCGGCGGTCGCCATCACCCTGGCGGAACTGGGCCTGACGCTGCCCGGGCTGAGCACGGCGCTCAGCACCGAGGCGGGCATGGAGCTCCTCACGCAGCAGACCCCGGCGTACCGTCCGGACGGCCCGCGTCAGGAGAGTCCGTGATGCACACTGCCGCGGGCGTGGAGGCCTGCTTGCCCATCCGGTCGGACATGGACCTGGTATGGGTGCGACAGCACGTGCGGCAGGCCGCGGCCCGGCTCGGCTTCGGCCTGGTGGAGCAGACCAAGCTGGTCACGGCAGCCAGCGAGCTGGCCCGCAACACCCTCGTGCACGGCGGTGGCGGACAGATGGAGGCGACACACATCAGCAGCGGCGGTGTGCAGGGGCTCCGGCTGGCCTTCAGCGACGAAGGGCCGGGCATCGCCGACCTGGACCAGGCGCTCAGCGACGGCTACACCTCCGGCGACGGGCTGGGGATGGGGCTGAGCGGCGCGCGGCGCCTCGTGCACGACTTCGAGATCGACAGCACGCCGGGCGACGGCACCACCGTGCGGGTGACCTGCTGGCGCCCAGCCGCCGCGCCCCCGCGAGGAGGCCTGATGCCACGCGTGTGGGACGTCCCGGTACGCGACTCGACGCGGGTGCGCGACGCGCGGGTCGCCGCGGAGAGCGCGGCCGCGCTGGCCGGTCTCGACGAGCGGCGCACCGCGGCCGCCGCGCTGGTCGCGACCGAGCTCGCCACGAATCTGCTCAAACACGCCGAGGGCGGTCAGGTCCTCATCGACATCGTGGCGCCGCCCGCGCCACGGGAGGGCGGTACGGAGTCGCGGGTCGTGCAGATCGCCGCGATCGACCACGGCCCGGGCATCGCGGACATGCCCGCGGCCCTCCGCGACGGTTTCTCCACGACCGGCTCGCTCGGCGCGGGCCTCGGCACGTGTCAGCGGCTCGCCGACGACTTCGCCCTGCACAGCACGCCCGGCCGCGGCACGGTCGCGGTGGCCCGCGTGGGCACCACGCCCCGCGGTGGCGGCGGTCCGGAGGGGCGGACGGGGGCCGAATCGATGCCGGGCGGCCGGGGTCCGGCGCACGGTACGGCTGTTCCCGGCGCCTCGGCGTGGTCCGAGGGCGGGGCCTTGGCCGGCGGCTGGTGGCCGGGCGGTGATGCACACGCGCCGGTGGGAGCCGTGGCGTGCGGCGCCCTGACGGGGCACGCGGCGGCGCCCGGCGGTGCGCCGGGTCTCCCGGGGCAGGCCGGCAGCGTGCCCGGGCACAGTGGTGTCCTCGGGAACGAACCCGGTCCCGGCCGGACTCCGTGGTTCCGGACGGCGAGGTGCGGGGCCCCGGCGGCACCGCGTCCCGACGGGCGGCCCGGCCCGTCGGGTGACCGGTCCGTGCCCGTCGCCGGCGTGCGCGCCGGAGGTGTGAACATCCCCTACGGCGGAGCCGAGTACTCGGGTGACGCCTGGGCGTGGGTGCGTTCAGGGGACCGGCTGACGCTGATGCTGGCGGACGGTCTGGGGCACGGCCCGGAGGCGGCCCGGGCCTCGTCCGCCGCGGTCACGGCGCTGTACCGCTGGGCTCATCTCACGCCCGCCGAGTCACTGCGGCGGCTCCACGACGCACTGAAGGGCACCCGGGGCGCGGCCGTCGCCCTGGCCCAGCTCGACGTACGGGCCGGGCTGCTGCGGTTCGCCGGCATCGGGAACGTGGGGGCGCGGCTGCGCGCGGACGGCACCTGGCGTCCGCTGCTGTCGCGGCCCGGCATCGTCGGCGTGCACCGGCCCGCCACCCTCCGCGAGGAGGAGGCCGACTGGGCGGCCGACCGGCTGCTTGTCCTGCACACCGACGGCCTGCCCAGCCGCTGGACGCCGCCGTCCGACGCCGGTCTGTCCACGGCCGACCCGGCCGTGACGGCCGCCGTGGCGATACGTGACGCGAGCAGTCCCGCCCGTCCGGTGCGGGACGACACCGCCGTGGCCGTGCTCACTCCCACCCCGCCGGAACGCCCATGATGCGCACTAGGCAGATCACCACCGTCACCGATGCGGCACGCGCCCGCATCGCCCTCGCGCGCCTGGCCGCCGCGTACGGTGTGCCCACCGTCGAACGGACCAGGCTGGCCGCCGCCCTCAGCGCCCAGCTGCGGCAGTGCCTCACCAAGGGCGGCACCTGGCTGCTCACCCTGGACATGGCCGGGTCCCCCGCCGAGGAGGGGCTGCTGCACGCCGTGGTGACGCCGTCGCCGGACGCGTCGGCAGCCGCCGGAGAGCCGCCGTGGGAGGTTACAGTCCCCTGCCCCGAGGTCGGCCCGGGCCACGGAGAGCGGCACCGTCGAGGAGGATGCCGCCGCCCTCGCGGAGGCGCTGCTCGGCGCCGACGAGGACACGGCCGTGGTGCTGGACAAGCTCACCGAGCAGGAGGATCTGGTCGCCTTCCACCGCGAGGAGCTGCACCAGACGAACCAGGGCGTCCTGGCGCTGCACGCCGAGCTGGACGCGGCCGGCCGGGCCCAGCGCGAGGCCTTCGCCGCCGAGCGCAGCGCACGCAACGAGGCGGAGAGCGCCCGCCGCAGACTGACCTTCCTCGCGGACGCGAGCGCCGTGCTGACGCCTCGCTCAACCACGAGGAGATCGTGCGCCGCTGGACCGGACCTGCTGGTCGCCGGAGTACCGCCCGCAGCGTCGACGTCTGGCTGTTCGACCACGAGGACGACAGGCACCGGTCGGCGCCGCATCCGGCCGCCGCCGTGGTCGCGGCCCGGACCGGGCGCCCGCAGTACGCCGCCGACCATCCCGGTGGCCTGCCCGGCGTCGACGACCAGCCGCCGTCCGCGCTCGATCCCACACGGCCGCTGCTGTGCGTTCCGCTGCCGACGCGCCGGGCCCCGCTGGGGGTGCTGACCCTGTCGCCGCCCGGTGCGCGCTGGGACCCCGAGACGCGGTGATGCTGATCGAGCTCACCCGGCGGGCCAGCATCGCGATCGACACGCCCGGCGCTTCGAGCACAACCGCGACATCGCCGAGACGCTGCAACGCGCCCTGCTCACGGACCTGCCGGCCACGCCGGGCCTCAGCCTGGCGGCGCGCTACCTGCCCGCCACCCACGGGCTGAACATCGGCGGTGACTGGTACGACGCGTTCCCCCAGCGGGACGGCGGTCTCATCACCGTCGTCGGCGACGTCACCGGGCACGGTCTGCACGCGGCCGTCATGATGAGCCAGCTGCGCACCGCGCTGCGGGCGTACGCCGTCGACGGCGACAGCCCGGGCCGGCTGCTGACCCGGCTGCACCGGTTCCTGCACCATCTCCAGCCGGACCTGTACGCCACGGCCGTCATCGCCCGGTTGCACCCGGACGAGCCCACGCTGACCTGGGCCGCCGCAGGCCATCCGCCGCCGGTGCTGCGGCTCGCCCGACGGAACCGTGCGCACGCTCGACGCCAAACCCGGCGCCATGCTGGGCATCCCCCTCACCCAGGAGATCGCCGACCACACGGTGCACCTGTCGCCGGGCTCGACGCTCGCGCTGTACACGGACGGGCTGGTCGAGCGGCGCGCTCGAGGGCATAGACCCGGGTATCGAGCGGCTGGCCTCGGCGCTCGGCGGGTTCCGTTCGGCGGAGCTGGACGCGGATCTGGAGGGCTCGGCGGACCGGATCCTGCATCCGCTGCTGAGCGATTCCGAGCGTGACGACGACGTGTGCCTGCTGCTGTGCCATCTCCAGGGGGACGTGGCGGGCTGACATACGGTCCGCCCGGCCGGTGTGTGCACGCCTTCTTCACGCCGGCCTGGTGCTTTTCGGCCACGGGGCGGGCATGGTGGTGATCGACGCGTTCGTCTGCCTGCCGCGTCCGACTGGCGTGCCGGTCGGACACGCGGTGGGATCAATGGGGTGCGAACCAGCGATCCAGGGGCAGTCGATAGGCGTTCGAGGCAGACCGCCTGGAGCCGCAGAAAGGGATGAACACCGTGACACGACCCAGGATCCTGGTGGTTGGCGCAGGCTTCGCCGGTGTGGAGTGCGTCCGCCGTCTGGAACGGAAACTCTCCCCGGACGAGGCCGACGTCACGCTGGTGACGCCGTTCGCCTACCAGCTCTACCTGCCGTTGCTCCCCCAGGTCGCCTCCGGGGTGCTGACGCCGCAGTCGATCGCCGTCTCGCTGCGCCGCAGCAAGAAGTACCGCACACGGATCATTCCGGGCGGGGCCATCGGCGTGGATCTGAAGTCCAAGGTCTGCGTCATCCGCACGATCACCGACCAGATCGTCAACGAGCCGTACGACTACATCGTGCTGGCCCCCGGCAGCATCACCCGCACCTTCGACATCCCGGGGCTGACGGACCACGCGTTCGGAATGAAGACGCTCGCCGAGGCCGCGTACATCCGTGACCACGTCATCTCGCAGCTGGACCTGGCCGACGCGAGCCAGGACCCGGTCGAGCGGGCCTCACGGCTGCAGTTCGTGGTGGTCGGCGGCGGCTACGCGGGAACCGAGACCGCGGCGTGCCTCCAGCGGCTGACGCACGCCGCCGTCAAGCGCTATCCGCGGCTGGACCCGGGCCTGATCAAGTGGCATCTGATCGACATCGCGCCGAAGCTGATGCCGGAGCTCGGCGACAAGCTCGGCAGCAGTGCGCAGGAGATCCTGCGCCGGCGGGGCATCGAGATCTCCCTCGGCGTCTCCATCGCGAAGGCGGGCCCGGAGGAGGTCACCTTCACCGACGGGCGGGTGATCCCGACCCGCACGCTCATCTGGACGGCCGGGGTCGTCGCCAGCCCCCTCATCGCCACGCTGGGCGCGGAGACCGTCAAGGGGCGGCTCGCGGTCGCCCCCGAGATGAACCTGCCGGGCGACGACGGGGTGTTCGCGCTCGGCGACTCGGCCGCCGTGCCCGACCTGGCCAAGGGAGACGGGGCCATGTGCCCGCCCACGGCGCAGCACGCCCTGCGGCAGGGCCGGCACGTCGCCGACAACGTCATCGCGTCACTGCGGGGCGGGCCGATGCGGCCGTACGTCCACAAGGACCTGGGGCTCGTCGTCGACCTCGGCGGCACCGACGCGGTCTCCAAGCCGCTGGGCATCGAGCTGCGCGGCCTGCCCGCCCAGGCCGTGGCACGGGGCTACCACTGGTCGGCGCTGCGCACCAACGTCGCCAAGACCCGGGTGATGACGAACTGGCTCCTCAACGCGGTCGCCGGCGACGACTTCGTACGGACCGGGTTCCAGGCCCGCAAGGCAGCGAGGCTGAAGGACTTCGAGTACACCGACGCCTATCTGACGCCGGAGCAGGTGCGGGCACACGTCGAAGGGACCAGCCGGCAGGACTGAGGACCGGGCCGGAGGGGACCGTCCGCTCGTGGCATGTCATGCTGAGGTGCGGATCTTGGTGTGGTGAGTCGGGAGAGAGTGCGGCGGCGTGAGGGCAGCGGGACGCTCGGTGCGGGCACGACTGCGGGACCGGATCGCCGCGTCCGACCCGGGGCTGCTGCGCCTGACGGCCGGGCTGCGGACGGTCGGCGCCATCGCCCTCACGCTGGCCGTGCTCGCCCTGCTGCGGGCCGATGTGCATCTCCTGGTGGCGGGGGCCATGGCGGCGATGGTCGCCACCTTCGCCATCCGGGAGAAGCAGCTCGGCGCGCAGGCCGTGACGCTGGCGCTGGGCCTCCCGGTGGCGCTGGCCTCCGTGTCGCTGGGCGCGGTGCTCAACGCGCGCCTCTACGCCGGTGACGTCTTCTTCGTCGTCCTGATCTTCTGCGCGGTCTACGGCCGCCGGTTCGGCGACCGGGGCACCGCGCTGGGACTCATCGGCTTCCAGATCTACTTCCTGTCGCTGTTCGTCGGCGCCGAGGTGTCCGCGCTCCCCACGCTGTGCGGTGCCATCGCCCTGGCATTCTGTTCCAGTGCCCTGCTGCGCTTCGCGGTCGTGCCCGCGACCCCCACGGGCGTCCTGCTGCGGCTGCGGCTGGCCTTCCGCGCCCGGCTGGCCCAGCTGGTGTCCGCGCAGCTCGACCTGCTCGACGCCGGCCCGGACGACATGGACAAGGCCCTGGAGGCCGTGCGCGACGGCACCGCGCGGCTGCACGAGACGGCGATGATGATCCAGGCACAGCTGGAGGAGGGCACCCCGACGAGTCGGCGGCGCGGCTCGTGCAGCGCCGCATCGCGGACGCCGAGATCGCCGCCGAGCGGCTCGGCCTGCTGCTGCTGACCGCCCGCAGCGCCGAACGGGCCGACACCCTCACCCTGCACCTGCCGGGCGCGCCCGCGCCGTCGGTGGGGCAGCCGGCCGTGCCGGACGAGGCCACCGCGACGCTCCGCCGCGACCTCCAGGCGCTGCGCACCCTCGTGCTGCGGGCCGGAAGCGGCGACACGGGGACCGCCCTGGCCCACGTGCGCAACCGCCTCCTCGGCTACCGGGACGAGGAGAACCTGCCGCCCGCGCCCGCCGCCGTCCAGGACGTGTTCCGCGGCATCGGCGAGGCGGCCCGCTCCGTGCTGGGGCTGCGGATCGCGCTGGACGGCCCGCAGGACGAGTCCGACGACACCCCCGCGACCGCCCGCTCCCGCGAGGAGCTGGACGCGGAGGACGCAGCGATCGACAGCGCCGAGGAGCCGTCGGAGGAGGAGGAGAAGGGGCTGCGGCGGCCCACCACGCGCGCGGCCGTGCAGGTCGCCGTCGGATCGGCGCTGGCCATCGTGGGCGGTGAGCTGCTGTCCACGCAGCGCTGGTACTGGGCGGTCCTGACGTGCTGGATCGTTTTCCTGAACACCTCGTCGACGGGCGAGATCCTGGTCAAGGGCTACCGCCGGCTGCTGGGCACGGTGTTCGGCGTGGTGGCGGGCATCGTCCTGGCGGGGCTGGTCGGGCAGCACACCGTGACGGCGTTCGCGCTGGTCCTGGTGCTGATCTTCGCGATGTTCTACGTGGCGCCGCTGTCGTACACGCTGATGTCGTTCTTCGTGACCGCGATGCTGGGGCTGCTGTACACGCTGCTGCACACCTACAGCCTCGACGTGCTCCTGCTGCGGGTGGAGGAGACGGCGCTGGGCGCGGCCTGCGGGGTGGTCGCGGCGGCGCTGGTGCTGCCGGTGCGGACCGACCGCCGGACGAACGAGCTGCTCGGTACGGTCCTGGAACGGCTGGCCGATGTCACCGAGGCCGCGGTCGGCCAGCTGAGCGGCGGGCCGGCGGACGAGCTGCTGGACAAGGCGCGCGATCTGGACCAGGCGCTGGCCGATCTGCGGGCGGCCACGCAGCCGCTGACCCATCCGGTCACGCCCCTGCGGGCCCGGCGCCACACGGCCCGGTACGTGGTGGCGCTGCTGGAGACCTGCGCTTACCACGCGCGGACGCTGGCGGCCACCGCCGAGCTGCTGCCCACGCATCCCTCGATCGCGGCGGACCCCGGCTGCGCGGGGCCGCGGGGCGCACCGTGCGCAACATCGAGACCATCGCGGCCCGGGTCGAGGACGAGCACGCCGCCGCGCGGGTCGAGACCGGGCCGAGCATCGCCTCACTGCTGGGGTCCGACGCCGGCACACCGCGCTACGGCCGGATCACCGACCGCGTGCTGCGGCATCTGGAGAGGCTGGACGAGGCCGTGGTGGGACTCGCCCGGCCGCTGGGCGTGCCGGTGGCGGAACCACGGGCCTGAGGACGTGAGGACCGGGGGCGCTCAGAAGTCGGTGGGCAGTCCGCTCACCTTGGCGATGCCCCGCAGCTCCTCCGTCTGCCGGTGCCGTTCCTTGATGTAGTCGGCGATCTCGCCGAGGCGGACCGGGTCGGACGCGGTGGACGCGTCCGTGACGATCCTGACCGGGCCCGTCTCGTCGACGTCGAGTTCGATCACTTCGTTGTCCAGGCGGCCGGTGACGGCGGTGGCGATGACGAGGGCCACCTCGTCACGGACCTCCTGGGGCAGTTCGTCGTCGGCCCCGGAGTCGAGTGCGAAGTCGAGGCTGGACAGGCGCTCCTCGTCGATCGCCTGGAGGACCGGTTCCACCACGCGCATCAGGAGACGGTAGTCCTCCGTGTCCATCCGGATGCGCAGGAGGTCCAGGTACACGTCCACGGGCCGGCCGTCGCCATGCGGAATCTCGGAATCGCTCATTGGCTTCGTGTTCCCCGGATGACGCGGCTCAGACGCGGCGCCAGCGGGCCATGGCGAAGGAGAACACCCCGAACAGCACCAGCCCGGCGGCGACGCAGACCAGCAGCCAGGGGCCGAGCGGGGTGTCCGCGAAGCTGCGCAGGGTGTCGTCCAGGCCCTTGGCCCGGTCGGGTTCGTAGTCGACCGCCGCGCGGACGGCGAAGACACCGGCCACGGCGAACACCAGCCCGCGGGCTGCGCCGCCGGCCATGCCGGTGACGTCCACCAGCCGCCGCGTCCGGGGGCTCATCTGCCCGAGCCGGAGCTTGTCGTGGTACTTGCGGAGCACCGCCCGTACGCCGATCCAGCCGCCGGCCACGACGATCGCGATGCCGGCCGCGCCGACCAGCCACTGGCCGGCGGGCATCTCCAGGGCCCTGGCGGTGGCGTCCTGGGACTGCCGGTCGCTGGATCCGCCGCCGCTTCCGCCCCGGCGGGCCGCGAACGACAGCACGGAGTAGGCGACGAAGACGTAGAACGCGAAGCGGGCCGCCGCCAGCAGCCGCTTGCGGGCGCTGCGGCCGTCCGGTCCGACGGAGCCGAAGAGCACCTCGGACAGCCGCCACAGGGCCATGCCGGCAAGGCCGATGCCCAGTGCCCAGAGCAGCACTGCCCCGAACGGCTGCTGCGCCAGTGCGGCCAGGGCTCCCCCGCGGTCGGCCTGCTCGCCCGTGTCGCCGAAGGCGATCTGCAGGGCCAGGGCCCCGACGAGCAGATAGATCACACCCCGGGCGGCCAGGCCCGCCCGTGCCGCCCCCTCGATCGCCGAACCCCGCGCCGCTCGCCGGGCCCGGATCCGACCGCCTTGTGCCATCGCACTCGTGTTCATTGGACCTCCCGGCACTCCGAATGCCCCGGCTCGGCCGGCACACACCCGGCCCGGCCGCCGGACCAGGGGATTCCGGTCACGGCAGGGGCACGGCGGGGTTCTGCCGCGTGCGGTCAGGAGCGCCGGAACCTCGATCCCCGGCCGGCGCGGCCGAGGGCGTGCAGGTGCTCCAGGGCGTCCAGGACCACCGTGCGGTCGTGCCAGGCGAGCCACCGGCCCGCCTCGCCGCCCACGGTGTCGAGGGCTCTGGTCTGGGCCGTCGTCAGTCCCTGGACGGGCCGGTCGAGGTGGGCCGAGACCATGCCGACGCACAGGCCGGAGGCCGTGGTAAGCGGGACGCTGTGGCAGGCCCTGCTGCCCGCCGCCAGGATGGCCCGGCGGGCCGGTTCGCTGAACACCGGGTCGCTCTCCACGTCCCGCACGGTGACCTGGGCGACGTCGCGGGCGGCCCGCGCGCAGGCGGTTCCGTCGTCGCCGACGTGGGCGAAGAAGTCGACGAAGTCGGGCGTGAGTCCGGTGTGCTCCTCGATGCGCAGGCCGCCCCGGGCCGGGTCGGTGAGCTGGACGTTGCCCATGTCGGTGTCGACCACGGCCAGGGTGCTGCTCAACACGGCCTTCAGGACGGCGCCGCGGCTGCCGGACCCGGACCGGTGGGCCGAGGTGAACGTCAGGTCCGGTTCCGGCCGGCGGACGCGGCGCGGGAACCACAGTCGTTCCCGGCTGTCGGGGGGCGGTGCGGTCACCAGGATCCCCGCGAGGGTCCGCAGCTTGACGTTGTACCGCTGGGACGCCCGCTGCATCAGCGCGAAGGCGCTCTCCCCGTCGGGCAGCGCGTACCGCTCCTGGAGCATGCCCTGGGCCTGTGAGATCAGCGGGTACACGCGAGCCCGGGCCCGGAGGTCGCGCAGCTCGGCGCGCAGGCGCTCCAGCTCGGCGTCGTCGTCGGCGGCCTTCCGTCCCGCTGTGGACATGGAACTCCCTGCTCTGGGTGGCGTGACACGAGAGGGGCCCGGCCTCGGCTGCCGCCGTCGGCCGGGCCCTTTCGGTGCCACGCCTTCCCCGTCACATCACGGGCACACTCACATCACGCGGGCTCCGGGGTCGGCATGCGCTGCCCGGTGACGGTGGGCAGGGCGGACTCGCGGGCCGGTGCGGGTGCGGTCGCGAGCCACTGGTGAGCGACCTCCAGGGCACGCTCGACGTCCCGGGTGCCGGTGGACACGCACAACGTGTACGCAAGGTCGCGTGCCCGCGCGCTCGCGTCGGCCGGGTCACTCGCTCTCACGACGGCCGACAGTGCCTGGTATTCGTCGACGAGACGGCGCAGCACGGCGGGATGGGGCCTCAGCATTGGCTTATCAGCTCCTCGGGGGGTCGAGTGGTCAGGCCGTCGTGGAGGTGCCGCGGTTGCCCGTCCGCTGCCCCAGGACCTCGTCGCGCACCCGGGCGCAGCTGCGGCTGATGAGGCGGGAGACGTGCATCTGGGAGATGCCCAGGTGGTCGGCGATGCGGCTCTGCGTCATGTCCTCGAAGAACCGCATGTAGAGGATGGCCCGCTCGCGTTCCGGCAGGCGGCGCAGGCCTTCCTTGGCGGACTCGCGGTCGACGACGACGTCGTAGGACGAGTCCGCCGCGCCGAGGGTGTCCGCGAGGCTGTAGCCGTCGTCGTCGGCCGAGAGTTCGGCGTCCAGCGACAGGGTGCTGAAGCTCTCCAGCGCTTCGAGCCCGGCGCTGACCTCTTCCTCGGTCAGGCCGGTGTGGGCGGCGATGTCCGCCACGGAGGGCTCGGGGCTGCCCGGGTTCTGGGTGAGTTCACGGCGTGCCACCCGCACCTTGTTGCGCAGTTCCTGCACGCGGCGGGGGACCCGCAGGGCCCACATGCGGTCCCGGAAGTGCCGCTTGACCTCACCGGTGATGGTGGGCACGGCGTAGCTCTCGAAGGCTCCCCGGCTCGGGTCGAACCGGTCGATGGCCTTGACGAGGCCCAGGGCGGCCACCTGCCGGAGGTCCTCGATCGACTCTCCGCGGTCGCGGAAGCGGCCGGCGATGCGGTGGGCCATGGGCAGCCACAGCGTGACGAGTTCGTCGCGGACGGCTTCCCGCTCGGGCCCTTCCTCGAGCTCGGCCAGCCGGGCGAAGAGGGCCGCGGTGTCCGGAGCGTCGTCGTGCCGCCGCCGGGTGGCGGTGGTCGTCGTTTCGGGCGTGCCGGGACGGTTGGTGGGCGTATCGATGAGCATGCGGATTCGCTCCTGAACAACGATGGTTTCAGGGACTTACCGCGGGACGGTCGCTGCCCGGATCGCCTGGAGGGCCTCCGGGGCAGTCATACACACCGCTCCCGCTGGCGCGCCTCCGGTCCGAAGCACGAGATTGCGTCTGCCCTGACGCCGGTGGAACAAACTCCACTTTGCTGTGCAATCTGGAGTGAACCGGCATTCGGGCGCTCAGGCCAGGGGGACGACGGCGGTGATGCACTTGCCGCCGGCGGGCAGGTCGGACACGCGGACGTCACGGGAGAGCCGGCAGACGATGGGCCAGCCGTGGCCGCCGTGCCGCAGCCGTCCGTGCGGATCGGCGGGCGGCGCGGTCACCGGCAGTTCGTCGCTGCGGTCGCTCACCGAGAGCCGCACACCGGGCCCGTCGACGTCGACCTGGAAGTCGGTGACTCCGCCGCCGTGCAGGATCGCGTTGGTCGTCAGCTCCGAGGCTACGAGCAGCGCGTCGGACAGGGCGTCCGCGTCACACGGCGTATGGGTCGTGCGGCAGCGTTCGGCCACGGCGCGCTCCACGGCCCGGCGTGCCTCGGCGGGTTTGCACGGCCGGGCCCGGCGCGCACCGGGCGGCTCGAATTTTGATTCGATCATGTGCTCCTCGCACATCCTTCAGCTCCCTGCTCGGTCAGACATGACCCGGGTCCGGATCCCGTACCGTGGCCGTCCGCCCGGGCACACCTCGGGCTCACGGACCCGCTGTTCGGTGTTTCCTTCCACCGCCCGCGGTTTCGGGGCGCATCGCGCGAGCGCCGCGGGCCTCCATAGTTCGGCTGACCTCTCCCCGCACCTGCAAACCTCGGTCCGCACCACTGCCGCAAAAAGAACCCGAAAAGACCCCTGGGCGATCCGGGAGATCCGGGACGGCCGTGAATCGTTGCCATCACCACGCGTCGCCGGGGTACGCGGGGTGCATGACCGATGTGGTGGATTCCGACGAACTGCTGCGGCGCATCCAGCGCGCGAGGGCCTGCGCGGTGCGCGAGGAGCGGTCCTGGCGGACCAGGAGCGAGGAACTGGGCCCGACCGACCCGCAGGCGGCCCGGGACGCGACCGTGCGGCAGATGTCCTACGAGGCGGTACTGACGGTGCTGGACGAGATCCTGACCCCGGGCAAACACACCGCGGAGGGCTGACCAGGAGGTCCGCTGCCCGCTGCCGGGCACGGGCGGATTGTGCCGGCACCTGCCGGGAACCCGGTGCGCATGACAGCCGACCACACCAGAGCACCGGTCCTGGAAGCCCTGGACGAGTACCGCCGCAAGGGGCACCTTTCCTTCACCCCGCCCGGGCACAAGCAGGCCCGCGGCGCCGACCCGGCGGTCCGGGAGGTCCTCGGTGACGCGGTCTTCCACGGCGATGTGCTGGCCTCGGGCGGTCTGGACGACCGGCTCACCCGGGGGCGGGTGCTGCAACGCGCCCAGGAGCTGATGGCCGACGCGGTGCACGCCGAGCACACGTTCTTCAGCACCTGCGGCAGTTCCCTGTCGGTGAAGGCCGCGATGCTGTCGGTCGCCGGGCCGCACGAGAAGCTGCTGATCGGGCGTGACGCCCACAAGTCGGTGGTGGCGGGGCTGATCATCTCCGGTATCGAGCCCGTCTGGGTCGAGCCGCGGTGGGACGCCGAGCGGCACCTGGCCCATCCCCCGTCCGCCGACGACTTCGAACGGGCCTTCGAGGCCCACCCGGACGCGCGCGGTGCGCTGGTCACGAGCCCCACGCCGTACGGCGGCTGCGCCGATCTGCGGGCGGTCGCCGAGGTGTGCCACCGGCGCTCGCGGCCGCTGATCGTGGACGAGGCATGGGGCGCGCACCTGCCGTTCCACCCCGGCCTGCCGTCCTGGGCGATGGACGCGGGCGCGGACATCTGCGTGACCAGCATCCACAAGATGGGCAGCGGCCTGGAGCAGGGCTCGGTCTTCCATCTCCAGGGCGGTCTGGTCCCGCCGGCGCTGCTGGGGATGCGCGCGGACCTGCTGGGCACCACCAGCCCGTCGGTGCTGATCTTCGCGGGTCTGGACGGCTGGCGCCGGCAGATGGCGCTGCACGGCGAGGAGCTGATGGGCGGCGCGCTGGATCTGGCGGGCGAGGTCCGGTCCGCCATCGAGGAGATCGACGGGCTGCACGTCAACGGCCGCGACGACTTCTGCGGTCCGGGCCTGTCCGACGACCTCGACCCGCTGCCCGGCGTCATCGACCTCACCGGGCTGGGGATCACCGGCTTCCAGGCGGCGGACTGGCTGCGCGAGCACCGGCAGATCGACGCGCATCTGGTGGACCACCGCCGCATCGGGGCGCAGATCACCCACGGCGACGACCGGGAGACCATCGGGCAGTTGCTGGAGGCGCTGCGGGACCGTCGCGCGGGTCGGCACGGGAGTCTGCCCCGGGCGCCGCGGGTGGAGGTGCCGTCACCGGCGGAGCTGCGGATGGAACAGCGGTGCTGCCCCGGGACGCGTCTTCGGCCCGGCCGAGGACGTGCCGGTGGCGCGGGCGGCCGGACGGGTCGCGGCGGAGATGATCACGCCGTATCCCCCGGGCATCCCGGCCGTCCTGCCCGGCGAGCGCCTCACCGAGCCGGTGCTGGCGTACCTGCGGACCGGCCTGGTCGCGGGGATGCACCTGCCCGACCCCACGGATCCGGAACTGGAGACGGTCCGGGTACTCGCCGGAAACGCGGAGGGAAGTGAAACGGGTCACGCGACCCGGTCCTGAGTGCGCGCACGCCCCATAGATGGTTTACGGTTCATGCATACGTGGTGCCGGAGTCGACCCACCGTCCTCCGCACCACCGCTTACGGCCCTGGCTGGTCTCCCCGTCCAGCCAGGGCTTTTTCATGCCCCGGAAAACGTTGGGCACGCCGAGGTGCCCGAGGCCCCGGCAGCGGCTGAAATGGGCGTAGGGAAAGCACCGGAAGTCGACCGCCCGGCGAGGAGCTCCGCGTCATGACCAAAGCGATCAAACTCCCTGACCGCCCTGCCCCGCCCCAGCGGCAGCGCCTGATGACGCTCGCCCGGGAGGTGTCCTTCCCCGAGGACGCCCGGATCTTCGAGGCGGGCGGCACGGCCGACCGTTTCTGGGTCATCCGCTCCGGCGCGGTCTCCCTGGACCAGCAGGTGAACTCCCTCCAGCGGGCGACCGTCGCCAGCCTCGGCGCGGGCGACATGCTCGGATGGTCCTGGCTGTTCCCGCCGTACACCTGGGACTTCGGCGCGGTGGCGTTCAGTCCCGTACGGGCCTACGAGTTCGACGCGGCGGCCGTGCTGCGGCTGTGCGAGGAGGATCCGCAGCTCGGGCTGGTGCTGGTGCGCAACGTCGCCGAGGTGCTCGCGCACCGGCTGGAGATGACCCGGGGCAAGCTGATGGAGCAGTACACGCTGCACCCGCGGGGCGCCCTGTAAGGCGTCAGACGCGGTAGCGCCGCAGCGCCGGTACGGCGGCGGCCAGGACCAGCATCACGGCGACGACCAGCAGCCCGCCGCCCGCGACGGCGGTCCGGGGGCCGAAGGCGGAGCCCGCGGTGCCGTGCAGCACGTCGGCCAGGCGCGGGCCGCCCGCCACGACGACGGTGAAGACGCCCTGCATGCGCCCGCGCATCTCGTCGGTCGCGGCGGACAGCAGGATCGCCCCGCGGAAGACCATCGACACCATGTCGGCCACCCCGGCCACGGCCAGGAACGCCACCCCACCCACAGGTTGCTGCTCAGCCCGAAGCCCGTGATGGCCGCACCCCAGACGACGACCGCCCCGATGACCATCCAGCCGTGCCGGCGGGCCCGGGAGAAGGTGCCGGAGAAGAGCCCGCCGAGCACGGCGCCGATGGGGATGGCCGCGAACAGCAGGCCCAGCGCGACGCCTTCGCCGTACGGCGCGTAGGTCTGCGCGGCGAGTTGCGGGAACAGGGCCCGGGGCATGCCGAGGACCATGGCGATGATGTCGGCGAGGAACGACAGCAGCAGCACGGTGTGCCCGGAGATGTAGCGGAAACCGGCGGCGATCTCCTTCACGCCCGCGCGGCGCGCCGCCGTTCCGGCCAGGGGCGGCAGCGACGGCAGCCGGTACACCGCCCACACCGTCACGCACAGGGCGACGGCGTCGATGAGGTACAGCTCCGGCAGTCCGATGACGGGGATGAGGGCACCGGCGAGCAGCGGGCCCGCCACCTGGCCGGTCTGCATCACGGTCGAGCCGAGGGCGTTCGCGGCCGGCAGTTCGTCCTCGGGGACGAGGCGGGCTATGGAGGCGTTGCGGGCCGGTGCGTTCAGGCCCCAGAAGGCCTGCTGCACCGCGAGGAGCACCATGAGCGCGGCCACCGACTCCAGGCCGGTGAAGGCCTGGAGCCAGAACAGCAGCGAGGTGACGGCGATGCCGCTGTTGGTGATCAGCAGCAGCTTGCGCCGGTCCATGCTGTCGGCGATCGCCCCGCCCCACAGCGCGAACACGATCAGCGGCACCAGACCGGCCAGGCTCGCGGCGCCGACCCAGGCCGAGGAGCCGGTGAGGTCGTAGATCTGCTTCGGCACGGCGACGGCGGTGAGCTGGCTGCCGACGGCCGTGACGATGGTCGAGCTCCACAGGCGCCGGTAGGCGGGGCGGGGCAGGGGGCGGGTGTCCATGGCCCAGCGCCGCCAGCCGCGCCGCCGCGAGGTCTCCGGCGCCGGATCCCGCTCTTTTGCCGTGCTCTCGCTCGTGTCCACTCGCCGCTTCCTGGATGCTCGCTACACCTACCGGGGCGGGGATCACTATGGCAGCAGCCGTCCGGCGCCGGAGAGCCGAGGTCTTAGCTGCCGGCGATGAGCACGGCACCGAGCACGATCATGGTGGCGGCGACCAGGCCGTCCAGGACCCGCCAGGCGGCGGGCTTGGCGAGGAAACGGCCAAGCATGCGGGCACCGAAGCCGAGGCGGCGAACCACGCACAGACTGGCCACGCACGGCGCCGAACGCCGAACGTCCACGCGCGAGCGGGCCGTGGTCGGCAGCGACGGAGCCGAGCAGGAAGACGGTGTCGAGGTAGACGTGCGGATTGAGCCAGGTCATCGCCAGGCAGGTGAGGACCGCCCGGCGCATCGATCCGGCCGCCTCCCCCTCCGTCTTCAGCGCGCCGCCGTCCGGCCGGAGCACCCGCCGGGCGGCCAGGGCGCCGTAGCACAGCAGGAACGACGCGCCGATCCAGCCGATCGCCGTCACGTGCGCCCGGCCACGCCACCACCACCGCGCGACCCCGCCGACCCCGAGCGCGATGAGGGCGGCGTCGGACAGGGCGCAGATGCCGACGACGGCGAGGACGGCGTCACGGCGGATCCCCTGACGCAGGACGAAGGCGTTCTGGGCGCCGATGGCGACGATGAGGGACAGTCCGGTGCCGAAACCGGCGGCGCCGGCGGTGAAGGTGCTGGTCATGGCGTCGACGCTACGGACGGGCCCGATCCGGGTCCAGCTAAAGATTCTTACGTATCATTAGCAGGCGTGATGATGACCGATCTTCTGCTGGACCAGGTGCGGACCCTGCTCGCGGTCGTGGACGAGGGGACGTTCGACGCGGCGGCGGCCGCGCTGCATGTGACGCCGTCGGCGATCAGTCAGCGCGTGAAGGCGCTGGAGCAGCGCACGGGGCGGGTGCTGCTGCTGCGGACCAAGCCGGTGCGGCCGACGGAGTCGGGTGAGGTGCTGGTGCGGCTGGCCCGGCAGGTGGCGCGGCTGGAGCGCGACGCGTACGCGGAGCTCGGGCTGAGCGGGACCGGTGAGCCGACCCGGGTGTCGGTGGCGGTGAACGCGGACTCACTGGCCACCTGGTTCCTCCGGGTGCTCATGCGGGTGCCGGAGGAGCTGCGGCTCTACTTCGAACTGCGCCGCGAGGACGAGGACCACACGGCGGCACTGCTGCGGGAGGGGGTGGTGATGGCCGCGGTGACCTCGTCGCCGGACCCAGTGCCGGGCTGTTCGGTGCGGTCGCTGGGGCGGATGCGCTACCTGCCCGTGGCCGCGCCCGGCTTCGCCGCGCGCCACCTCGGCGGGCCGCTGGAACAGGTGCTCCCCGACCTGCCCGTGGTGGCGTTCGACCGGCGTGACGACTTCCAGGACGGCTTCGTGCGCCGGCTCACCCGGGGGCGGAGCAGCGCGAGCGCGCTGCGGCACTACGTGCCGACCTCGGAGGGTTTCGTCGAGGCCGTCGCCGCCGGACTGGGCTGGGGTCTGGTGCCCGAGGCCCAGGCGGACCCGCTGCTGCGCACCGGGAGGCTGGTCGGGCTGGCCCCGGAGCGGCCGGTGGACGTGCCGTTGTACTGGCAGCAGTGGAAGCTCGACTCGCCCGCGCTGGCGCAGGTGGCCGAGACGGTGACGGCCACCGCCGGGGAGGCGCTGCGGGCGTGACGCCCTACTCCCCCAGGACGCCGTCCAGTTGGGCCGCCGCGCTGTCCAGCAACATGTCCAGTGCCGTCGGATAGGCGCTGGTGAGCATGCGGGTGGCGAGCAGGGGTGCCGCCTCCGCGATGCGGGGGTGGGTGGTGGCGGGCAGACGGGCGTAGGTCGAGCGCCACATCTCCTCGTCCGCCCGCAGCGAGGCGCTGGGCAGGGCCAGCGAGGCGGCGTCCAGCGCGGCGAAGGCCAGTGTGGTGTCGACGAAGGCGTGGTAGACGCGCACCGCGTCCGGCACCGGGAAGCCCGCCGTGCGCAGGATGTCCAGGACGGCCTCGTCGGCCGCGAGTTCATGGGCGCGGCCGGAGACGCGGCTCGCGGTGAGCACCGCTGCCTGCGGATGCTCGACGTACGCGGCATGGATGCGCAGCCCGACGGCCCGCAGGTCCGCCCGCCACTCCCCCGTCGGTGCCCAGCCGCCGAGCGCCTGCCCGATCAGCGCGTCGCCGATGGCGAGCGTCAGCTCGTCCATGCCCCGGAAGTACCGGTAGAGCGTGCTCGGGTCGGCGTCCAGGGCCAGACCGAGCCTGCGGGCGGTCAGCCCCGCGCTGCCGTGTTCGCGCAGCATGCGCAGCGCCGTCTCGACGATCAGCCGTTCGGACAGCACGGTGCCGCTCTTGGTGGGCCTGCGCCGGCGGCGTCTCTCCTCGGGCACCACGGGCTTGGGCACGACGGGCTCCCTCCACCGGCCTTATGCCAACGCCATTGACCTTAAGACACGGGGCGGCGTTGTATCTCCTCCGAGGGCGCGCCACGTTCTTCGCAAAAGGGGAGTTTCTGTCATGCGTGTACTGCTCGTGGGTGCCGGAGGCGTGGGCGGCGCGATCACCCGGATCGCTGCCCGGCGGCCGTTCTTCGACGCGATGGTGGTGGCCGACCACGACCCCGGCCGGTCCGAGGCGGCGGTCGCGGAGCTGGGCGGCGACGCGCGGTTCACCGCCGCGCAGGTGGACGCGGGCGACGAGCCGGCGGTGGCCCGCCTGCTGGCGCGGCACCGCTGCGACGTCCTGCTCAACGCCACCGATCCACGCTTCGTGATGCCGCTGTTCCGCGCGGCCCGCGCCGCGGGCGCCGCGTATGTCGACATGGCGATGTCACTGTCCCGGCCGCACGCCGAACGGCCGTACGAGGAGTGCGGGGTCAAGCTCGGCGACGAGCAGTTCGCGCAGGCGGCCGGCTGGGAGAAGGAGGGCGTGCTGGCGCTCGTCGGCATGGGCGTGGAGCCGGGCCTGTCGGATGTCTTCGCGCGGTACGCCGCAGACGAACTCTTCGACGAGATCGAGGAGATCGGCATCCGCGACGGCGCGAACCTGACCGTCGACGGTTACGGCTTCGCGCCCTCGTTCAGCATCTGGACCACCATCGAGGAGTGTCTCAACCCGCCGGTCGTCTACGAGGCCGGCCGGGGCTGGTTCACCACGGAACCCTTCAGCGAGGCCGAGGTCTTCGACTTCCCCGAGGGCATCGGGGAAGTCGAGTGCGTGAACGTGGAGCACGAGGAGGTGCTGCTCGTGCCGCGCTGGGTGGACACGCGCCGCGTCACGTTCAAGTACGGCCTGGGCCGCGAGTTCGTCGAGACGCTGAAGACGCTGCACCTGCTGGGCCTGGACCGCACCGAGCCGGTGACCGTGCCGGGGCCGGACGGTCCGGTGGCGGTCTCGCCCCGGGACGTGGTCGCCGCGTGCCTGCCCGACCCGGCGACGCTCGGCGAGCGGATGCACGGCAAGACATGTGCGGGCACCTGGGTGCGCGGCGTGCGGGACGGGAAGCCGCGCGAGGTGTACCTGTACCACGTGGTCGACAACCAGTGGTCCATGGCGGAGTACGGCTGCCAGGCCGTGGTGTGGCAGACCGCGTACGAACCCCGTCGTCGCGCTCGAACTCCTCGCCTCGG
>KE354014.1 GCA_000415505.1 Streptomyces afghaniensis 772
ATGGTGCGATAGATCACTCGACGACATGACGGCCCTCCTGCCGCGCGCTGCACGAGGCCCGGAACGCGCAGTGCGTGCAGTGCTGGCCGGCGGTCGGTGTGAACCGTTCGTCGAGGACCTTGCCGGCCGCGGTGGCCAGCAGGTCACCGACCCACTCCCCCTCCAGCGGCTCCTGGGCCTGCACCTTGGGCAGGGTCTCGCCGCCGTCGCGCTGGGCGGCGCCCTGACGCAGGTGGACCAGTTCGGCACCGCCTGGCTCGGGGCGCACACCGTCGAAGACGTCGTCGACGGCACCCTCGCGGACGGCCAGCTGGTAGACGGCAAGCTGCGGGTGGCGCTCCACCTCCTTGCCGGTGGGCGCCTGTTTGCCGGTCTTGAAGTCGACGACGTAGGCACGGCCCTCGCCGTCCGCCTCCACGCGGTCCATCTGGCCGCGGATGCGCACCTGGTAGTCACCGGCTTCGAGGGTGACGTCGAAGTCGTGCTCGCTGGCCACCGGGGTGCGTCCGGTGCGGTCCATGACGTGCCACTTCAGGAACCGTTCGAGCGCCACGCGCGCGTTGTCCTTCTCCTGGTCCGACTTCCACGGCGCGTCGAAGGCCAGGGCGTTCCACACGGAGTCGAGCCGTTCCATGAGGACGGACAGGTCGGCCGGGGTATGCCCGGAGGCGACCTCGTCGGCGAGGACGTGCACCACGTTGCCGAAGCCCTGGGCGGCGGTCGCGGGCGCGTCGGCCTTCACCTCGCGGCCCAGGAACCATTGCAGGGCGCAGGTGTTGGCGAGCTGGTCGAGGGCGCTGCCGGAGAGCACGACCGGCTGGTCGCGGTCGCGCAGCGGCACCTTGGACTCGGTCGGCTCGAACATGCCCCACCAGCGGTAGGGGTGCGCGGACGGCACCAAGGGGCGGCCGTCCTCGTCGGCGAGGGCCGCGAGCCGGGCGAGGCGGCGGGCTGCGGCCTCCCGGAGGGCCGTCGGAGACACGCGGGTCGACCGTGGTGGCGCGCAGTTCGGCGACGAGTGCCGCCACGGACAGCGGGCGGCGCGGGCGTCCCGTGACGTCCTTGGGTTCGACGCCGAGTTCGGTGAGGAAGCGGGAGGGCTGGTCGCCGTCGTCCGCCGGGGCCTTGACCGCGGTCACGACGAGGCGTTCACGCGCGCGCGTGGCGGCCACGTAGAACAGCCGGCGCTCCTCGGCGAGCAGCGCGCCGGGGGTGAGGGGTTCGGCGAGTCCGTCGCGGCCGATGCGGTCGGCCTCCAGCAGGGAGCCGCGGCGGCGCAGATCCGGCCACAGGCCCTCCTGAACGCCCGCGACGACCACGAGGCGCCATTCCAGGCCCTTGGAGCGGTGCGCGGTCATCAGGCGGACCGCGTCGGGGCGTACAGCGCGGCGTGTGAGGGTGTCGGCTGCGATGTCCTCGGCCTCGATCTCCTC
>KE354015.1 GCA_000415505.1 Streptomyces afghaniensis 772
CCTCGGCACGGGCCGCGGTCGCGAACAGCGCGCAGACGGCGTCCAGATCGCGGTCCGCGTTGCGCCCGGCCGCGCCGCCCCGGCGTGCGGCCCGCTCCAGCCGTGTGGGCCAGGGCGTGCCCTCCCACAGGTCCCACAGCGCCTCCTCGGCCGTACCGCCGCCCGCCAGCCGCTCACGGGCCTTGCGCAGCAGCGCGCCGAGGCGCTGGGCACCACGCGCGTACGTGGGGTCGTGCACGGCGAGGCGCTCCGGCTCGGCGAGTGCCTGCGCGAGCAGCACGTCGGAGGGCGGCGGCAGCGGGGTGCCCGCCGCCCGCTCCTCGTCGCGCAGGGCCCGGCCGAGGCGGCGCAGGTCGGCGGCGTCCATGCTCGCGAGCGGGGAGTTGAGGAGGGTGAGGGCGGTCTCGGTGTCGAGCCAGCAGGTGTCCGGCTGCGGGGAGGGGGCGTCCTCGGTGGAGGTGGCCCTCTCGGGGTCCTCAGGCTCGGCAGGTCCGCTCTCAGAATCGGCTGTCTCCGCCGTGGCCACCGCCCGCAGCGCCGTCAGCAGCGGGGCCACCGCCGGTTCGTGACGCAGGGGCACGTCGTCACCGTCGACGTCCACGGGTACACCGGCCGCCGTCAGGGCGCGGCGGACCGTCGGGATGGTGCGGGAACCGGCACGCACCAGGACGGCCATCTCACTCCAGGGGACGCCGTCCTCCAGGTGGGCCCTGCGCAGGATGTCGGCGATGTTGTCCAGCTCCGTCCCGGGCGTCGGGTACGTGTACGCCTCGACGCGGCCGCCGTCCCGTACGGGCGCGAGTTCGCGGTGGGCGCGCACCTTCTCGGCGGGCAGGCGGGTCAGCGGCATGCGCTGGGTCAGCAGCCGGGTGGCGGCCAGCAGGGCGGCGCCGGAGCGGCGGGAGGTGCGCAGCACAGCGACGGGGGCCGGGCGGCCGTCCGCGCGTGGGAAGGCGTGCGGGAAGTCGAGGATGCCGTTCACGTCCGCTCCGCGGAACGCGTAGATCGACTGGTCGGGGTCACCGAACGCGACGAGCGTGCGGCCGCCGCCGGCCAGGGCGTGCAGAAGTCGTACCTGAGCGGGATCGGTGTCCTGGTACTCGTCGACGTAGACGGCGTCGTAGCGGGCGGCGAGCCACGCGGTGACCTCGGGCCGGCGGGCGAGGAGCACCGCGCGGTGGACGAGTTCCGCGTAGTCGATCACGCCCTGGAGGTCGAGCACGTCGAGGTACTCGGCGAGGAAGGCGGCGGCGGCGCGCCAGTCGGGGCGTCCCGTGCGGCGGGCGAAGGCGTCCAGGGCGTCCGGCCCGAGACCCAGTTCACGGGTGCGGGCGAGGACCGCGCGGACCTCGTCGGCGAAACCACGGGTGGTCAGGCAGGCGCGCAGCTCGTCCGGCCAGCGCACGTGAGCGAGCCCGAGCCGCTCCAGGTCCACCTGGCCGGCGAGCAGCTCCCGGACCGAGACGTCCTGCTCGGGGCCGGACAGCAGCCGTAGCGGCTCCACGAACAGGTCGCTGTCCTGGTGGGCGCGGACCAGGGCGTAGCAGAAGGAGTGGAAGGTGGTCGCCTGGGGCGCGTGGGCCGCGCCGCTTCGCAGGGCCATGCGGTCGCGCAGTTCGACGGCCGCCCTGCGGCTGAAGGTGAGCACGAGGATGCGCTCGGGGTCCTGGCCCCGGGCGATGCGCTCGGCCACGGACTCGACGAGCGTGGTGGTCTTGCCGGTGCCCGGACCTGCGAGAACGAGCAGCGGGCCGGTGGCGTGGTCAACCACGGAGCGCTGCGAGGCGTCCAAATGAGGGGGGTCCAGCCGTTCAGGAGGGGTACGTACCAGTCGGTAAGCGCCACGGCTCCCCCGCCGCACCCGGGGGTGCGACAGGCCGCTGGTGGAGAAAGAGGAGCTCACGTGGTTCGCCGGTCCTGGTGGAAGTGCTGGTTGGCGGGCCACCGCGCGTGGCGGGCGGTGACCGCGGGGTGACGGGGACGCGTGCAGCCGACGCTACGCCGACGGGTGAGGCGGAAGCAGGGCTTCCTCTTCTTCCCGCCAATCACTCAAGGCCCTTATGGCCCCCATGCCGCTGCTGGCGCTCCCGGCACTCATGTCCCTCATCTCACGAACGTACGTCATGGCGGCGGAGTGCCCCGATTCCCCCGTCCGGATCACGGGTCACACAGGAGGGCGTCCGATGCCGGAAGCTGTCAGGTGTGACCCTCCGCGCGTTCGCCGCCGTCCCAGCGCGCCCGTCTCATGTCGAGGCGCGGCAGGTGGCCCTCGGTGGCCCGGCCCGCCTCCTTCAGGGGCGTGCCCTCCGCGCGGTAGTGGCCGAGCGCCCGCTGCTCGTGCCCCGGCAACAGGACGCCGTCCGCGCGGACGACACGCCACCACGGAACGGCTCCGCCGTAGAGAGCCATCACGCGGCCGACCTGCCGCGGACCGCCCTCCTCCAGCCACTCGGCGACGTCCCCGTATGTCATGACACGGCCCGGCGGGATCAGTTCGGCGACGTCCAGGACCCGCTCGGCGTACGCGGGCAGCGCTTCCCCGGGTTCCTCACGGGCGTCGCCGTACCCCGGGCGGGCGTCCTGTGCGCCGGCGTCCTGCGGAAGGCTTTCCTTGCTCATCCGCCCCATCCTGCCGCACCCCACCGACAACGGGACGGGCGTGCTCCGGAGCGTTTCCCTCGCCCGGCGGCAGCGCGTCGGGCAGACTGTCCGCCCCCGCATGTGCACCCTGATGCCCCCGTGTGTCGGTGCGGCATGCCACCATCGTGCGGGCGGTGACCGGTGATACGAGACCAAGAAGAGACGATGAAGCAGCAGGGTGCGCACCCCGAGGACCCGGAGGGCACCTCTGACGCTTCGTCGCGCCCGGGCACTCCGGACGACGGCCCGGCGGCCTCGTCACGCCCGGGCACTCCGGACGACGGCCCGGCGGCCGCCGAGAAGTCCCGCAAGAAGGCCCCGGCGTCCGCCGAGGACGAGGAGACCGTGCACATCGACGAGGTGGAGGGCGACGAACCGCTGCTCCCCGCGCGCGTGCACCGCCCGTCCGACCTGATGCGGCTCCTGGTGGGCGTACTCGCCGTGGCGCTGCTGATCGGGATCGCCGCGTTCGCGCACGGCACGACCTCGGGCCTGGAACAGGACATCAACAAGGGCACGGGCCAGGCGCCCGACCTGCTCATCAAGATCGCGGGTCTGGCCTCCAGCATCGCGATCCTGCTGGTGCCGGTCGCCTTCGCCATCGAGCGGCTGATCAAGCGGGACGGGCTCAGAATCGCCGACGGCGTGCTCGCGGCCGTCCTCGCCCACGGTGTGACCCTCGCCACCGACCTGTGGGTCGCCCGCGCCGCCCCGGACTCGATCCAGGAGGCGCTCACCCAGCCCTCCCCCGGCGACATCCACGCGTTGACCGACCCCGTGCACGGCTATCTGGCGCCGGTCATCGCGTACATGACGGCGGTCGGCATGTCGCGCCGACCCCGATGGCGCGCGGTGCTGTGGGTCGTGCTGCTCCTCGACGCCTTCTCGATGCTCGTCACCGGGTACACGACACCGTTCTCGATCATCCTGACGGTGCTGATCGGCTGGACCGTGGCCTACGGCACGCTCTATGCGGTCGGTTCGCCCAACGTCCGGCCCACCGGGCAGACCCTCATGGCGGGCCTGCGGACGGTCGGCTTCCGCCCGGTCAGCGCGTCCCGCGAGGACATCTCGGACAACCCGGACGCCGGCGACCGGGGCCGCCGCTACTTCGTCACGCTCGAGGACGGCCCGCCGCTGGACGTGACGGTGGTCGACCGGGAGCAGCAGGCGCAGGGCTTCTTCTACCGCGCGTGGCGCAACCTGACCCTGCGCGGCTTCGCCACCCGCAGCAGCCTCCAGTCGCTGCGCCAGGCCCTGGAGCAGGAGGCGCTGCTGGCGTACGCGGCGATCGCGGCCGGCGCCAACGCGCCCAAGCTGATCGCCACGTCCGAGCTGGGTCCCGACGCGGTGATGCTCGTCTACGAGCACAGCGGCGGCCGCACCCTGGACTCGCTGCCGGACGAGGAGATCACCGACGACCTGCTGAGCGACACCTGGCACCAGGTGAAGGCTCTTCAGTCCCGGCGCATCGCGCACCGCAGGCTGGTCGGCGACGCGATTCTGGTGGATCGTTCCGGCACGGTGATCCTCACCGACCTGCGCGTCGGCGAGATCGCGGCCGGCGACCTGCTGCTGCGCATGGACACGTCCCAGCTGCTGGTGACCCTCGGCCTCCGGGTGGGCGCCGAGCGGGCGGTCGCCTCGGCGGTGGAGGTGCTCGGCCCCGACGCGGTGGCGGACTGCCTGCCGATGCTCCAGCCCATCGCGCTCAGCCGCTCCACGCGCGCGACGCTGCGCAGGCTGGCCCGGGAGCGGGCACAGCGTGAGCGCGAGGCCGTCCTGGAGGCGTCCCGGCAGGCCAAGCAGGCGCGTCCGGAGGACGCTTCGGACGAGGCCGTGCCGGTTCTGGAGAAACCCGACAAGAAGACCGTACGGGCGGAACAGCGGGCCGAGAAGCGGGCCATCGACGAGGCCCTGGAGGAGGCGCGCGAGGAAGACCTGCTCACGCAGATCCGGCACGAGGTGCTGCGGATCAGGCCGCAGGCACCCGTCGAGCCGGCCCGCCTGGAGCGGGTGCGGCCGCGCACGCTGCTCAGCTTCATGGCCGGCGCGATCGGCGCGTACTTCCTGCTGACGCAGCTCACGCACATCGAATTCGGGCCGCTCATCGCGAACGCCGAGTGGGGTTGGGTCGCCGCGGCCGTGCTGTTCTCGATGGGCAGCTACATCGCGGCGGCGATGGCTCTGCTGGGGTTCGTGCCCGAGCGGGTGCCGTTCGTGCGGACCGTGGCGGCGCAGGTTGCCGGGTCGTTCGTGAAGATCGTCGCCCCGGCGGCGGTGGGCGGTGTCGCCCTCAACACGCGCTTCCTCCAGCGCGCGGGAGTGCGGCCGGGGCTCGCGGTGGCGAGCGTCGGAGCGTCGCAGTTGTTCGGGCTCGGCTGTCACATCCTGATGCTGCTGGCCTTCGGCTATCTGACCGGCACCGAGAAGACGCCGTCGCTCTCGCCGTCCCGGACGGTCATCGCCGGTCTGCTGACGGTGGCGGTGCTGGTGCTCGTGGTGACCTCGGTGCCGTTCCTTCGGAAGTTCGTCGTCACGCGCGTGAGGTCGCTGTTCGCAGGTGTCGTGCCGCGCATGCTGGACGTGCTCCAGCGGCCGCAGAAGCTGGTCACCGGCATCGGCGGCATGCTGCTGCTGACCGCATGCTTCGTGATGTGCCTGGACGCGTCGATCCGCGCGTTCGGCGACGAGTCGACGTCGATCAGCCTCGCCAGCGTCGCCGTCGTCTTCCTCGCGGGCAACGCCCTGGGGTCCGCGGCGCCGACCCCGGGAGGTGTGGGCGCGGTCGAGGCGACCCTGACCGTCGGTCTGATCGCCGTCGGGCTGCCGAAGGAAGTCGCGGCACCGGCGGTCCTGCTGTTCCGCCTGCTGACGCTGTGGCTGCCCGTGCTGCCGGGCTGGCTGGCCTTCAACCACCTCACACGCAAGCAGGCCCTCTGACCCGGCCTGCACAAGCCCTTCAGTGGCCACCGGAGCGCCACCAGCCCCTCCTACCTCGTACGGCACGCGTCCCGCGCGGACTGCCCCCCGCCGCCGCAGGATGGAACCATGCCGACCCTCCTCCGGCTGCGTGCCGCCGCCCTGACCGCCACCGCCGTGCTGCTGTCCGCCGTGCTGGCGGGCTGCGGTGACGACGACGCCAAGGACGAGGACCTGACGCAGCAGGAGCTGAGCTGGAAGGACTGCCCGACCCCGTCCGACGCACAGGGAGGAGGCGCCGCGCCCTCACCACTGCCGGACGGCGACGAGTGGCAGTGCGCCACCATGAAGGCCCCGCTCGACTGGGACGACCCCAAGGGCGACACGATCGGCCTCGAACTGATCCGGGCCAGGAGCAGCGGGGACGAGAGCGCCCGCATCGGCTCGCTCATCTTCAACTTCGGCGGCCCCGGCGGCTCGGGCGTCACCGCGCTGCCGTCCTTCGCGGAGGACTACGGCACGCTGCGCACCCGCTACGACCTGGTCAGCTTCGACCCTCGCGGAGTCGGCCGCAGCGCGCCCGTGATCTGTGAGAACGACCAGCAGCTCGACGCGTACTTCCAGCAGGACGCCACACCTGACGACCCGGCCGAACGCACCGAACTCATGGACAGCACCAAGGAGTTCAACGACGCCTGCGAGCAGAACTCCGAGAAGATCCTGCCGCACGTGCGCACCACCGACGCAGCCCGCGACCTGGACCTGATGCGCCAGGTCCTGGGCGACGAGAAGTTGCACTACTTCGGCATCTCCTACGGCACCGAACTCGGCGGCGTCTACGCCCACCTGTTCCCCGAGCGGGTCGGCCGCGCCGTGTTCGACGCCGTCGTCGACCCCACGCAGAACGCCGAGCAGGGCTCGCTCGGGCAGACCAAGGGCTTCCAGCTCGCGCTGGACAACTTCGCCGAGGACTGCGTGTCGAAGACCGAGGAGTGCCCCCTCGGCGACAGCGCACAGGACGTGACGGAACGTATCGCCGGACTGCTGGAGGACCTCGACCGCACACCGATCCCGGGTGTCTTCCCGCGCCAGCTGACCCAGAGCGCGGCCACCAGCGGCATCCTCCAGGCGCTGTACTCGAAGGACTTCTGGGAGTACCTCACCGAGGGCCTGCAACAGGCGTACGACGGCGACGGCAGCATCCTGATGCTGCTGTCCGACACGATGAACGGGCGCGAGGAGAACGGCGAGTACGACAACAGCACCGCCGCCAACGTCGCCATCAACTGCGCGGACGACAAACCCCGCTACGACACCGCCTTCGTGGAGCGGAAACTGCCCGAATTCCGGGCGGCCTCCGACCTGTTCGGCGACTTCCTGGCCTGGGGCATGATCAGCTGCACCGACTGGGCCGTGCCGGGCGCCGCCGACCACCCGGACGTGAGCGCGCCGGGCTCGGCGCCGATCCTGGTCGTCGGCAACACCGGCGACCCGGCCACCCCGTACGAGGGCGCACGGAAGATGGTGGAGGCGCTGGGCAAGGGGGTCGGAGTCGAGCTGACGTACCGGGGCCAGGGGCACGGCGCGTACGACAGCAAGAACAAGTGCGTGCAGAGCGCGGTGAACGGCTATCTGCTGGACGGAAAGGTGCCGCGGGCGGGGACCGTTTGCACCTGACATCAGGCCCGGCTTGACGAACGCGCAGGTCAGAAGGTTATCCACAGGCTGCAACGGCTGGCGCGGGATCTGCCTACCATGGCCTGACCGCCATCCGCGGCACGGTGCGGACGGCCTGCGAGGGGGGATGGGCCCATGACGCGTTTCGCACGGTGGACGGCTTTGGCGGTCGCCTCGGCACTGCTCGCCGCGGGATGCAGCGGCGGCTCGCCGGACGACGACAGGGGCGGGCTCTCCTGGGGCCGCTGCAAGGCCACCGGCGACGCCCCCGCACCGAGCAGCGACTGGCAGTGCGCGACGCTGAAGGTGCCGCTGGACTGGTCGAAACCTGACGGCGAGACGATCGGGCTGGCGCTGATCCGCGCCAAGGCCCGCGGTGACGACCGCGCGGGCTCACTGCTGTTCAACTTCGGCGGCCCCGGCGCCTCGGGCGTGTCCATGATGCCGTCGTACGCCCCGACCGTCTCCCGACTCCGCGAGCGGTACGACCTGGTGAGCTGGGACCCGCGCGGAGTCGGCGCGAGCGAGGGTGTGCGCTGCCGCGGCGACAAGGAGATCCAGGCGGCCGAGTCGGTGGACGTCACCCCGGACACACCCGCGGAGGAAAAGGCGTTCTTCCAGGACGCCGCCGACTTCGGCAAGGGCTGCCAGAAGGACGCCGGGAAGCTGATGGCGCACGTGTCGACCGCCGACTCGGCCCGCGACATGGACCGCATCCGGGAAGTCCTCGGCGACGAGAAGATGCACTACTTCGGCATCTCCTACGGCACCGAACTGGGCGGCACGTATGCGCACCTGTTCCCGAAGAACGTGGGGCGGATGACTCTGGACGCGGTCGTCGACCCCGGGGCCGACGCGGTGGGACATGCCCGCAACCAGGCGAGGGGCTTCCAGCGCGCGCTGGACGGCTACCTGAAGTCCACGGGCCAGGACCCGGCGGAGGGTTCGCGGAAGATCGCGGACCTCCTGCGACGGATCGACTCCCGGCCCCTGCCGGCGGGCACGCCCGAGCGGAAGCTGACACAGACACTCGCCGTCACCGGCATCATCCTGCCGCTCTACAGCAAGGACAGCTGGCCCACGCTGACCAGCGCCCTCGACGCGGCCCAGCGGGGAGACGGCTCGGAACTGCTGACCCTCGCCGACGGCTACAACGAACGCGACCCGTCGGGACGCTACGGCACGACGACCCACGCCCAACGGGTCATATCGTGCCTGGACGACAGGCAGCGGCCGACCGCGGCGACCACCAGGAAGCTGTTGCCCCAGTTCGAGAAGATCTCCCCGGTCTTCGGGACGTTCCTCGGCTGGGACACGGCCGGCTGGTGCCACGACTGGCCGGTGCCCGGGCAGCACGACACCCCGGAGGTGAGCGCCCCGGGCGCGGCACCGGTCCTGGTGGTGGGCAACACCGGCGACCCGGCCACCCCGTACGAGGGTGCCCGGAGGATGGCCGACGAGCTGGGCAAGGGCGTCGGAGTGATGCTCACCTGGCGGGGCGAGGGACATGGCGCGTACGGCAGTGGCAGCGACTGTGTCGACTCCACGGTGGACGCGTATCTGCTGGACGGTTCGGTGCCGAAGGACGGCAAGGTCTGCTCATGACGACGGCGGGGGCTCCGGGCACCCGTGGTGCGCGAAGCCCCCGCCGCTCGCGAAGGGAGGCCGGATACGGCTCGGTATGCCGACGCGTCCGGTCAGTAGACCGGCTTGTCCGGCTCGATCTGGTTGACCCAGCCGATCACGCCGCCGCCGACGTGGACCGCGTCCGAGAAGCCCGCGGACTTCAGGACCGCGAGGACTTCCGCACTGCGGACACCCGTCTTGCAGTGCAGGACGATCTTCTTGTCCTGCGGGAGGCTCTCCAGGGCGGTGCCCATGAGGAACTCGTTCTTCGGGATCAGCCGGGCGCCCGGGATGGAGACGATCTCGTACTCGTTCGGCTCGCGGACGTCGATGATGTCGATGCTCTCGCCGTCGTCGATCCACTCCTTGAGCTGCTTGGGAGTGATCGTGGAATCGGCGGCCGCCGCCTGGGCCTCCTCGGAGACGACGCCGCAGAAGGCCTCGTAGTCGATGAGCTCGGTGACGGTCGGGTTCTCGCCGCAGACCGCGCAGTCCGGGTCCTTACGGACCTTGACCTGGCGGTACTGCATCTCCAGGGCGTCGTAGATCATCAGCCGGCCGACCAGCGGCTCACCGATGCCGGCGAGCAGCTTGATGGCCTCGTTGACCTGGATGGAGCCGATGGACGCGCACAGCACGCCCAGGACGCCGCCCTCGGCGCAGGAGGGGACCATGCCGGGGGGCGGGGGCTCCGGGTACAGGCAGCGGTAGCAGGGGCCGTGCTCGGACCAGAAGACGGAGGCCTGGCCGTCGAAGCGGTAGATCGAGCCCCAGACGTACGGCTTGTTCAGCAGCACGCAGGCGTCGTTGACCAGGTAGCGGGTCGCGAAGTTGTCCGTGCCGTCGACGATCAGGTCGTACTGGCTGAAGATCTCCATCACGTTGTCGGCCTCGAGCCGCTCCTCGTGAAGGATCACGTTCACGTACGGGTTGATGCCCTTGACGCTGTCACGGGCGGACTCCGCCTTGGGGCGGCCGATGTCGGCCTGGCTGTGGATGATCTGGCGCTGCAGGTTCGACTCGTCGACCTCGTCGAACTCCACGATGCCGAGGGTTCCGACGCCCGCGGCGGCCAGGTACATCAGCGCCGGCGAGCCCAGGCCGCCGGCGCCCACACACAGCACCTTGGCGTTCTTCAGCCGCTTCTGCCCGTCCATCCCGACGTCGGGGATGATCAGGTGGCGGGAGTACCTGCGGACCTCGTCTACGGTGAGCTCGGAAGCCGGCTCGACCAGGGGTGGCAGCGACACGGGGACTCCGTTGGTCGGTCAATCACTACGGTTGTTCTCCCCGTAACAGTGCCATGTGCTTTTTCATTCCGAGACACCTGTTCCGACCAGCGAGACGATTTCGTCCCAGTAGCCGGGCATGGTCTCCCAGGGGTCGGTGCGGCCGCCCTGGTCCGTGTGGTCGGTGAACCAGATCGTCGCGGCGCCCGCCCAGCGGGCGATGCGCAGCGCCTCCCCCAGGTGCGGGCGGGGCACTCCGTGGACGAAGTGGCAGAAGCGCTCGGGCGGATGGTCGGCGGTCCACTCGGCCACCTGCGACCAGCGGTAGTCGCTCCACGGGCCGGAGAAGGTGACCAGCTGGTCGGCGAGCCGGGCGTAGCCCGGGTGCGGGTGGATGCCGTGACCGAGGACGATGTGGGCCTCGTCACGGATCACCCGGAGCGTGGCGACCGTGCGGCGTACCTCGGGCAGCCCGGCATGGTCTGCCGGGCAGCGGTCCAGGAGGAAGCCGTCGACCTGGTACCAGTCGACGAAGCGGTGGGCGTCGGAGATCAGCTCCCCGAAGTTCCGGGTGCCGTACCGGGTGTCGAGATGGCCGAGGACGCGGACACCGGCGTTGCGCAGGCGCCCGGCCGCCTCCAGGCAGTGCGGGTCGGGGCGGGCGCCGGGGCCGTCGGCCACGTTGAGAACCACCCAGTGCAGCGGGGTGCCGGGGCGGGTGAGTTCGCCCCACTCGGCGGGGGCGAGGAGGGGGTGCGCATAGCCGGGGACGCCGACGCCGGGGCGGAGCTCCGTGCCGGACGTGCGTGGCCTGGTGCTGGTCAGATGCGGCATGCCGCCTCCATCCAGATGTCGGCGAGGGACTCCTCGAGGCCGATCCGGGGGCGCCAGCCGAGCCGGTCGCGGGCGGTGCGCACATCGGCCTGCTGCCAGCTGCCGCAGCCGTCCGGGTACGGGTACGCGACCGGGGGCGCGTGGTCCGGGTCGGGGCGGGGGTGGCCGATGGACTGGCGCAGGGCGCCGGGAGGGCCGTCGAGTTCGTGGAGCGCGCCGCCGTATCCGGCCACGCGGGCGAGGACTGCGGCGGCGTCGCGCAGGCGGACGGCACGGCCGGAGCCGATGTTGATGACGCCCTGCGCGGCGGAGAGCGAGGCGGCGTGGACGGCCCGGGCCACGTCCCGGACGTCGACGAAGTCGCGCTGCGCGCCGAGGCCGCCGAGTTTCAGTTCGCCGTCGCCGGACTGCATGGCGCGGCGCATGGCCTCGGCGAGCCGGCCCAGCGGGGAGCCGGCGGGGGTGCCGGGCCCGGCCGGTGAGAAGACGCGCAGGACGACGGCGTCCAGGCCGGAGCCGAGGACGAGTTCGGTGGCGGCGAGTTTGCTGACGCCGTACGGGCCGCCGGGCCGGGGGACGGCGTCCTCCGCCGTGGAGGAGCCGGGCTGGCTGGGTCCGTACTCGGCGCTGCACCCGATCTGCACCAGTCGGGCACCGCAGCCGCTGCGGCGCAGGGCTTCGCAGACGGTGGCCACGGCGACGGTGTTGTGGCGGGTGAGCTCGCGGGCACCTCCCCTGGTGGCGCCGGCGCAGTTGACGACGACGCCGGGGTGGACCGCGTCGAGGAAGCGGGTGAGGGCGCCGGGGCTGCCGGATGCGAGGTCGAAGCGGACGTCGGCGTCGTCGCCCCGGCCGAGGGCGGTGAGCTGCACGGCCGGGTCGGCGAGCAGGCGGTCGGCGACGAAGCGCCCGATGTAGCCGTTGGCTCCGATCAGCAGGACTCTCATCGCGCGGCTCCCGGGGCGGCCGGGGCTGCTGGGCGGGTGGTCATGCGGGTTCTCCTTGAGGCGGGAAGGGAGGGACGTGAGGCGTGCTGCCGGTGGCGACGGGGCCGGTGGCGGCGGCGGGTCACCGGGAGGGCTCCGGCGGTGCGTGGGCCGAGGCCCTGGTCAGCTTGCGGGTCGCGTGGACCAGGAGGGCCAGGGCCGCCGTACCGCAGGCGAGGGCGGGGACGCTGCCGGCACCCCAGGTGGTGACGAGGGTTTCGACGGGAGTGGCCAGGAAGCCGCAGCCGGGGAGGCGGGAGGTGAAGACCGCGGCGAGGGCGGCCGCCTGGAGCGTGGCCGTGGCGGTGAGGACCACGGCGGGGGCGTAGGCGAATCCGTGAGTGGTGAGGAGGCGGGCCAGGAAGAGGAGGGCGCCCAGGGTGAGGGTCTCTGCGTAGGCCGCGGGCTCGTCGAGGACTGCGGCGCAGAGGGTGAGCAGGGCCGCCAGGGCGCCCAGGAACAGGACGAACGTGCCGAACAGGAGCGGTCGTACGGCGGCGGCGAAGTCCTCCAGGCCGCGGCTGGCCGCGAGTTTGCGGCGGGCGCGCGCGGTGAAGAGGTGGGCGGTCCAGGCGGCGGGGGCGCAGGCCAGGGCGAGGGCCAGGACGGGGGTGGTGGTGAGGGGCCAGGGGCCGTCGGCGGTACCGGTGGGCAGGCTGTCGGGGCCTCCGGCGATGGCGCCGTCGAGCAGACCGTTGCCCAGGAGGGCGTAGGCCACGAGCCAGCTGGTCCGGGTCGTGGACCTGCCGGGGACAGTGCGGTCGGGTCGGCTCAGGGGGCCCCGGTGCAGGGCCGCGCGGAAGGCAAGGGCCACGGCGAGGGTGCCGGCCGCCGCAGCGAACAGGCGCGACCGGCCGTGGGTGAGGTGCACGGCTGCCACGGCGGCGGTGCACAGCGTGCCCGGGAGGAGAGTCAGCAGGGCCCAGTCGGTGCGTGCCCGTGGAGCGGCGGGCGCTTCGGGCGTGGGTGCGTCCCCGTCCCGGGAGACCCGCGCGTACATCTCTTCCGCCAGGGAGAAGACGTCCCGGTGGCGGAAGCGGGCGGCGGTCCGGTCGGTGATGCCGTGCGCCTCCAGCCCCGCCGCGATCTCCAGGGGGTCCACCGCGCGTTCGCAGAGTTCCTGGTGACGGTGCATCAGCGCCTTCACGGGGTCGGCGGCACCGCGGCGCGGGGTGGCGGGCTTGCGGTCGGCGGCCGTCTCGGGGGCGGGTGCGGGCGTGGTCGCGGGCTCGGCGCCTGCTCCGAGCGGGCGGCCCCCGCGCCCCGGGCGCCCCGGGCCGTGGGGGTCTCCGGGCGGTCCAGTTCGCCCAAGCCGCTCATCGTGCTCCCTCCGGGGCGGGAGTGGTGGCGCGTACGGGTCTGGCCGTGGCCCAGCCGGGGCCGCCGCGGACGACGAGGCTGGGGGACGGGGCGGCCCAGCGGATCGGGACGTGGGCCTCGGCGGGTACGGCGAAGGGCAGCGGCGCCCCCGCTTCGTCGAGGACCACACGGCGGATCGGCGCGCGCGAGACGATCTCCAGGTAAATGCTGTGAAATGCCTCGATGTTCTGCTCGACCGTGAACAGTTCGAGGGCACGGGCGCGGGCGGCGGCACCCAGGCGGGCACGGCGCGCGGGGTCGCGCAGCAGCGCCACGCACGCCTCGGCGAGCGCCCGCGGGTTGCGCGGCGGTACGACGAGCCCGGTGCCGCCGATGACCTCCACGACCGCGCCGACGTCCGTCGACACCGTCACGCGTCCACAGAGCATGGCCTCGACGAGGCTGATCGGGAAGCCCTCGACGACGCTGGAGAGGACGGTCACGGCGCCCGAGGCGTAGGCGTCGGCGAGGGAGGGGAGTTCGGGCCCGCCGATCTCCTCGAAGGACACCGGGTTGTCGCCGGTGGCGTGCGGGCCGTCGGCCTCGTCGGGGAAGAGCTGGGCGGCCAGGGTCCGGCAGTGGCCGAGGTAGGCCGTGCCCTCGGAACCGGCGGGCGCTCCGACGATGCGCAGGCGCGTCTTCGGCTGCCGCTTGCGGATCTCCGCGAAGGCGTGCAGCAGCGAGACCAGGTCCTTGGCGGGCTCGACGCGTCCGACCCAGACGAGCGTGTCCGGGTCGGCGCACTCGGGGGACTCACCGACCTCGGCGAAGGGCCGGGCGTCCATGCCGGGGTAGACCGTGCGGAGCTTCTCGCGGTCGGCACCACAGCGCTCCTGCCAGCGGCGGGCGTGCGTGTTGCCGGACGTGACGACCTCGGCCCGGGAGTAGGCCTCGGCCGCGAGCCTGCCGTGGAAGGCCGCCAGCAGGGACCGTACGGCGGGTGGGGCGTCGGGGGCGGTGAGGTAGTGGGTGCGCAGGCGCACGCCGTACTCGGAGACCAGCAGGGGGACGCCGGTGAAGTGGCGGGCGAGCAGGCCCGGCAGGGCGGCCGGGCCGCCGGACGCGGCATGGCAGAGGTCGACCGCGCCGAGTCCGTCGTCCTCGTACCAGTCGAGGGAGAGGGGGCGCAGGGCGCGTTCCAGGTGTGCGGCCACGGCGAGCAGATCCGATACGCGCGCCTCGCGCGCCGCGCGGTGGGCGCCGGGCGCGCGACAGGCGCGTTCCAGTGTGCGTACGGCGGTCTCGGAGCGGAGAGCCCCCACCAGGCCACCCGCCTCGCGGGCGAGTTCGGCGAGCCCGTACAGAGCGTTGGCGAAACGGTCCGCCTCGTGGGTCGACGCACCCTCGGAAGGCCTCTTGGCGGCGCCCGGCGTTCCCGCGGAAGACCGCTGAAAGACGGCCGGCGCACCCCCGGAGGCCCCGCTCAGCACGGCTGCCAGTTCGCCGAAGCACTCGGTGAACCGCCTGCGCGCGCGGCGACCGAGGACCACCTCGTCGTCCTCGGCCGTCCACATCGGTGCGGTGCGCACCCTGCGGACGTTCGGCGGCAGCGGGATCCAGCCCTCGTCCTCCTGGTGCCGGCTGCGGCTGAGCGCGTGGACGTCGAACTCGTGCTGTCCGAGCCCGCGCACCAGCCGGTCGCACCAGAGCCTGGCGTCACCGCTCACATACGGATACCCACCCTCCGTAAGCAGTCCGATGCGCACGAGTGCACCCCCGATCTCCCGTATCAGGAGCCGCCATTGCCCGGCGGCTCGCAGCGGGACGAACGTATGCGGACAAGGCGGTGGCGCGACGGACGGTTGTCCGTCGCGCCACCAAAAGGGGTGAACGGTCGTAACTTTCCCGTGCGGATCGCGTTCCGTCGCGCTAGGAGATCAACTGGACACGGATCGTCATGCCGCGGCCAACTCCCGTCGCTCCGCCCGGCGTCGCGCGGCGGCCTCCGGATCGAGCGCCGGTACGGCGGCCAGCAGCTGCCTGGTGTACGGGTCCTGCGGCGACCCGTACACCTCGTCGACGGGCCCCTCCTCGACGATCCTGCCCTGCCGCATCACCGCGACCCGGTCACTGACCTGGCGCACGACGGCCAGGTCGTGCGCGACGAAGACCAGCGCGAGGCCGAGTTCGCGTTGCAGCTCCCCGAGCAGGGCGACCACGTGCGCCTGGGTGGTGACGTCGAGGGCCGACACAGGCTCGTCGCAGACGATGACGCGCGGGTCGGCCGCGAGGGCCCGGGCGATACCGACGCGTTGGCGCTGCCCGCCGCTGAACTCGTGCGGATAGCGGTCGTAGTGGGCTCCTTCGAGCCCCACGCGCTCCAGCAGTTCCGCCGCGCGCTCCCGGATGCGCCCCTCGTCCCGCTCACCCCGCGCGCGCAGCGGGTCGGCGATGGACTCGCCCACGCTGCGGCGGGGGTTGAGGGAGGAGACGGGGTCCTGGAAGACCATCTGCACGGCCGGGTTCACGCCCGTGTGCGGGCGGCCTTCGTACCGGACCTCCCCCGCCGTCGGCTCCAGCAGCCCGACGAGCATGCGCCCCAGGGTGGTCTTGCCGCTGCCGCTCTCGCCGACGACGCCGAGGGTCTCGCCGCGGCGCAGGGTCAGCGACACGTCACGCACCGCCGTGAACGCCCGCTTCCCCCGCCCGAACTCGCGCCTGAGTCCGGTCGCCTCCAGGACGGCCCCCTGCGGGGCTGCCTCCTCCAGAACGGCCTTCTCCGGGGCCGTCGAGCCGGCCCTCGGCGCGTCCAGCCGCGGGACCGCGGCCAGCAGCTCACGGGTGTACGGCTGGGCCGGCGCGCCCAGCACGCTCGACACCGGGCCGTGCTCGACCGCCCGCCCGTGCCGCATCACCAGCACCTCGTCGACGCTCTCGGCGGCGACCCCCACGTCGTGCGTGACGAGCAGCAGGCCCATGCCGGTCTCCTCGCGCAGCGTGCGCAGCAGGTCGAGGACCTGGGCCTGGACGGTGACGTCGAGGGCGGTCGTCGGCTCGTCGGCGATCAGCAGACGGGGCTCGCAGGCCAGCGCCATGGCGATCAGGGCGCGCTGGCGCATGCCGCCGCTGAACTCGTGCGGCCGGGAACGCGACCGCCGGGCCGCGTCCGCGATGCCCACCCGGTCGAGGACGTCGACCGCACGCGCGCGTGCCGCACGCCGGGACACGCGCGCGTGGACGCGGTACACCTCGGCGATCTGGTCCCCGATCGCGTAGTACGGATCGAGGGAGGACAGCGGATCCTGGAACACCATCGCGGCCTGCCCGCCGCGCAGCCGCCGCAACTCCTCGTCGGAGGCCCGCTGCACGTCTGTGCCGGCCACCCGGACCGAGCCCCCGACCCGCGCTCCCGTGCCGTGGTGCAGGCCGAGCAGGGCGGACGCCACGGTCGACTTGCCGGAGCCGGACTCGCCGACGAGGGCCAGGGCGGCGCCCTGCTCCAGCCGGAAGGAGAGGCCGTCGACGGCACGCAGCTCGCCGAAGTCCACGCGGAGGCCGGTCACTTCGACCAGGCTCATGTCAGCACCACCCGTCGGTCGGCCACCGCGTACAGCACGTCCGCGACGGCGTTGGCGAGGACCACGAAGAATCCGATGACGAGGACCATGCCGACCACGACCGGCAGGTCGACCACATTGACTGCATGGACGAGTTCCTGTCCGATGCCGGGCAGGCCGAACAGCGTCTCGGTGAGCACCGCGCCGCCGATCGCCGAGCCGACGTTGTTGGCGTTCAGCGCGATGACCGGCGCGAACGCCCCGCGCAGCGCGTGCCGCCCGACGATCGACCGTTCGCCGACACCGTACGCACGGAAAGTGCGGATGTGATCCTCGGCCAGCGTCTCCAGCATCGACGCCCGGGTCAGCCGGGCGAACGCGGCGGCCTCGATGAGGGCCAGCGACAGCCAGGGCAGCAACAGGTTCCACGCCCACTGTTCGGGGTCGTCGGTGAGGGCGACGTACTGCGGGAAGGGCAGCAGCCGCAGTTCCCCGCAGACGACGATCATCAGGACCAGCCCGATCACGAAGACCGGGGTGGCGGTGCCGGCGAGGGTGACACCGGTCAGCACGCGCTCGGAGAACCGCCCGCGCCGCCACGCGGAGAGCACGCCGGTCCCGACGCCGAGGAGCAGCCAGAGCACCATCGCGCCCGCCACCAGGGACAGACTGACCGGGAGCTTCGCCCAGATCAGCTGCGTGACCTGCTGGTCGCTCTGGTACGACAGGCCGAGGCAGGGCGCGGAGCAGTGCTGCACGGACGTACCCGTCGAGTAGTCCTGGCCGGCGACGAGGCCCTGGAGGAAGTGCCAGTACCGCAGGAACAGCGGGTCGTCGAGGTTCAGTTGACGGGCGACCTGGTGCACCTGTTCCGGTGAGCAGCGCGGGCCGCAGGTGATCTGGGCGACGTTGCCGGGAGTGGCGTAGAAGACGACGTAGACGATCACCGAGATGGCGAGCAGGGTGACCGCGGTGCCGACGGTCCGGCGCAGGACGAAACCGGTGAAGCCGTTCATGCCCTGCCTCCCTCGGCCGCCTTGGACTCCCGCCTGCGTCCCGTCCCGACGCGCAGCCGGGAGGCCGCGCGGGGGTCGAGGGCGGTGCGGACCCCGTCGCCGAGGACCGTGAGGGCGAACACCGTGACGAACAGCGCGCCCGCGGGCAGCAGCAGGTACTGCGGGGCGGCCTGGTACCAGACGTCGGCGGCGGTGAGCATCTGCCCCCAGGAGGGCGTCGGCGGCTTCACTCCGACGCCGAGGAAGGACAGCGCGGCCTCGACGGTGATGTTCGACGGGACGAGCAGCGCGGCGTACGTGATGACGGGCGCGGCGATCCCGGGCAGCAACTCGCGGCGGGCGATGCTCCAGGTGCCCCAGCCGCTGAGCCGGGCCGCGGAGACGTGGTCGAGCTCCTTGAGGGTGAGCGTCTGCGCGCGCACGATCCGGGCGATGTTGCCCCAGCCGATCAGGCCGATGACGAGTGCGACGAGCACCGGCCGCGGAAAGCTCGACGGCACGATCGCGAGCAGCGCCAACGACATGATCATGAGCGGCATGGCGACGATGATGTCCGTGAACCGGCTCAACAGTTGATCAACCCATCGCTTCCCGAGCGCCGCCGCGACACCGAGGGTGATCCCGATGGCGACCTGCACGACGGTCGCCGCCAGCGCGACGCCCAGCGACACGCGCGCGCCGTACGTCAGCCGTGCGAACAGGTCGCGCCCGGTCTGCGGTTCGACGCCGAGCCAGTGGTCGCCGCTGATGCCGCCGAGCGGCCCGATGGGCACGCCCCCGCGCGCGGAGTCCACCAGGGAGGGGTGGTAGGTGGTCGGGTCCTGGCCCTCGAGGGCGGTGAGCAGCGGCGCGGCGAGGGCGACCAGGACGAGCAGCGCGACGACTCCGGCCGCGACGAGGGCGGCGCGCTGGGTGCGCAGCCGCCGCCAGAACTGACGGACCCCCGAGGCAGCCGGGACGGAGGTGTCCGTCCCGATCGCTCCGGTGGCGAGAAGTACCTCACTCACGGCGTCACTTCACCGCGACCTGCGAGATGTCCAGCACACCGGTCCAGTCGCTGATCACGATGTTCTTGACGTCCTCGCCGTACAGGCGCTTGTAGACGGGGTGGAACAGCGGGACGGTCAGGGCCTTCTCGCCGATCTTCTTGTCCAGCGCACCCCACCTCTTGGCAGCCTGGTCAAGATCCGTCAACTTGTTGATCGCGTCAATCTCGGCATTGACCGACTTGTCGTTCAGCTGGCCCGTGTTGAAGTTCGCGCCGTCCTTGACGATCTGGCGGCCGTCGAAGATCGGGGCGAGGAAGGGACCGCCGGAGGGCCAGTCGGCGCCCCAGTGGGCGAGGAAGAAGCCCGGCTCGGTCTTCACGTCGTGGATCTTGTCGGAGTAGTCGTTCTCCTCCAGGCCCTGGAGCTTGACCGTGATGCCGGCCTTCTTCAGCGCGTCCTGGACGGCGGTCGCGATCTCCGGGCTGGTCTCGAAGTCCTTGGCGTTGGAGTGCGTCAGCGTGACGGTGAGCCCGTTCGGGTGGCCGGCCTCCTTCAGCAGCTGCCTGGCCTTGGCCGGGTCACCGGCCTTGCCCGCCGGGAAGAGGTCGTACGGCGTGTATCCGAAGGACTTCTGGTGCGGCAGGAAGGTGGTGGCGGGCTCGGCCAGCGCGGACCCGCCCGCGGCGTTGACCACGGACGACCGGTCGATGGCGTACGAGATGGCCTGCCGTACCTTGACGTCGTTGAACGGCTTGACGGCCGGGTTGAACGCGAGGTAGTTCGTGTAGCCGAAGTGTCCGGTGCCGACGCGTGAGGCGAGGTCCTGGTCGCCGCTGACCTTCGCCAGCTCGGCCGGGCCGAGGTTGGTGTCCGTGGTGACGGCGGCGGCGTCCGCGCCCTGGGACGCGGACAGCCGCTGGTTGATCACGGACGAGTCGAGCCCGGACCGTACGTCGATCCTGTCCGGGTAGGCCTTGCGTTCGGCGTCGGTCGCGGCGGACCAGTGCGTGTTGCGCTCCAGGACCAGCCGCTCACCGTCGTTCTCGTTCCGCACCACCCGGTACGGCCCGGACGAGACCGGGTGCTCCTCGTACCTCGTGCCCGTGTCCTTGCTCTTCGGGACGGGCGTGAACTGCGTCTGCGTGGCGAGGTACGGGAACTCGCCCTCGGGCTTGTTCAGGTGGAAGACGATGGTCCGGTCGTCCGGCGTCTCGATCGCGTCGAGGCCCTTCTTGTCCTTGTACGGGCCCTGGTAGCCGGCGGCACCGACCAGCCAGTCCCGCAGATAGGGAGCGCCGCCGGAGAGCTCGGGGGCGAAGGAGCGCTCGATGCCGTACTTGATGTCGGCCGAGGTGATCGGCGTGCCGTCCTCGTACGTGAGCCCCTTCTTCAGGGTGTACGTCCACACCGTCGCGTCCTTGCTGGGGCGCCCGGTGTCGGTGGCGAGGTCGGGGACGACCTGGGTGCCGGCGGCGCCGTTCTCGCGGTTGCGGGTGGTGAGCGTACGGAAGACCAGGGACGGGACGTTGCCGCCGCCGGAGGTGTACAGGCGCGCCGGGTCGAAGTCCTGCTGGGGACCGGCGTTCAGGACGGTGAGGGTGCCGCCCTTGTGAGGCGTGGAGTCGCCGCCGACGCCCTTGGCATCGTTGTCCTCCGGGCCGCAGGCGGCGGCACCCGCCGCCAGGACCAAGCTGACGGATGCCGCGGCCACGCGGCGCGCTGTGACGGACGGTTGGCGCATCGGAATGACGACCTCTCGGATGACGTCTCGGATCGCGAGACGAGTTGACGAACGGTGAGACGTAGCTGGACACACGTCTGCCCGGGCGCCGGGTCGTCGAAGAAGCCGTGTCAGGGCCACGAGAACGTGACGAAGTCACAGCGAACGTGACGGGGTCACAGGGAACGTGACGGGGTCACGGGGAACGTGAGATTTCGCGACGCGCGCCTGGGGCGGGCGTCAGCAACAGTGGATGTCGGCCACGCAGAGCGAGGTCACGCCGATGAGCGCCAGCTCGATGGCGGCGCGAACGGAGACGTGACGGGGCGACATGCGAGAAATATGAACGAACTTCCGGCGCATGTCAACGCGGTACGTGGGCCCGCCCCTGTGACGCCTGTCAACTCCCGGGGTACGGCCAGGGGTTGGCGCGGCAGTGGATGCCGTCGTGGTCGAGGAACTTGGTCTGCTGCTGCATGACCGGGGCGAGGCCGCCGTCCTTGTCGCAGGTGACGTGGCCGTAGCCGAGGCGGTGGCCGACCTCGTGGTTGATCAGCATCTGCCGGTAGGCGTGGATCTCGTCGCCGTACGTCTCCGAGCCCTGCGCCCACCGGTAGGCGTTGATCATCACGCGCTCGGTGGCGGCCGAGTCGCAGGAGACGTTGTCCACGGTGGTGTCCAGACCGGACTTGGCGCACCAGTCGGCGGTGGTGCCCGGGCTGGCGAGGGTGATCACGAAGTCGGGCTTGCCGGAGTAGATCCGTTCGAAGGTACGTGCGCCGTTGTGGGCCCAGCTGCGCTGGTCGTTGAGCGTCTTCTGCACGGCCTCGGCGAACAGTTCGGCGTCGAGCCCGAGCCCCTGCTCCACGTCCACGCGGTAGGTGAACTTCTGCCCCGCACCCGGCGCCTCGGCGATGCCGGGCACGGCGTCGAACTTCCCGGAGCCCTTGAGCTTGGCGCCGAGCGGGTACGTCCTGCCCATCTTCTCGTCGTACGTCAGCGGCTTCGCGCCGGGGTCCGGCACGGGCGCCCGGCCGTCCGCGCGGGACGAGGAGCCCCGGAGGTCGCGGGCCTGGTCGGTGGCGGACTGCGACTGCACGCCGGAGCCGCCGGGGTCGTCTGTGACCTGTCCGGCGACGATCACGGCCAGCACGGTGGTGACGGCGGCGGCAGCGATGCCGGTGAAGGCACGGCCCTTGGCGCCCCTGACCGGGGCGGGCGTGCCCGTGGGCGCCACGTCGTCGTCATCGTCATCGTCGGAGCGGAATCCGGCCGGGGCGCCGGCGTTCCAGTCCGAGACGCAGGCATAGGCGTCCGCCGCGTGTGCGGAGGCGGGCGTACGGGGTGCGAAGACGTCGTCCTCCTCGCCGAAGGCGTCGAGATACTCCTGCCGCGGCCCGGGGCCGGAAGCCCGTCGCTGCCGCGGTATGGGAGCACCGCCACTACCCCTCAACTCGCCCCAGCCGCCCCCGGCTTCGCGCTGCTCGGGATGCCCTCCCCGGGCCTGGGGGAACCCGTGCGCGGGAGTCCCATCGGGAACCCGGGGCACCCCGCGCGCGGGGGTACCGTCCGGGAGCCGGGGAACGCCGTGCGCGGGAGTCCCGTCGGGAAACCTCGGAATACCGCGCGCCGGGGTCCCGTCGGGCAACCGCGGAACACCATGCGTCGGCGTACCGTCCGGAAGCCGCGGACCACCCTGCCCAGGGGTCCCGTCGGGAAACCTCGGAACACCATGCGCCGGGGTCCCGTCAGACAGCCGGGGAACACCCCGCGCCGGCGTACCGTCAGGGAAACGCGGCAGCCCGCGCGCCGGTGTGCCGTCGGGCAGGCGCGGAGCGCCGTGCACGGGCGTACCGTCCGGCAACCAGCCGTCCGGAAGACGCGGCATCCCCTGCGCGGGCGTGCCGTGCGAAGGCGCCCCTTGCGCCGGCGTCCCGTCCACCGTCGCGGGCCGAGGCCCCGGCACCCGGCGCGGACCCGCACCCGGCTGCGGTCGGCCGCCCTGCGACGCGGCCCGGGGCGGGGCCGTCTCCCCGGCTCGTGTCCGCTGCCTGGCCCTGACCGGACCCCTGTCCCGACCCGGTCCGACCGTCCCGTACTGCGGTTGTGTCCGCGGTGTCGCCCTTGGCGACCGGCCCACGGCGGCTGTGGCGTCCCACGTCGCGCCTCAGCCCCCCATGCTCTCGTCGGTGCCTGCTTCGTCGACGGCCTCGTCCGTGCGAGCTCGCTTCGCTCGCCGTTCGCCGGACTCCCCCGCGTCTTCGAGGAGTTCACGGAACGCCATGGCCACCGTCTCCGGGTACTCCATCATGGCCACGTGTCCCGCGTCCGGCAACGTCACCAGCCGCGAGTCGCGATACGCCCGCGCCGCCTTCTGGGCCATCCGGAAGCCGACGAGTTGGTCACGCCCACCGTAGACGAGGAGGGTCGGCGCGAGAACGCGTTCGGCCTGGCGCCACAGTCCCTGCTGGCCACCCAGGGTGTACGCGTTCACGATCCCGCGCGCGGAACGCGTCATGGCGTCCCAGAAGTACGGCATCCGCAGCCGCCGCTCCATCTCGTGCACGGCGTTGCTGAATCCTTCCGGCGTCACCCGCCCCGGATCCCCGTAACACAGCGCCATCACGCCACGGACGCGCTGCTCCGCCGTCCACTCGCGGGTCAGCCGGGTGAAGAGCGGCGCGACACCGGGCACCGCCAGCAGCGCTGTGGGCACGGCGGTGCGCTGCACTCGGATTTCGGGCAGAGCGGGCGACACGAGCGTGAGCGTACGGACCAGATCGGGCCGTACCGCGGCGACACGGGTGGTGATGGCGCCACCGAGCGAGTTCCCGAACAGGTGCACGGGGCCGCGACCGGTGGCGTCGAGGTAACGGATGACCGCGCGCGCGTGCCCCGTGACCGAGTAGTCGCCGTCGTCCGGCGGCGGGGAGTCGCCGAAACCCGGCAGGTCGAGGGCCACACTGTCGACGACGTCGTCGAGCAGCGGCATCAGCGCCGACCAGTTCTGCGAGGAACCCCCGAGTCCGTGCACGTACAGCGCGGGAGCCAGCCCCTGGCGCGCGGGGGGCCGCGACCGCACCGCCAGCGTGACCCCCGGCAGCTCGACCGAGCTGAGCCGCTCGCCCTCGGCGACCCTGACGGCCGCCACCTTCGGCAGCACATTGGCGGGCGGCACGAACGGCAGCTCGGTCGAAGACATGCGGCAATGTTACGAGACGATCACGTAGTGGCTCATGTGTTCGCCGTCACAGGAATCGGCCATGTGGGGCGGGCACATGAGGCCGAGACGGGGAAGGCGCGGAGAAGGAAAGGCACCCGAGAACGGGGAGGCACCTGGGAAAGGCAGGGCAGATGAGAAGCAGTCAACGGGATGCGCACTGCGTCACGTCCCGGACGCGGATCGCATAGCGTCCGGATCGGGTGTCTCCTAGGCTCGTAGAGAGGGCACCCGCGTGTGGCCCCTGCATTCCCAGGGACGTTCGTAGGAAGGGAGCCCAGCATGGCCGTAGACCCCACCGACCCGGAGACCTTCGAGGCCGAGGAGGCGTCGGAGACGCCGGAGTACGACGTCGAGGCCCCCGAGGTCGACGCGGCCGAGCAGCACACGGACGTCGCACCGAACCGCGACGACCCGCTGACCGGTGTCGACCCGGACCGCGCCAATGAGGCCGACCTGGTGGAGCAGGCCCGGATCGTCTCTCTCGACGAGGACGACTACCGGTGACGTACGCCGCCGGGTGGCGACGAGGAACAGCACCGAGCCACCGGGCAGGAAAGGAGCCGCATTTTGCCCGCTCTGAACCTGTTTGAAACGTTCTCAACCGCTTTCATAACCGTCCGGTCCGTGAAATTCTGCGTTCTCACCGCGCACACGAGGGTTACCGAAAAGTACGATGGCGACGCGGCCAGATCCGCACGTGGACGACTATGGGAGGCGGCGTGACAGCCATCGAGCAGACAGAGGCGGTTCGCCCGCGGGGCACACGCCTGCCACGCCGTGCCCGACGGAACCAGCTCCTGGGCGCCGCCCAGGAGGTCTTCGTGGCCCAGGGCTACCACGCGGCCGCGATGGACGACATCGCCGAGCGCGCCGGCGTCAGCAAGCCGGTGCTCTACCAGCACTTCCCGGGCAAGCTCGACCTGTATCTCGCGCTGCTGGACCAGCACTGCGAGTCGCTCATCCAGGCCGTACGGAACGCGCTGGCGTCGACGACCGACAACAAGCAGCGCGTCCGGGCGACGATGGACGCCTACTTCGCGTACGTCGAGGACGACGGCGGCGCCTTCCGCCTGGTCTTCGAGTCGGACCTGACGAACGAGCCCGCCGTGCGCGAGCGCGTCGACAAGGTCACCAACGAGTGCGCGGAGGCGATCTGCGACGTCATCGCCGAGGACACGGGCCTGTCGCGCGCGGAGTCGATGCTGCTCGCCTCGGGCCTGGGCGGCCTCGCCCAGGTGGTGGCGCGGTCCTGGCTGCACAGCGACCGCAGCGTCCCGCGCGACCAGGCCGTGCAGCTGCTCGCCTCGCTGGCGTGGCGCGGCATCGCGGGCTTCCCGCTGCACGGAACCGACCAGCAGCACCACTGACGGCGGCTTTGTTCCCGCCCGCTGTTCGCTCGTGGCGTTCTCGGGCGGAGCATGCCGGTCCCCTCACCGGGCTAATGTGTGCTGCGTACGGCGCGGAAGGTCGCGCACATCACTGACCGTCGGAGGGACATAGCCGTGGAGGTCAAGATCGGCGTGCAGCACGCGCCCCGCGAGATCGTTCTGGAGAGCGGTCAGAGTGCCGAGGAGGTCGAGCGGGCGGTGTCCGAGGCGCTGGCCGGGAAGTCGCCGCTGCTGACCCTCGTGGACGAGCACGGCCGCAAGGTCCTGGTCCCGGCCGACCGTCTCGCGTACATCGAGATCGGCGAGCCGGCCCCGCGCAAGGTGGGCTTCGGCGCTCTGTAGGCGCATGCGTGAACGGGGCGGGACGGCTGTCGGCCGACCCGCCCCGTTCGCGTTCCCGTTCGCGTACGGCGCACGGGTTCCTCCACGGATGGAGCACGGTTCACCCACAGAAGTGGGTTGGATTGCGCAGGTCAGGGGTAAGACGGGCTACGACCGATTTGGGCAGCCGGCCATGTGGGAGGGACCTCGACATGCTCCTGGAAGCGCTGAGTTCCGCGATTCTCGGCCTGGCTCTGTCATGGGCGGCCACGCATCGCCTGGCGCACCGGCTCCCGGCCCGCCCCCTGGTCCTGTCGACCGGCGTCGCGGGCGCCCTCTTCGGGGCCTTCGTCATGCACAGCGCACTGGAGGCCGGGCACCTGCTGGTGGTGCTGCTCGGCGCGGTGATCGTCTCGGTGGCCTCGCTGTCGCTGCTGCTGCGCCCCGCGGGCCGTCTGCGCCGACGATCGGCGACGGCGTAGCCGGAGCCGTCAGGCGCGCGGAGACCTGCGCGCCCGGCCGGCACCGGCCCGCAGCCGCGACACAGCGGCGGCGAGGGCCCGGGCCACGCCCACCTGCTGCTGAGCCACCGTGCGCGGAACGCCATTCCGAGCGGAACCACCTCCGCGAGCGCCACGCGACCGGAACCATCTGTGCGAAGCGCCCGGCAGCCGAAACCGCCCGGGCGCGAAGCGCCACGCAGCCGGGATCACGTCGGCGCGCAGCGCCACGCGACCGGAACCACCTGTGCGAAGCGCCACGCGGCCAAGCCCACCCCGGTGCGGAGCACTACGCGGCCAAGCCCAGCGCGGCCATCCGCTTGGTGTGCGCCTCGGTGATCCGGGAGAACATCTTGCCGACCTCGGCGAGATCGAAGCCGTCCGCGACGCCGCCCACCAGCATGGTCGACAGCGCGTCCCGGTCGGCGACCACCCGCTGGGACTGCGACAGGGCCTCTCCCATCAGCCGCCGTGCCCACAGCGCGAGCCGCCCGCCCACCCGCGGGTCCGCGTCGATCGCGGCACGCACCTTCTCCACGGCGAAGCCGCCGTGCCCGGTGTCGTCGAGCACGGCCAGCACCAGACCGCGGGAGTCGGAGTCCAGCCGGGCCGCGACCTCCCGGTAGAAGTCGCTGGCGATGGAGTCGCCGACGTAGGCCTTGACGAGGCCCTCCAGCCAGTCCGAGGGGGCCGTCTGCTTGTGGAACCCGTCGTAGGCCGCGACGAACGGCTCCATCGCCCGCGTCGGCTCCTCCCCGATCTCGGCGAGCCGATCGCGCAGCCTCTCGAAGTGATGGAACTCGGCCGACGCCATCTTCGCCAGCTCCGCCTTGTCCTCCAGCGTCGGCGCCAGCTTGGCGTCCTCCGCGAGCCGCTCGAACGCCGCCAGTTCGCCGTACGCGAGCGCACCGAGCAGGTCCACGACAGCGGCGCGGTACTGCGGGTCGGCTGAGGCCGTCGCCCAGTCCCGGGCGGCGACTCCGGTGTGTTCGGCCGGGGTGGCGGTGGTGTCCGAGGCGTTCTCAGGCTTGTCAGAGCTCGTCATGAAGCGCACAATAGCCCGCCCGCCGGAAGGCGTAAGGCCCTGGTCAATCAGTGTGACGACGACTACGTGACCAAATCGGCCGTCGCGTGTGCGGGATTCCGGGGTATGGTGGTAATGCGCCTGCTGGTACGTCGACGTACCTCGACAGGCCGCACGTATGAGGATGCCCGGTCGGTGGCCCGATCGGCTCCGACCCGACAGCCTCCCCCGGCCGTCCGCCACAGTGCGTACGAGACCCGGAGGGGGACACCCTCAGCGGCATGAGCGCTAGAGCGTCGGCGCGGTCCCGTGCTCTACGGCCCGCCCGTAGGCAGCCGACGTCCCCGGCACGGTCCGACAAGACCCCCGCGCTCGCCTCGCGCCGCCCACACAGAAGAGGCAGCACCCTGACTACGACGTTCCGAGAGCTCGGAATTCTCCCCGAGACCGCCGAGGCCCTGGAGGCCGTCGGCATCACCACCGCCTTCCCCATCCAGGAGATGACGCTCCCCGTGGCCCTTTCGGGCGCGGACGTCATCGGCCAGGCCAAGACCGGCACCGGCAAGACGCTGGGCTTCGGCCTCCCGCTCCTCGAGCGCGTCACCGTCCCCGCCGACGTCGAGGCCGGACGCGCCGAGCCCGACGACCTCACCGACGCCCCGCAGGCGCTCGTCGTCGTCCCCACGCGCGAGCTGTGCACGCAGGTCACCAACGACCTGCTGACCGCGGGCAAGGTGCGCAACGTGCGTGTCCTCGCGATCTACGGCGGCCGGGCCTACGAGCCCCAGGTCGAGGCCCTGAAGAAGGGCGTCGACGTGGTCGTCGGCACCCCGGGCCGGCTGCTCGACCTCGCCGGGCAGAAGAAGCTGAACCTGAAGCACGTCAGGTGTCTGGTCCTCGACGAGGCCGACGAGATGCTCGACCTGGGCTTCCTGCCCGACGTCGAGAAGATCATCAACATGCTGCCGGTCCGGCGCCAGACGATGCTGTTCTCGGCGACCATGCCGGGCGCTGTCATCGGACTGGCCCGCCGCTACATGTCGCAGCCCACGCACATCAGCGCCACGGCGCCGGACGACGCGGGCAAGACGGTCGCGAACACCAAGCAGTTCATCTACCGCGCGCACAACATGGACAAGCCCGAGATGGTCGCGCGCATCCTTCAGGCCGAGGGCCGCGGGCTGGTGATGGTCTTCTGCCGCACCAAGCGCACGGCGGCCGACCTCGCCGACCAGCTCAAGCAGCGCGGCTTCGCCTCCGGCGCGGTCCACGGCGACCTGGGCCAGGGCGCCCGCGAGCAGGCCCTGCGTGCCTTCCGCAACGGCAAGGTGGACGTGCTCGTCTGCACCGACGTCGCCGCGCGCGGCATCGACGTCGAGGGCGTCACGCACGTCATCAACTACCAGTCGCCGGAAGAGGAGAAGACGTACCTGCACCGCATCGGCCGTACGGGCCGCGCGGGCGCCAAGGGCATCGCGATCACGCTCGTCGACTGGGACGACATCCCGCGCTGGCAGCTGATCAACAAGGCGCTGGACCTGGGCTTCAACGACCCGCCGGAGACGTACTCCACCTCCCCGCACCTCTTCACCGACCTCGGCATC
>KE354016.1 GCA_000415505.1 Streptomyces afghaniensis 772
TGTCGAATCGGTCTTCCTTGTCGGTCAGAGGGCTGGGGCTGCCTCTCAGTGCGCGAAGCGCTTCTTCCAGCCGCCGCCATGAAGAATTTTCACACAACCGGGCAATGTTGGATCCATAGCCATGAGTTGCGTGAAGTGGGACGGCCTATGATTCACTGCATGCACTCAGATCCATTTCGAAAAACGTCCAGCTGTCACTTTCCCCTTCGGTCACGAGCTCGTCTGTCCCATCGTTGCGGGTTTCGACGCTCCATGCCTCGATGTAAGGATTGGGTGGAGTTTGCTCTTGATCTCCTGAGCGTACCTCTTCAGGCGCGTACTGGATTTGCTGCTGTTGCACTTCAAAGTTTCCTTGCTCGGCGTAGTCACTATCTCCTGTTTGGATGAAAAAGTACGTTCCGTCCGCCTCGAATTCAATGTGAGACGATCTGTCTTCGGCGATCCAGCTACCGAGCAGTTCTCCAGGAATATCGGAAGGCTGTCCGTGTGCAGGTTCGCTATTTGTAGCGATCACAGCAACTCCCAAGAGAACAGCGCTCGCACCGTTGCGAATCACCCTAGACAATTGAGAATGCATGCCGGTCATGGCTACTTCCATGTGCGCTAGGAGGGCGTTCTCCTGCCATCTTGGGCTCATGGGCACCTCGGCGCATCTGGATCTTTAGCTTGCATGAGTAGCATTCTGGCGATACAGAGCGTTGCGAATGAGTACGGTCGGGTTATTTAGTCATGGCCACAGTTGGGCATTCATCCATTGAATGGGCGACTAAGAGACACCCAGGCGCTCTCGAAGGCGGATCGTCTCGGGCATGGACGCCATCACGAGGTCGCGCTCGCCCCCGGTTCATCAGAGCGTGCGATCGCGCGCGCTGCCTAATTCCGACACAATAGTGACGGGAACTACTTGTTCCATGTCAGGCTGATTTTCAGCTGAGCTGAGGCTCCGGCCGCCGTGACGACTGCCCCCGCCTGGGCACTCAACTCGACACCGAACTCGACAACGAGAACATCCGGCCGTTGCACGAGGTCATCTACCTGGGCAGCCACAGCACGGGTCACACCCCGCACGGCACGCATGACCGACTCGAACGTGCCCTCAGCCTTCTCGATCATCGCGGCCGTCGATGCACCTCGGGTGAGGACAGAGCTGGGCGCCGACTCGTCGGAGACTCTGACGAGCACGGCGCCGCCGTCGTCTAGCGGGAACTCGACAATGGTCATAAGCTATGGATTAGCACGAAATGCCGGGTAGCGCCAGGTAGTTGAGGGTTCTCCTTTTCGAGCTGCATGCCGAGGCGAGGGCAGGGTTGGCGGGCTTCGACTGCACCCCTGAAGGAGCTGCACTATGCCACTCGTCGTCGAGATTCTTCTCATCCTCCTCGGTGTCGTCCTCTTGGCGCTCGCCCTGATCGGCAGCGGTATCTCCCGGCGCCTAATGACCATTCCGAAGATGCATCGGACACCACGCATCGTGCTTGCCAGTCTCGGCGTGCTGCTGCTGGTCGGCGGAATGTGGGGGGCGTCGATCGAGTCGGAAGAGCACGGTCCCTCGCTGACCGACCTCAAGTCGCACATTCCTCCCGACGTCATGGCCGATCTGAGCTGCACCGAAGCTGCTGAATCCCCCAAGGGAGCAGTACAAATGGAATGCGCCACGGAGAACAGTGTCCCCGAATTTGCTTGGTACATCATGTTCCCCGACGTGAATTCCATGCAGGAGTACTGGACCAAGCAGGTCATCCCCGGAGAACTCCCAGGAAATAAGTGTGACACCATGGACGACTATACGAAGGGAAGCAAACACGAATATTACCTTAGCGACCCGTCCGTCACTGTCGGTGACCAAGCCTGCTACATCTCCGGGAGTAACATTGGGGTCATGTATACGGACCGGCGTTTCAACATCGTCGTCCAGGCCGTGATTTCAGACCCACAGAATTTCTCCGACTTCCATTCCTGGGTCGATGAGACCTCGCAACCCGAAGGGGATTCGGACGCCACCCCCGCGACGCCGTCGCACACCGCCGCAGCAAGGCGTTGATTCCCGAGAGAAGCGCGTGATGGCGTTCGATTTCGTGCTGGAGATGAGTGAGGCTCCCGGCGGCTACTCCATCGAGGTGTCGTCGCCGTGCGGTGAGGACCGGACTACCGCGGCCATCGACGCGCATGAGTTGCTGTTCAGGTTGCCTTCGCTGCAGGCGGCGGTACTTGGGTCCGCTACACGCGCGCGGGGCGTGGGGACTGAGCTTGAGGCGCCCGCTCGGCAGGTCGGCGACATGCTGTACGACGCAGTGTTTCAAAGTTCCATCAAAGCGCTCTACCTTTCCTCCAGGCAGAAGGCGCAGGAACACGGACAGCGCCTGCGCATGGTTCTGCGGGTGCGCTCCCCGGAACTCGCCGCACTGCCCTGGGAGCTTCTGCACGACGCGAAGCTGGGTGGCTATCTCTGCCTGCATCACCCGATCATCCGGTACGTCGAGATTCTTGAGCCGGTAGCGCCGCTAGCCGTTGAGCCGCCGCTACGCATCCTGGGGATGGTGTCCCTTCCCGGCTCGCTAGGCGCGCTGGACGCAGAAGCCGAGAGGGCGAGCCTCACTACTGCGCTCAGACCCCTCATTGACGAGGGGATGGTGCGGCTGGAGTGGGTGCCGGGTCAGACTAAGCAGGACCTCTATGCGGCGCTGTTTCGCGACTGCCACATTTTCCACTTTATAGGGCATGGCAGGTTCGATGCGGACAGGCGCCAAGGGATGATCGTTTTTGCCGATGAGCACGGCCGGGAGGACCCGCTGCACGCAGAAGCGCTCGGCCACCTGATCAGCATCGCCGAGCCTGTACCACGCCTGGTCGTGCTCAATAGCTGCGAGACAGGGACCTCCCACGCGCAGGATCTGTTCTCTAGCACGGCGGCCGAGCTGGAGTACACGGTGCCGGCCGTGGTGGCCATGCAGTTCGCCGTGACCGACAAGGCGGCCGTTCTCTTCTCCCGTGCCTTCTACCAGGCCCTCGCGGCCAACCGTCCGGTCGACGAGGCGGTGCGCACGGGTCGCATCGCGCTGCGGGCCGACAAGGACGACAGCCTGGAATGCTTCACGCCCGTCCTGTACCAGCGCAGTGGCGACGCCCGGCTTTTCGACCTCACCTCTCCACGACGATCTACTCCCCCACAGACGGTGGTCGAGGAGTTCAATCAAACTCAACGGGAAACGGACCACGGCAGGGCGTTCGAGCAGCGCGGCATACCATCTACGCTGTTGTCTCCTCGACAGACCACGCATCCCTCCAGCACGACGCCCTCTCCCGCTATCACCCCGAGCCCGGACATCAACACCGGGCGCTGGGTGGTCAGTCTGGCTATCCATCCACAGGGACGGCTGCTCGCCACTGGAGCCCGCAAGCTCGTGCGGGTCTGGGACGTGATCACCGGGCAGCCGACGTGGGAGCGTCAGCTTGGCGGGTGGAGCACGATGGTGAACGCCGTCGCCTTCAGCCCTGATGGTGAAAAACTGGCGACCGGCAGCACGGACAACCTCGCGCGCATCTGGAATATGCCGACTGGATCCTTGAGCCTTGAGCTGGGCCACGGCCATTTCGTCGACGCGGTCGACCTCGACAGGACCGGGAGCTACTTGGCCACCGGAAGCGCGGATGCGACGGCCTGTGTCTGGGACCTCAGCACAGGCAGCCGGGTTCTGTCCCTGCGCCACCCCCGAGCGGTCAAGGACGTGAAGTTCAGCCCGGACGGGCGCCTCTTGCTCACCGCATCCGAGGACGGGAAAGCGTACATCTGGGACACGGACACCGGCCGACAGAAGGCCGAGATTATGCACAGGAGCTTCGTCCTCGCCGTCGACTTCTCCCTTGACGGGCAGAAAATCGCCACCTGTAGTGACGACCACACCGCGCAGGTAACAGAAACGAAGTCATGGACTCCGCTCTTCCACGTCGAGCACAGAAGCGGTCTGAGGGCAGTGGCCTTCAGTTCCGACAGCAGCATGATCGCCACCGGAAGTCAGGACGGAACCGTTTGTGTGTGGCGCGCTGATACGGGGGAGTCGCTGTTCCGTCTCAAACACAAACGCTCAGTGAACGCCTTGGCGTTTTATCCGGACGACCAGTTCCTGGCCAGCGCTGGTGAGGACAAGGTCGTGCGCAGCACCCGACTTCCCGAGGTGGGTCGGTGACCCTTCCCTCACCACCGAGCAACCCGCTGCACATCAGCGACGCCTGATCTGGTAGCAGCTTGGCATTCAGAGTCACAGCCAGCATGTGAGAATTCGTGAGACTAGCGCCCAAACCAGTCATGGCCTCGTCCCACTCAAGTGAAACGAGGCCCCGACCTGGACATTTACATGTCCCACACCGTCGGGACGACAGGATTTGAACCTGCGACCCCTTGACCCCCAGTCAAGTGCGCTACCAAGCTGCGCCACGTCCCGGTGCGCGCATCACGGTGAACCGCGTGATCGCGCGAACAGCACTTTACCCCACACCCCGGGCCGCGCCGAAAGTCGGGCCCCGGCGCGGGACAATCGCCGTATGGGCAGCACAGACAGCAGGGGAAGCTCGGAGAACACAGGAAGCACGGGAACCGCGGGAACCCCGGGGCATCCGGGAAACACGAGGAGCACGTCCGCGGGTGGGCCGGGCGACGCCCGGGACCGCGACAGCGAGGGGCGGGCGCGCAACGCCCGGCCGCGGGACGGCCTCGGCCGGCCCCTGCCGTACGACGCGCCGGGCGTGCCACGGCAGCCCGAGGGCGTCGTCCGCACCCCGGGGGAGACCGTCGCCGAGGCGCAGCGACTGCTGGACGAGGGGAAACCGTTCCACGCGCACGAGGTCTTCGAGGACGCCTGGAAGTCGGGCCCCGACAGGGAACGGGAGCTGTGGCGCGGCCTCGCCCAGCTCGCGGTCGGCCTGACACAC
>KE354017.1 GCA_000415505.1 Streptomyces afghaniensis 772
TGGGCATCCGCCTCCGGGGTGCGACGCCGCACGGGATCGACATCCGCAGCGTCGCCGCCTGGGCACGGGAGCTGGCCGAGGAGGTGGAACGGGAGGGCCGCCCGGTCGACGCGGGGGCTCGGGCGCCCCGGTTGCGGGGTGCGGAGGCGGGGCGCTGACGGGGCAGGCGGAGTAGGAGCAGCTCCCGTAGGGCGGCAGAGGCAGACCGGTGCGAGGCGTGGGCTTGAGTGGGGCGTGCCGGGCGTTGTCAGTGGGGTGCGGGAGACTCGTCGGTGTGCGGAAGATTCATGTCATCGGTATCGGCGCGGGCGACCCCGAGCAGCTCACCCTCCAGGCGGTCAGGGCGCTGCGGAGCACGGACGTGTTCTTCGTCCTGGACAAGGGTGAGGTGAAGGCCGACCGTCACCGGCCTGCGCGGGACGATGCTCGACGCGCACATACCGGACGGGACGTCGTACCGGGTCGTCGAGGCCCGTGACCCGGAGCGGGACCGGGCCGCCGGTGGCGCGGGCTACTCCGCCGCCGTCGGGGACTGGCGCAGCGCCCGCGCCGGGATCTACGAGCGGCTGATCGGCGAGGAGCTCGGCGCGGAGGAGACCGGCGCGTTCCTGGTGTGGGGCGACCCCGCGCTGTACGACAGCACGCTGGGGATCCTGGAGGAGGTGCTGGAGCGGGGCGCGGTGGAGTTCGAGTACGACGTCGTGCCGGGCATATCCAGCGTCTCGGCGCTCGCCGCGCGGCATCGGACGGGGCTCAACCGGGTCGCCCGGCCCGTGCAGATCACCACCGGCCGGCGGCTCGCGGAGGGCTTCCCGGAGGGCGTGGACGACGTGGTCGTGATGCTCGACGCGCACCAGGCCTTCCGGCGGTACGCGGACGACGACATCGAGATCTACTGGGGCGCCTACATCGGCACGCCGGACGAGATCCTCGTCTCCGGCCCGATCGCCGAGGCCGCGCCCCGGATCGAGCGGCTGCGCGCCGAGGCTCGTGAGCGCAAGGGCTGGATCATGGACACGTATCTGCTGCGTCGGCACCCCCGCGCCTGACACGACTGGGGCGCGCATCACCGGGCACCCGTGCGGACGTTCTGGCATGCGCACGTAGCCCACAGGTGTGAAGGTGACGTCGTGACCGTCGTGGAGGAAACCGCACTGCCCGCCTCCCAGCCCCCGGTGCTGGACACCCGTCGACGCAACGTCGTCTTCGTGACGATCATGCTGGGGATGCTGCTCGCGGCCCTCGACCAGACCATCGTCGGCACCGCTCTGCCGACGATCGTCTCGGACCTGGGCGGGGCGGACCACATGTCGTGGGTGGTCACCTCGTACCTGCTCGCGGAGACCGTCGCGACCGTGCTGGTCGGCAAGTTCGGCGATCTGTTCGGCCGCAAGGTGGTCTTCCAGGTCTCGGCGATCGTGTTCGTCACGGGATCGTTCCTGTGCGGTCTGGCCACCAACATGTCGCTGCTGATCGCCTGGCGGGCGATGCAGGGCATCGGCGCGGGTGGGCTGATGGTCACGTCGATGGCGCTGATCGCGGATGTGATCCCGCTGCGCGAGCGCGGCAAGTACCAGGGCGCGATCGGTGCGGTGTTCGGTGTGTCCACCGTCATCGGGCCGCTGCTCGGCGGGCTGTTCACCGACCATCTGACGTGGCGGTGGGCGTTCTACGTCAACGTGCCCATCGCGGTCGTCGTCGTCCTGGCGGCGGCCCGGACCATTCCGGTGGTGAAGTCGGTCTCCCGGCCGGTCATCGACTACCTCGGCATCGCGCTCGTCGCGGTCGGCGCCAGCGCCCTGATCCTGGCGACGAGTTGGGGCGGCAACGAGTACGCGTGGGGCTCGGGCGTGATCATCGCCCTGTTCGTCGGCGGGGTGATCGCACTCGGCCTGTTCTGCTGGGTGGAGACCCGGGCGCGGGAACCGATGCTGCCGATGCGGCTGTTCGCCAATCCGGTGTTCACCGTCTGCTCGGTACTGAGCTTCATCGTCGGCTTCGCGATGCTCGGCGCGCTGACGTATCTGCCGACGTATCTCCAGTACGTCGACGGTGACTCGGCCACGGTCTCCGGCGTGCGGACGCTGCCGATGGTGGCGGGGCTGCTCATCGCGTCGGTCTTCAGCGGCAGCGTCGTCAGCCGGACCGGGCGGTACCGGATCTTCCCGATCGTCGGCGCGCTGGTGATGGGTGCCGGTCTGTTCCTGATGTCCCTCATGGGGCCGGACACCGGCGCGGGGCTGGAGTCGCTGTACATGTTCGTCATGGGCACCGGCATCGGTCTGTGCATGCAGGTGCTGACGATCGCGGTGCAGAACACCGTCGACTACGCCGACCTGGGCACGGCGACCTCCGGGGTGACCTTCTTCCGTACGCTGGGCAGTTCGTTCGGCACGGCCGTCTTCGGGACGATCTACACCAACGCGCTGGCGCCCAACCTCCGCGAGGGCGTGGCGCAGGCGGCGCGGACCGGTGGCGTGGAGCCGGACATGGTCGCCAGGGCGGCGACCAGCCCTGACGGCGTGCACGAGCTGCCGCCGGCCACGGCCGGCCCGATCATCGACGCCTACGCCGACACCCTCCAGACCGTGTTCCTGTGGACGGTGCCGGTCGCCGCACTGGGCTTTCTCGTCGCCCTGTTCCTCAAGCAGGTCCGGCTGCGCGACACCGCGCGGACGGGGTCGACCGACATGGGCGAGGGTTTCGCCTCCCCGCACGGCGCGGACTCGCAGCGGGTGCTGGAGGCCGCCGTAGGCAAGATCATCGGCAGCACGGACCTGGACACCACACGGCGGATCGTCCGGGAGTCCGACACCCGGCTCGACGTGGCGGGTGCCTGGGCGGTGATGCAGGTCGAGCTGTTCACGCGCTTGGTCGGTCATGCCAGTCTCGGGCTGATCGCCGCGCGGCGCCGGATGCCGCCCGAGGTGCTGCTGCCGGTCTTCGAGCGGATGGTCGACGAGGGGTTCCTGACCCGCGACGGCTCCCTCCTCTCCCACACGGAGGCCGGCGCCCGCGAGGCCGCGGTCATCAGCAGGGCCTGGGCCTCCTGGCTGGAGGACCGGCTGGGGCAGGACATCGACCGCCCCTCGGACGGCGACCTGCGGATCGCGGTCGACGCGATCGCGAAACGGCTGCTGGTGGAGGACCTGAGCCACGGACTGCCGGGCGGGCCGGCGAAGGTCTTGGCGACCAGTACGGCGTGACCATCACGGCGGGACGGGCGGCTGCCGCCCCGCCCCGCCCCGGCTACCGACCGGCGGACACGGCTCACCGTGGTTATCGTCCAGGCATGGAGTCCGTGCGTGCCGTGCTCGTCGACATCGACGGGGTGCTGACCGTCTCGTGGCGTCCCCGGCCGGGGGCCGTGGAGGCGTTGAGAGAGATCCGGGACGCCGGGTTCGCCGTGCTGCTGGTCACCAACACGACGTCCCGGACGCGGGCCTCGATCGCCGGGACGCTCGCGGAGGCGGGGTTCCCGGTGTCCGCCGAGGACATCCTGACCGCGCCCGCCGCCACCGCCGCCCACCTCGCCGAGCACTGGCCGGGCGCCCGGTGCGCCCTGCTGAACAGCGGTGACATCACGGAGGACCTCGACGGTGTGACCGTCGTCGACGCGGCGGACTCCTCCACCGTGCCGGATGCCGCGCCGGATGTCGTGCTGATCGGCGGGGCCGGTCCGGAGTTCGGCTACGCGGCGCTGGACCGGGCCTTCGGGCATCTCCAGCGCGGGGCCCGGCTGGTGGCGATGCACCGCAACCTGTACTGGCGTACGGCCGAAGGGCTGCGGCTGGACTCGGGGGCGTTCCTGGCCGGGCTGGAGCAAGCCGCCCGGGTGGAGGCCGAGATCACCGGCAAACCGGCCCGGGCGTTCTTCGAGGCGGCGCTCGCCCGGCTGGGCGCCGGTGCGGGCGAGGCCCTGATGGTCGGGGACGACGTCGAGTCCGACGTGCTCGCGGCGCAGCGGGCCGGGATCACCGGGGTCCTCGTCCGGACCGGCAAGTTCCAGCCGGAGGACCTCCGGGCCGCCGACGGCACGCCCGACCACGTGATCGACTCCTTCGCGGACCTTCCTGGGCTCCTGCGGGGTTCAGCACGGCGGTAGGTGCGCGTCAGCGCAGCAATAGCTGCAGTCCGCCCACGATGGTCGCCGCGATGACCAGCTGCTCGAACAGCCGCTGGTTGATCTTGTTGACCGCCCACTTGCCGAAGACCGCGCCGGGTACGACGAACACCACGAGCGCCAGGTCGAGGAGCAGGGAACGGCCGTCGATCAGACCGAGACCGGCGCTGAAGGGCAGTTTGGAGACGTTGACGATCAGGAAGAAGAAGGCCGACGTGCCGAGGAAGCCGAGCTTGCGGAAGCCCGCGGACAGCAGGTACATCGACATCACCGGGCCGCCCGCGTTGGCGACCATGGTGGTGAAGCCGCCGAGGACGCCGTAGGAGCGGGCCTTCACCCGGCCCGCCGGGCTGGTGACCGACTCCGGCTCCGGCTCCTGTTCCGCGTCGGCCGTACGCCTGCGCCAGACCGTCACTCCGGCCATCAGCAGCAGGATCGCGCCGATCGAGGTGCGTACGATCCCGTCGTCCGCCCACATCAGGAACACCGTGCCGACGACGACGCCCGCGGCGACCGCCGGGAACAGCCGCCACAGTGTGGGCCAGTGGGCGTGCCGCCGGTAGGTCGCGACGGCGAGCAGGTCACCGGCGATCAGAACCGGCAGCAGCACGCCGGTGGAGGCACGGGCGGGCAGCACCGCGGCGAAGATGGCGAGGCTGACCGTGTTGGCCCCGCTCACGGCGGTCTTCGAGAAACCGACGAGCAGGGCCGCGAAGGCGAGCGCGGCGAACTCCCAGCCGGTGATGTGCCAGAGCGTCATCGTGTTCATGCGAGCACTGATGCTATGTGCAACGAACCGGGACTCGCAGGGCCGTCTCGCAGGTCGGGCACCATCCGGTCGGGCATAATCAGGCGCCGTGGCCGCCCCTCCTGATCCCGCCGTGCTGTACCCCGATGTCGCCGCCCGCGGCAGCCTCGCCACAGCGCTCCGGGCCGAAGCGGGGGGCTGCCTGGGCGCCGTCCCCGTCACCTCTCCGGATTCCGCTCCGCTGCTCCACGCGACGGTGGCCGGCACCCTCCCGTACCGCGAGCCGCTGCAGGTCAGCGCGTGGACGCACGAACGGCGGTGGTCGGTCCGGGGCGCGGACCGGTTCCAGGGCCTGCCGCTCGTCGACGGCAGGACGGACGACCTGGCGGAGGTGGCCAGGGCGGCCCGGGCGTGGCACGACGGCGCGGCCCTGGAAGACATCCGTCGGGCGGCGCCTTTCGTGCACCTGAGCGGCCGGTTCGAGGTGCCGGACAACGATCCCGCGCGCCTGACGGAATCCGAGTGGCGGGGCATGCTCCAGGAGGCGAGCGAACTGGAGTACGCCTGGCAGGAGGCGTACCAGGCCCTGATCGAGGCGGCGTACGCCGAGCCGGCGCTGCGCGCGCTGTACCCGTTCACGAGTCACTGGGCGCTGCGCTTCTCGACCACCACCCGGCCGGGCCTGACCTTCATGGGGCCGTGCCTGACCGCGGGCAGCGACGGCACGTACGGAGTGGGCCGGGGCTTCGTCACTCCGGACCTCGGCCTGTTCACCACGGCGCGGGAGGCCGTGGCGCTGGCCGTGCGCCGGCTGCCGGCCGGCCTCGGCCCGGTCGCGCTCGGCGGCTGACCCCGCCCGGGCTGCTACGCCCGCTCGACCAGCACCGCACTCCCCTGCCCCACCCCGACACACATCGTCGCCAGGCCCCGCCCCGACCCGGTGCGGCGCATCCGGTGGAGCAGCGTGGTCAGGATGCGGGCGCCCGAGCAGCCCAGCGGGTGACCGAGGGCGATGGCCCCGCCGCTCGGGTTGACCAGGTCGGGGTCGATACCGAGCTGGTCGACGCAGGCCAGGGCCTGGGCGGCGAAGGCCTCGTTGAACTCGGCCTCCTCCAGGTCGCCGATGCTCCAGCCGGCTCGGGTCAGTACCTTGCGGGTGGCGGGGACCGGGCCGATGCCCATGACGTCGGGGTGGACGCCCGCGGAGGCTCCGGCGACGTAGCGCCCCAGGGACTCCAGGCCCAGCTCGTGCAGGGCGTCCTCGCTGACCAGGAGGAGGCCTGCGGCGCCGTCGTTCATCGGGGAGGCGTTGCCCGCGGTGACCGTACCGCCGTCCCGGAAGACCGGCTTCAGCCGGGACAGCTTCTCGTACGAGGTGTCCTCGCGGACGCACTCGTCGGTGTCGACGACGACCCCGTCGGGGCGCTCCACGGGCAGGAGTTCGTCGTCGAAGTGGCCGTTCTTGCGGGCGAGGGCGGCGCGCTGGTGGCTGCGCAGGGCGAAGTCGTCCTGGCGTTCGCGCGGGATGCCGTAGCGCGCGGCGACCTCCTCCGCCGTCTCGCCCATGGAGAGCAGGCCGTGCAGATCCCGCATCGCGGGGTTGACCAGGCGCCAGCCGAGGCGGGTGTCGGCGGTCTCGATGCGGTGCGGCAGGGCCTCGTCGGGGCGGGGCAGGACGAAGGGGGCGCGGCTCATCGACTCGGAGCCGCCCGCGATCACGATGTCGGCCTCGCCGGCGGCGATGGTGCGGGCCGCCGTGGTCACGGCCTCCAGGCCGGACGCGCAGAGGCGGTTGACGGTGGCGCCGGGCACGGACTCGGGGAGACCGGCGAGCAGCGCGGCCATGCGGGCGACGTTGCGGTTGTCCTCGCCGGCCTGGTTGGCGGCGCCCCAGTAGACGTCGTCGATCCGGGCCGGGTCGAGTGCCGGCGCGTCGGCGACCAGGGCGCGGACGACGGTCGCGGCGAGGTCGTCGGGCCGTACCGAGGAGAGGGAACCCCGCAGCTTGCCGATGGGGGTGCGGCGGGCGGCCGCGAAGTGGACGGGACGCACGAGAGGACTCCTCACACCGCTTAATTAGCACTGCTAGTTTCGGACTATAGACCCTTGGCCCGCCGCCTGTGAAGATTCCGGGGCAGAAGTCCCCCCGAGGGCGTTATCGCAGGCCGGAACAACCGGCCTGTGTGCTTCCGCATCGGGGTTTGCCCCAGGGGGGCCGGGGCACCCGCGCGTTCATGGAGTGGTTGCGGAGCGCCGCCTGTGTGGACGAGGACCCCGAGTTGTTCTTCCCCGTGGGCACGACAGGCCCGGCCCTGCGGGACGTCGACGCCGCGAAGCGGATCTGTGCGCGCTGCCCGGTGACCGACCAGTGCCTGAGCTTCGCGCTGAGCAGCGGCCAGGCCGCGGGCGTGTGGGGCGGGACCTGCGAGGAGGAGCGCGACGCACTGCTCCGGACCACGAGGAACGACGCGAGGAGGAGAAGCGCCCTATGACGGCTGTGCGGAGCACACTGCCCGACGAGGCCCGCCGGGTCTCGTGCGAGGCACTCCAGGACACTCTGGTGGATCTGCTCGGACTCTCGCTGATCGGGAAGCAGGCGCACTGGAACATCGTCGGACCGCGGTTCCGGTCGATCCACCTCCAGCTCGATGAAGTGGTCTCGGCCGCGCGGAGCTTCGCCGACACGGTGGCGGAGCGGTCCGCTGCGCTCGGCGTCCCGCCGGACGGCCGGCCCGAGACCATCGCCAAGGCCTTCACGCTGCCCGCCCCCAAGGAGGGCTGGGTGCGCGACTCGGACGCCGTGCAGGTCATGGTGGAGTCCCTCCAGGACGCCATCGGCCGGCTGCGCGAGCGCATCGACGCGACCGAGAAGGCCGACCTGGTCACTCAGGACCTGCTGATCAGCATCACCGCCGAGCTGGAGAAGCAGCGGTGGATGTTCGACGCCGAGAACGTCCCCCGCGAGGGCTGACCGGCACGCACGTACGTACGGAAAGGGGCATGTGATGACCGACGCCCTTGAACTCGACGCGCTGTGGGAGGACTTCCACCGCGTGGTGAACATGACCTCCCAGGAGCTCGCAGCCTGGTTGCGGATGCGGGACGCCGACGAGGACGCGGAGCCGCTGCCCGAGCAGGCCGGGACCGAGACCGGACAGCACGTCCTGGCGATCCTGCAGAAGCGGCGCACCGACCTGACCGAGGACGATCTGCGCGTGATGCGGAACGTCGTGGACAGGGTCACCTCGCAGGTGGACCTGGAGAACGAGCCGATGCCCGAGGTGACGGCCGAGGACACGCGCCGCCGGCGCCGGCTGATGACGGTCGGCCACGATCCCCTCAAGGGGTAGGCGTGGACCGGCAGGAGCGCGTCGTGCGCGAACTGCTCGGCGCGCACGGCCGGACGTACGCGGACGAGGCGGGTATCCGGCTGAAGGACACCCCGCAGCCGCTGTACCGGCTGCTGGTGCTGGCCCATCTGCTCAGCGCCCGCATCCGCGGCTCGATCGCGCTGGCCACGCCCGTGCCCTGCACGAGGCGGGGCTGCGCGACCCGCGCCGCATGGCGGAGGCCGACTGGCAGGAGCGGGTGGACGCGCTCGGCCGGGGCGGCTACCGGCGCTACGACGAGCGTACGGCCACCCAACTCGGCGACGGGGCCGAGCTGTTGAACGAGCGGTGGGGCGGGGATCTGCGGCGCCTGCGCCGGGAGGCGGACGGCAAGGTGTCCGAACTGCGCCACCTGCTCCAGGAGTTCCCCGGGATGGGGCCGGCCGGTGCCGACATCTTCCTGCGCGAGGTACAGGGTGTGTGGCCGGAGGCCGCCCCGTACCTCGACGCCAAGGCCCTCCAGGGCGCAGAGCGGCTGAAGCTGCCGAAGGACCCGGGCCGTCTCGTCGAACTGGCCGGGCGGACCGACCCGGCCGTCCTCGCCGCGGCGCTGGTCCGGGCGGCGGTGGACAAGGACGTCGCCGAGGACACGCTGCGGCGGGCCGCCTGACCCCGTCCGGCCCGGCCGCTCACCCCAGCAACCAGCCCCCGTCCACGGGCAGTTCCACCGCGTTGACCGACCGGTTGCGCAGCAGGAAGTCGACCGCGTCCACCACGTCCGCCATGGAGGCCAGCCGCCCGGTGGGCGTCTCGGTGCGCAGCACGTCGAGCACCTTCTCCGGCTTGGCCTGCCAGTAGGGGCTGTCGCCGACGACGCCGGGGTGCACCGCGTTGACCCGGACGGGAGCGAGCTCGACGGCCAGGGAGTTCATCAGGCCCCGGACGCCCGCGTTGACCGTCGCCACCGTCGTCGCCCCCGGGTAGGGGCGTTCCTTGGCCTGTCCGCCGAAGAGCACGATGGCGCTGTCGTCGTGCAGCCGGGCCCGCAGCGTGTGCACGACCTCGGTGTAGCCGACGAGCTTGAGGGTGACCAGCCGCAGCGCGGCGTCGATGTCGTACTCGTTCACCTTGTTGTCGTCCCGGGAGACACCCGCGACCACCAGATGGTCGACGCGTCCCACGTCGGCCAGCGCCGCCGCGATCTCCAGCGGCCGCGCCAGGTCGAGGGCGATGCCCCGGGCGCCGAACTCCTTGGCGATCAGGTCGGCGCGGTGGGCGTCACGACCGGTCAGGACGACTTCGTCGCCGCGCTCGGCGCGGGCCCGGGCGAACGCGAGGCCGATGCCCGACGTGCCGCCGACGACAAGGACACTGCTCATGACCCCTCCTCAAGCACGTGGCGCAGATAGTCCCAGTCCCTGGTGAACCGGTACGAGTGCCGCGCCGGTGGCTGCGGCGCCTGGGTCTCCAGCCACCGCAGGGGCCCCTGCCCGGCATTGACGAACCCATGCACACAGCCGGCGCCCGCCCACGCGAGATCCCCGGGCTCCAGCCGGTACCGCTCGCCGTCGAGGGTGGTCTCGGCGACGCCCTCCAGGATCAGATACGTCTCCTCGAAGGGGTGGTCGTGGGTGCCGATGACGCCCTCGGACGCGTACTGCACCATGAACATCGTCGAGCCGACCGCGCCCAGGTCGCCGTCGACCATCATCTTCACGGTGATGCCGCTGTAGACCAGCAGCGCGGTGCGCATGCTCGCCGTGACGGCCAGCAGATCCTGGGACTGCTTGCCGGGATCCATCTGGGCGGGCTCGAAATGACCGAAGGAGCGGGTGCGCGGGTCGCGGACGTCGACCCGGACGGGGTCGCGAACGGGCAGGTCGGGCACCGTCTGGGTGTCGTACCCGTAGCGGGCCCGCGGCACGGGGCAGCATGTCCGCCCAGCGGCCGCCGGTGTCCCCGGCGCCGCGCCAGGCGTGCGGGACGCCGATCGGCAGCAGGCCGTAGTCACCCTCCTCCAGCAGGTACGAGCCCTCGGGCAGGTCGAGGACCACGGCTCCGTCGAGGAGGTGGAAGCTCTCCTCGTAGGAGTGCACATGGGCGGGCACACGGCCGTCGGGGCGCAGTTCGCACAGGCCGAAGCCGGTGTGCACACTGCCGTCGTCCTCGCCGACCAGCGTCCGCCGCCGGTGGCCCAGGGCGTCGTACGGCGGCTCGGGCAGTCCGGCCGCGCGGCGCACCAGATGGTTCGTCATGCCGGGGCCCTCTCCCCCGTCTCGCCCTTCGCCTCCTTCGTCTCCTTCGCCGCGAGGAGCCGGTCGCGGGCCGCCGCGACGAGCCGCAGCGCGCGCCCGGTGTCGGCGACCAGCCTGCCGTCGCGCTTGTGGATCACGCCGTCGACGAGGACGGTGTCCACGTTGGAGACGTCCGCGCACAGGGTCACCGCGGCCGCCGCGTCGTGCACGGGCGCGACGTTCAGCGCGGTGGCGTCGATCGCGACGATGTCGGCGCGCTTGCCGGGGGTCAGGGAGCCGGTGCGGTCCTCCAGTCCTGCGACATGGGCGCCGTTGAGGGTGGCGATCTCCAGCATCTGACGCGCTGTCAGCATGTTGCTGGGGACGGGCATGTTGGCCTGCCAGCAGTCGGCGTTGACGCGGGCGCGCTCGGCGCCGAAGGCCGCGCGGATCTGGGTGAACATGTCGCCGGGCACGGTGGTGACGACGTCGATGCTGAGCGACGGCCGCAGCCCGTGCTCGATCGCCTGCATCACCGGCGGCCAGCCGTGCCCCATCTGGAGCTCCACCTGCGGTGCGACGGACACCGTGCCCCCGCTGTCGGCGACCATCCGCCACTCCTCCTCGCTGAAGTAGCAGCAGTGGACGTAGGTGGTGTCCGGGCCGAGGAGCCCCATGCCGTGGAGCTGCTTGACCATGCCGAAACGGCCGGCCAGCCGCCCCATGGCCACGTGCACGGTGATCGGGATGCCGAGTTCGCGGGCGAGGGCCCACTCGGCGGCGACGACCTCGTTGACGCAGAAGCCGGGTCCGCGGGTGGCGAGGCCCATGGTCAGCAGACCGTCGTCGGACGCGAAGTGCGTCGACCGGATCCGCCGGACGTCGTCGGCCGGCATCGCGATCTTGCTCTCGAACCAGTAGTCGGCGAGGGAGGTGTTGGCGCTGCCGTACGCGTACTGCGCCCGGATGCCTGACTCCGCCAGGCCCTGGATCGCGGCGTCCGGGTGGTCCGGGGTGTTGTTGATGTGCGACCAGTCGACGAGCGTGGTGATCCCGGCGTTGAGGCATTCCAGCGCGCCCGCGAGGTTGGCCGCGTAGACGTCCTCCGGGGTGTACAGGGGTGCGAAGGTGTCGAGGATGTCGACGAAGTAGTCGTCGAGGGTGGCGTCGGGTGCGACGCCCCGGATCGGCGCCTCCCAGGTGTGGCGGTGGGTGTCGACGAAGCCGGGGATCACGATGTGGCCGCTCATGTCCAGGACTTCGGCGTCGGCGCTGATCTCGGGCTCGACGGCCGCGATCCTGCCGTCCTCGACGAGGACGTCCCCCTGGGGCAGATCACCGACGGCGGGGTCCATCGAGATCACATGACCGGAGCGCAGCAGTGTTCTTGTGGTCATCGCGCTTCCTCCAGGTGTCGGTGCGGGGTCGGTGGGCAGCGTCGATGGGCGGCTCAGTAGGCGGCTAGTTCGCGGACCGCCGTGACGACCTTGTCGGCGGTGGGGATGACCTGTTCCTCCAGCGCGTCGGCGAACGGCAGCGGGACGCACTCCCCCGCCACCCGCCGCACGGGCGCGTCCAGCAGGCCGAAACCCTCGTCGGCGACGATCGAGACGACGGTGCCGCCCCAGCCGCCCTGGTACGGGTTCTCCTCGACGGTGACGAGCCGCGAGGTCCTGCTCAGCGAGGCCAGGACGGTCGCGGCGTCCAGCGGGACCAGGCAGCGCAGGTCGATCACCTCCGCCTCGATCCCCTCCCCCGACAGCACGTCGGCGGCCTTCAGCGCCAGGGGCACCGTCGAGGCGAGCGCGACGAGCGTGACGTCGTTGCCCTCGCGTACGACGGCGGCCCGGCCCAGCTCGACGACATGATCAGGCGGTGGCGGCGGTCCCTTGGTGGCCAGCAGGGCCTTGTGCTCGAAGAAGACCACGGGGTCGTCGCTGCGGATCGCCGCCGCCATCATGCCGATGACGTCGGCGGGTGTGGCCGGTGCCGCGATCTTCAGGCCGGGGACGGTCAGGGCCCAGTTCTCGGTGGCCTGGGAGTGCTGGGCGCCGAAGCCGAGCCCGCCGCCGTTGGCGGTGCGCACGACCAGCGGCACCGTCACCTGGCCGCCGGTCATGTAGCGGACCTTGGGGATCTCGTTGGCGAGGTAGTCCCAGCAGCAGGCCAGGAAGTCGGAGAACATGATCTCCGCGACGGGCCGCATCCCGGTCATCGCGGCGCCCATCGCCGCGCCGACGATGGCCTGTTCGGATATGGGTGTGTCCCACACCCGCTCGGGCCCGAACTCCTTCAGTAGACCCACGGTCGTTTTGAACACACCCCCGGCCGCGGCGATGTCCTCCCCGAGGCACACGACCGACGTGTCCCGGCGCATCTCGCGCGCGATGCCCTCGGCGACGGCCTCCCGGTAGGTGATCACGTCCGCCATGCGGCACCTCCGTCCGCCCACACGTCGGTCAGCGCCTCCCGCGGATCGGGCGGGGGCCCGGCCTTCGCCGCCTCGACGGCCCGCTCGACGAGGGCCCGGGCCCGCTCGTCGGCCTCCGCGACCGTCTCCGCCCCGGTCCCCAGCTCGGCGAGCCGTCCCCGGGCGAGGTCCAACGGGTCGTGCTTGAGCCACCGTTCGACCTCCTCGGCCGGACGGTAGGCAGCCGGGTCGGAGCGGCTGTGCCCGAAGTGCCGGTAGGTCTCGGCCTCCAGTACGGCGGGCCCGTCCCCTGCCCGGGCCCGCCGCGCGAGCCGCGCCACCGCCTCCTCGACGGCCTCGACGTCGTTGCCGTCGACGACCTCGCCCGGGATGCCGTGGGCGGGCGCCCGGTCGGCGGCGGGCCGGGCCACCGCCGTGACGTCGGCGATCGGCGTGTACTCCATGTACTGGTTGTTCTCGCACACGAACAGCACCGGCAGCTTCCACACGGCGGCCAGGTTGAGCGACTCGTGGAAGGCACCGATGTTGGTCGCGCCGTCCCCGAAGAAGGCGACCGCGAGCTGGTCCGTGCCGCGCAGCCGCGCCGACCAGGCCGCGCCGACCGCCATCGGGAGATGGGAACCGACGATGGCGTACGAGCCGAGCATGCCGGTGGCCG
>KE354018.1 GCA_000415505.1 Streptomyces afghaniensis 772
TCGTGGTCGTCGGCCTGGCCGCCGATGGCGAGGTCGAACTCGGTGAACTGGAGGCCCTGGGCGGGCCCGTCGTCATCGTCGTCGGCAGCGAGGGCAAGGGGCTGTCCCGCCTGGTCGGGGAGACCTGCGACCACCGGGTGCGGATCCCGATGCCGGGCGGCGCCGAGTCGCTCAACGCCGGTGTGGCGGCGGGGATCGTGCTGTACGAGGCAGCCCGCCGACGCGCCTGAACAAGCGTCCGCCATCTCACCCGTACGGGGTAATTCCGGTGACGTCGGGGCGACAAGGACAAGCTTGACGGGGTCCGGACAGATCCGGCGAGTCAAAGCAGTGTCCTATCCCGACGTCACTCGG
>KE354019.1 GCA_000415505.1 Streptomyces afghaniensis 772
GCGGGCGGCGGCGGTGGCGGCGGCACGGACGACGACCGGGGCGCGGTCGGCAGCGGTGCGGGCGGCAGCAGCTACGTCGACGCGGACCGGGTGACCGGCGCGCGGCTGCTCAGCGGCAACCGCACGGTGGCCCCGGCCAGGACGGACCCCTTCTGGCAGGCCTCCGACGAGCCGGTGCGCGGCGGCATCGCCGAGGGCGGCGTCAACACCGACCGCTCCGGCAACGGGCGCATCGTGTTCCAGTGGAAGACCCCCGCGATCGCGGAGCTGACCCAGGTCTCCGGAGCCGGCCAGACCACCCAGCCGGGCGGCGGCGCGGACCCGGTGGCCGTGGTGGTCCGGGACAAGGCGGGCAACCCGGTCGAGAACGCCTCCGTCACCTTCACGGTCGAGGACCCGGACAAGCTCGGCGCGTTCTTCTTCATCAAGGACGGCGCCGACACCACCAAGCTGGCCGTGCCGACCGACGCGCGGGGCCGCGCCCAGTCCGCGCCGCTCGAGACGGGCATCGGCAAGGAGGGCGAGTTCGCCGTCCGCGCCGAAGCCGGGGGCGCCTCCACGGTGTTCACCGTGAAGGTGAAGAAGTCGGCCTACACCGTGAGCGTCGCGGGCGGCGACGACCAGCGCGCCGAACAGGGCAAGGCCTTCGAGGAGGCCCTGCAGGCCCGTGTGGTCAAGTCGGGTGCAACGGCGCCGGCCGGTACGGAGGTCGAGTTCCGGGTCGAGGACGACAGCGACGACGCCCCCCGCTTCGAGGACGGCGAGCAGGTCGTCCGCGTCAAGACCGACGACTCGGGCAAGGCCACGGCCCCGACCCTGACCGCCGGTGAGGGCACGGGCACGTACACGGTCGCCGCGTCGGTCGGTGACGCCATGACCCAGTTCGCGGTCGAGGTCGTCGCCGGCGACGCGTCGGCCTCGCCGTCCCCGAGCCCCTCGGCGGATCCGACCGCCTCGGCCGACCCGAGCCCGTCGCCCAGCGCGAGCTCGTCCGGCACGTCCGGTACGACCGGCGGCACCGGGTCCTCGACCACGGGCGGCACGTCGACCGACCTCGACAGCGGCAGCCTCGCCTCGACCGGCGCCGGCGGCATCGGCATCCTCCTCGCGGCAGCGGCGGCCCTGGCCACGGCGGGCTTCGTGGCGTTCCGCTTCGGCCCGCGCCTGAAGCTCCGCTCGCGCGACGACGTGTGACAGCACCTCACCGCGACTGGCCCGCACCCGATCACCGGGTGCGGGCCAGTCGCCGTTTCGGCGGCCGGAGAAGCAGACGGTGAGAGAGGGGCGGGTTTTGCGGAACCTTTGCCAGGGGGTCGGGCGTTGGTCCAGTGAGCGCGCGGGAGCGGGTTCGCGAGATGACTTCCGACGATTACCGAGGTGACTCAATGGCAGTCTGGGACCGGCTCAAGGACCAGGCCAAGGCTCTCCAGCAGAATCAGGGCGGGCGTGGCGCCACCGCCGGCCACAGCGGCGGGCACGGCGGCGGGACGCGGTCCGGCGGCGGCAGCAAGGCCCAGCTGATCGGTGTGCTGAAGACGCAGCTCGGCTCGCTGAAGACCGAGCTGAAGAGCGGTGCGTACCGGGACGCGAGCATGGCGATGTGCGCGCTGGTCGCCGCCGCCGACGGGCAGGTGGACCCGGCCGAGCGGCAGCAGGTCGAGTCGATGATCCTCAGCAACGACGTGCTGCAGAACTTCCCGCCGGAGCAGCTGCGGCAGCGTTTCAACAAGCATGTGGACCAGCTGACGATGAACTTCCAGCACGGCAAGGCCGAGGCCATGCAGGAGATCGCCAAGACCGCCAAGAAGCCCACCGAGGCCAGGGCCGTGATCCAGACCGGCATGGTCATCGCCGGTGCCGACGGTCACTTCTCCCAGGCCGAGGCGCAGGTCCTGCGCGAGGCCTGCGCGGCGCTGGGGCTGTCTCCGGCGGAGTTCCAGCTCTGACGTCCGGCTCGCAAGCACAGCTCTGAAGCCCAGTTCTGATCAGCGGCCCGGCTCGGTCCCCCGCGGGCCCGCCTGGGGAGCGCGCAGCGCGTCCACGGCCAGGCGGGCCGCCGTGCCGATGACCGCGTCGGCGGCGGGCTGGAGGGCGGAAGTGCGGGCCGTGCGCGTGAAGACGGCGACGGCGTAGCGGCCCCCGTCGGGGTACTCGACGACGCCGACCTCGTTGCGCACGGTCGGCAGGCTGCCCGTCTTGCCCGCCACATGGACGTCGTCGAAGGGGAAGCCGGACGCCAGCCGGTGCGGCCACACCTGGAGCCCGAGGATCCGGCGGATGGCCGCGCCGTGCTCGGGTATGCACGCCTCGTCCCGCCAGACGGCGGCGAGCAGCCGTGTCATGTCGCGCGGGGTGCTGTGGTTGGTGCGGGCCGGGTCGAGCGCCCGCAGCCGGGCGACGACGTGCGGGTCGGCCAGCGACCGCGCGCCGCCGGGACCGGCGTCCTCCTTGATGGTGGCGAGGAGCTCGCCGAAGGTGTGGACGGCGTACGTGCGGGTGAGGCCGAGGCGGGCCGTGGTGCGGTTGACGGCGTCGAGACCGACGCGTGCCAGCAGCAGGTCGGCGGCGGCGTTGTCGCTGACGGACATCATCAGATAGGCGAGGTCGCGCAGCGACAGGCGGGCGCCGTCGAGCATGGCGGCGAGCCCCGTCGGGCCGGTGGTGCGGCTCTCCGGCGGGCACTCGACCTGCTCGGTGAGGTCCAGCAGCCCCGCAGCGGCCTGCTCGTGGAGCGTGACGAGCAGACACAGCTTGTGGACGCTGGCGGTGCAGACCGGCTGGTCCGCCCCGGCGTCGAGCTGCGCGCCGCTGTCGATGTCGAGGGCGTGCAGCCGGCCGGTGACCCCGGCGTCGGCGAAGGCCGCGTGGATGCGGTCGAGGGCGTCGGTCACAGCCAGTACTCCGATGCCGGGCGCAGGTGCAGCGGGCGGGAGGGCAGGTCGGGGGCCGCACCGGCGGTGCTGCGCAGCGCGTGCGCGGCGGCCTCGGCGAACGCGGACACGGCGGCGTCCCCGCGCCCCGCGGGCCAGGCCACGGAGTGCCGCAGGGCCAGCGGTGCGCCGGTGAGGGGCCGCCATACGACGCCCCGTTCCGGGGCCGCGTCCTCTTGCGCGAGCCCGTGCGTGTCCCGCGGGCTGAGCGCCACCGCCTCGGTCGACAGCACCAGCCCGCGCACGAAGCTGGCGCCCTGGGCGTGGCGTACGGCGGGCGGGGTGTAGCCGTTGCGGGCGCACGTGGTCAGGAGGTCGTCGTAGACGGCCGGGGCGCCGGCGCGGGGGAAGAGGATCAGGTCACGGCCGGTGAGGGAGGCGAGCGGCACCTCATCGAGCCCGGCCGCCGCTTGGCGGGGCAGCAGCACCCCCAGCTCGCGCCGCAGCACCGGGCCCAGCTCCAGCCCGGAGACGTCACACGGGTGGTGGATGAGCCCGACGTCCAGTTCGTGCGCGGCGAACCGCTCCAGTTGCTGGGCGGTGGACAGCTCGTGCAGCTCCAGCTCCAGGCCGCTCGTGCCCGCGCCGGTGAAGCCCGCCAGCAGCGCGGCGACGGTCTCCCCGGAGAGGTCCGGCGGCAGCGCGGCACGCAGCAGGCCGGTCTCGCCGTCCCGGATGCGGCGCGCGGTGGCCATGAACGCCTCGGAGCGGGCGAGCACCTCCCGGGCCTCCGCCAGCAGCAGCGCCCCGGGCTCGGTGAGGGCCACCTGCCGGCTGGTGCGTTCGAAGAGCCGGACGCCCAGGTGCCGCTCCAGGCGCTGGATGCGCTGCGAGAGCGGCGGCTGCGCCATGCCCAGACGAGCCGCGGCACGGCCGAAGTGTGACTCTTCTGCAACAGCCACGAAGCACTCCAAGTGCCGCACCAGGTCCACGAGCAGGAAGCATATCCGTTCGATATCGGTCCGAGATCGATACCGGACTTGGACAAGGTGCCCGGCCCGCTGCTGTTCTCGGCGCATGGATCACCACGACCACTCCAGCGTCATCACCGGGGGCCGCAGGCCGCGCCGGACGGCCGTGCGGGCCGTCACCGCGGGCGCGGTGGTGCTGGCCGTCGCCGCGGGCGGGGCGTACGCGGCCGGTCTCGGCCCCTTCGAGCGGGACACCGGGCCCGACCCCGCGGCCGCGGAACAGGCCCGCGCCTTCCTCGCCGACTGGGCCGCCGGCCGGCTGCCGAGCGCGGCCGGCCGTACGACCAGCCCCGGCACGGCACAGCGGGTGCTGGACAGCTTCACCGCCGGCCTCGACATCAGCGGACCGAAGCTCACGACCGAGCCGGCGGTCGAGGCCGAGGCCGAGGACGGCACGGTCACCGTCCCGTTCACCGCCCGGATGCCCGTCGAGGGCCTGGGCACCTGGACCTACGAGTCGAAGCTGCCGCTGCGCGAGCAGAGCGACGGCAGCTGGAAGGTGGACTGGACGCTGTCCGTCGTCCACCCGCGCCTGAGCGACACCGAGAAGTTCCGCCTCGAACGCGAGGAGACCGAGCCCCCCGAGGTCACCGACCGGGAGGGCACAACCCTGTCGGGTGCGAAGTTCCCCTCCCTCGGGCCGGTCATGGCGCAGCTCGGCGGAGGCGGCGGGGGCACCGGCCCGCGCGGGGCGATCCACCTGGTCGACCGGGCCACCGGGAAGGTCGAGCGCACGGAGGCCAGGTTCGGCGCGCGGACGGTTCGCGAGGAGGGCCCGGTCCGCACGACCCTCGACGCCGGCTGGCAGGCCGCCGCCGAGAAGGCCCTGGCCGCCCACGCCGACGGCAAGAACGCCGCGCTCGTCGCCCTGCGCATCGACGACGGCGAGATCCTGGCCGTGGCGAACTCCCCGTCCTCCGGCTTCAACCGCGCGCTGTCCGGCACCTACGCGCCCGGCTCCACCTGGAAGATCGTCACCACCAGCGCCCTGCTGCTCAAGGACGCCGTCGCACCGGACGACGTGGTGGACTGCCCCAAGTACCTCACGGTGGGGAAGCGGTTCCAGAACGTGGAGCTGTCCGAGCACCCGGGCGCCACGTTCCGCAAGGACTTCACCGAGTCGTGCAACACCGCGTTCATCAGCCTGCGCGACCGGCTCGACGACGGGGAGCTCGGCGAGGTGGCCCGCGAGTACTTCGGCGTCGGGCAGGAGTGGCACGTCGGGGCGCCCTCGTACGACGGCTCCGTGCCGGTGCCGAAGGACGAGACGGAGAAGGCCGCCTCGATGATCGGGCAGGGCCGGGTGCAGGCCAACCCGCTGATCATGGCGTCCGTCACCGCGACGGCCGTCTCCGGCACCTTCCACCAGCCCTCGCTCACCGAGGGGGACACCGAGGGGAACGAGGACACGACCCGCACGACCCCGCTGCCGCGGGGCGTCGTCGCGCAGCTGCGCGAGATGCTGCGCGCCACCGTCACCGGCGGCACCGCGCGCGTCCTGTCCGACCTGCCCGGCGAGATCGGCGCCAAGACGGGCACCGCCGAGGTCTCCGACGACCAGGACAACAACGGCTGGCTCGTCGCGCACCGCGGCAACATCGCCGTCGCCTGCGTCGTCGAGGAGGGCGTCACCGGCGGCGGCTCCGCCGGGCCGGTCGTCCGCGCTCTGCTGGCCGCCGCCCCAGCCGACTCCGAGTGAGCTGAGCAACCCAGTGATCCGAGTGAAAGGAGCACCACGCATGCCCGTCGACGGGCCCGCCTCGTCCCGCCGCGCCTTACTGGCCGCCGCGGCGTTACTTCCCCTGGCCGGCTGCGGCACGGCCGGCACCGACCGGGCGGACCGAGCCGCCACGACCACCCGGCCCGCCCCGAGGCCGAGCCGCCGTACCCCCGCCCCGCCCGTCCACCGCCCGCGCCTCGCGGACCTGGAGCGCGAGTACGGCGCCCGCGTCGGCGTCTACGCCCTCGCGACCGGCACCGGCGCCACGGCGGTCCACCGCGCCGACGAGCGCTTCGCGTTCTGCTCGGTCTTCAAGGCCCTGGCCGCGGCGGCGGTCCTGCACCACCGCTCCCTCGGCGGCCTGGACCGGCGTGTCACCTACACGCGGGCCGACCTCAAGTCCACCGCGCCGGTCACCGGACGCCACGTCGCGACCGGCATGACCCTGCGCGAACTCTGCGACGCCGCCGTCCGCTACAGCGACGGCACGGCCGGCAACCTGCTCATGCGCGACCTCGGCGGCCCCGCGAAGCTCACCGCCTATCTGCGCGGACTCGGCGACACCGTCAGCCGCATGGACCACTACGAACCCGAACTGCACGACGTACGGCCCAAGGACCCCAGCGACACCACCACACCCCGCGCCGTCGCCGCCGACTTCCGCGAGCTGCTCCTGGGCACCGCCCTGCCCGCCGGGGAACGCGCCCTGCTGACGGACTGGCTCTCGCACAACGCCACCGCGGTCGGCGCCCGCCGCATCCGGGCCGGACTCCCCAAGGGCTGGCAGGTGGCCGACAAGACCGGCACGGGCAACTACGGCCGGGCCAACGACATCGCGATCGTCCGCCCGCCCCGCACGGCACCGCTCGTCCTGGCCGTCATGACCGACCGGCCCGGCTACGACGCCGAACCCTCGAACGCCCTGATCGCCGAAGCCACCGCACGGACCGTCACCGCCCTGGGGTTCTAGAGGCCCCCGGGCCCCCGGTGGCCTATAACGGGGCCATGATCTACCACTGCATACCGCTCACCGAGTGGCACGCCGCCCCCGACGGGCCGTACGCGCCCGCCTCCCTCGCCGAGGAGGGCTTCGTGCACTGCTCACCGGACGAGCCGACCACGCTCGCCGTCGTCAACGCCTTCTACCGGACCGCGCCCCGGCCCCTGCTGGTGCTCGCCCTCGACGAGGCCCGCCTCACCGCGCGGGTGGAGTGGGAGGCGGCGGACCCCGCCCCGCCGCCCGGCGTCGACGAAGCCACCCTCTTCCCGCACGTGTACGGCCCTCTCGACCGGGACGCCGTCGACCACGTCCTGGAGGTGCGGTGGGACGAGGAGGGCCGGGCCGTCGGGCTCGGGAACACGAACGGGTGAGCGGTACGACAGGATGACCCGGTGAGCGAACAGGAAACCCCCGACACCCCCAAGGCCCCCCTCCCCGCCCTGCGCCCGGTCCACGGCGCGGCCCGCTGCGCCGTCGTCGCGCTCGGCCTCGCCGCGCTGGCCTGGGCGGCCCGGGCGGTCTGGCACGTCCGGCTGGCCATGACCGGGCAGCCGGCCTCCGGCCCGCCGGACCAGGGCGGCGGCACCCACCGCCCGCTGACCGCCCTGGAGGACTCCTACCACCTGGTCAGTTCCGTCGGCGCCGCCGTCATCGTGGTCTGCGCGCTCGCGTTCCTGTCCTGGCTGGACCGCGTCCGCGACAACGCCCGTGCCCTGTCGGGCGCGGAGCCGCGGTACGCGTCTCTCTGGCTCCTCCTGGGCTGGGTCGTCCCCGTCGTGAACCTGTGGATACCCCGGGGCATCGTCGCGGACGCCCACCGGTCCGTCTTCCCCGACCGGCGGCTGCCGGCCGTCGTGAACTGGTGGTGGGGCCTGTGGCTGGCCGGTCTGGCCGGCGGGGTGGGCCTCGTCTACGCCGACTCCACGGACGAGGTCATCGCCCGCGCCTACACCGACGTCCTGCCCCTGCTCGCCGCCGACGCGGTGATCGTGGCGGCGGCCGGGGCCGCCGCCCTCATGATCCGCACGCTCACCTCGGCACTGCAGCAGAGCATGGACGAGGCGGCACGCCCCGCCGCCTGAGCGGTCCGCTACCGTTCCCGAGGCCGGTACACCGACGCCACGAACGAGGCGGTCACCCGCACCGGCACCGCCAACTCCGCCACCCGGCGCCGCAGTTCCCCGTCATCGACGTGACGCGCGGCCGGGCTCATGGTCACCAGACCGGCGACGTCCTCGGCGGTGAGGCTCATGGCGTACTCCAGGGACTCGGCGCGCTCGTGCCGGAAGCGGTCCGCCAACGTCCGGCGCAGGCGCTCCTCCTTCCTGGGGTCGACCGCCAGCAGCCCCATGGAGCCGCGCAGTTCGTGCAGGTGCCGGTCGCTGGGCGTGACGACGAGCAGGGCGCCGTCGGGCCGCAGGACGCGGTGGAACTCCGGCCCGTTGCGGGGCGCGAAGACGTTGAGCACGAGGTGGGCGCAGCCGGACCGGACGGGCCACGGCTGCCAGACGTCCCACGCGGCGGCCTCACCGCGGGCGTGGGCCCGGGCCGCGGCGCGCAGGGCGGGCGTGGAACTGTCCAGCCCGAGCCCCAGGGCCCCGGGGAGCGCGTCCAGGACCGACGCGAGGTAGTGGCCGGTGCCCGCCCCGGCGTCCAGTACGACGGCGTCGGGCGGGGCGAGTTCCGTGGCGAGCCCCGCGAGGGTACGGGCGAGCGGGTCGTAGTGCCCGGCCCGGAGGAACGCGCCGCGGCACCTGACCATGTCGGCGGAGTCGGCGCTCGCGGCCCGGCGGTGGCCGGTCAGCAGACTGACGTAGCCGTGCCGGGCGATGTCGAAGGTGTGCCGGGCCGCGCACCGCAGCGCACCGTCGGCGCGTTCCAGGCCCGACGGGCACAGGGGGCAGGTCAGGACGGTCAGCAGCCGGTCGGACGGGCGGTGTCGGCCGGTTCCCGCAGGGGTGGTCGGCATGAATGCTCCTCGACAGCTCGGCGGGACGAAGGCCCTGTCCCGAGCTGGATGCAGGCGGTGAACGGAGAGCCGTCGGTGCCCGCGGACGGCGGGCACGCCGAGGACGGCGACGTGATCGGCTCACGTCGCCGTCCTCACCGCGGTGTCAGAGGAAGCAGTGCGGAATGCCGGTGCATGCCATACGGCCAGGCTAGCGGTTGCCGCCGAACGTCACGACGAGCCGCCCGTCCGAGCCGAACGACCAGCGCAGGGCCCCGGCGTAGGAGGAGCAGCGGGAGCCGTTCGAGCCGGACCAGAACTGGTTCGAGCTGTCGGAGTTACCGATGATCCGGTCGTTCGAGCCGCTGTCGCACGAGGTGTTGTTCCGGAACACCGACGTGCTGCCCGAGTCGAAGTTGAAGTTGCGCTGCTCGTTGCCGATGCTCACGTTGTCCGAGACCTGCATCGCGCCGGTGTTGCTGTTGTAGGTGAAGCCGTGCTTGCCGTTCTGGTAGGCGATGCTGCGCCGGACGACGTGGTTGACGCCGATGTCGTCGCCGCCGAGCTTGTAGCCGTTGCGGTCACCGTTGCCCGCCTGGGAGCCGTCGCTGAGGGTGCCGTTGTCGTAGGCGAGGGAGTCCTCGATGGTCACCGCGCCGATGGGGCCGGTGTCCGTCTTGGTGTAGAGGTCGTAGCCGTCGTCGATGTTGTTGTGGGCCACGGTGTAGCGGAAGACGTTCCCGGGGCCGACCGTGAGCTTCGGGGCGAAGCCGTCGGCGTCCTCGCCGTCGGAGTCGACGTTGTCGTGCGATTCCGCGCTCAGGATCAGGTTGTGGGACGGCCACTGGTCCTTGGGCGTGCTGGACAGCGCCCGCGAGAGCTGGAGCCCCGAGTCGCGGTTGAAGCGGGTCACCGTGCGCTCGATGACGTTGTTGCTGCCGCCGATGAAGATGCCGTTGTCCCCGGCGCGTTCGACGACGATGCCCTTGACGTGCCAGTACGACGCGTTGACGGCGAGACCGCGGTTGGCCGGGTCCTCGCTCTGGGCGGAGAAGTTCAGCACGGGGGTCTCGCCCGGGTAGGCGAACAGTTCCGTGCGGTCGCCGGACGTGCCGTTCCGGCCCGCCGGGATGGTGACGGTCTGGGAGTGGCGGTAGGTGCCGCCGCGCAGGTAGATCGTGCCGCCCGCGGAGATGCGGCTGATCGCGGAGGTGAGGGTCGTCGGGTTCGACTCCGTGCCGGCCGCGCCGTCCGTGCCGCCCGGGGACACGTAGAGGACCGGGCCCGTGGGCTGCGGGTCGCTGCCGCTCGTCTCGACGTCGGCGTAGTCGATGTTGGGCAGGCCGCCGGAGGTGGTCGGGGCGAGCCGGACGGTGTTGCTGCCCGAGCGCAGCGGCACGGTCAGCGTCTTGGTCGCCCAGGTGCTCCAGGCGCCGGTGCCCTCGAAGGACGCCGTGCCGGCCGTCGTGCCGTTGACCACGATGTTCGCGGCTCGTGCGGAGGTCGTGCCGTTGGCGAAGCGGACTTTCAGGGTCGCCGTTCCGGCGGCGGACGCGGTCACGGTGAACTGGGCGTAGCCGCCGGTTCCGTTGTCGCCGTTGCAGAAGCCGCTGCCGGAGTATCCGGCCCAGTTCGATTCGATGGCGCCGGCGCAGACGGCCGGCGACGTCTCGGCCTCGTACCGGACGGTCGCCGCCTGTGCCGTGTTCCCGGACAGTGCGACGAGGCTGCCGGCCAGGAGGCCGACGGACGCGATCACTGGTCTCAGGTGCATCGTTCGTCTCCAAGGTGAGATCAGACGCAGGGGACTGGCTGGAGTAAGCGCTTTCTGGGAACGTAGGAGTTTGCCGTGGACGCGTCAATAGACGTGTACATGATTTCCATTCGCACTCATGAACAATCGGTTGTCCGTCTCCTTAACTTCGACGGCTACCGTCCGCCCGGTGAACGAACTGTCGGCTGTGTACCTGCCGGAGCTGACCGCCGGGCGGCTGCTGGGCTCCTGGCGGCTGGACGTTCCGGCGCTGCTGCTCGTCGTCGTCCTGGGAGCGCTCTACGGCTGGGGCGTCGCGCGCGTCCGCGGCCGGGGCGGCTCCTGGCCGTTCGCGCGCCTGGCCGCTTTCGTCATGCTGGGGCTGGGCACGATCGTCGTGGCCACCATGTCCGGGCTGGCCGTCTACGACCATGAACTGTTCTGGCCCGCCGCCGTGCAGAACGTCGCCCTCGATCTGCTCGCGCCGCTGGGTCTCGCCCTCGGCGACCCGCTGCGGCTCGCGGTCGAGGCGCTGCCGGAGGGCGGTGCGGGCCGGGTACGGCGGATCATGACCGGCCGGCTGGTCAGGACACTGACGTTCCCCCTCGTCAGCACGGTCCTGGTGCTGGCCACGGAACTGACCGTCTACTTCACGCCGTACTTCGCCACGGCGCTGCGCCTGGGCTGGCTGCACGAGCTGATGTACCTGCATCTGCTGCTGGCCGGCTGTCTGTTCGTCCTGCCGGTGCTCACCCGCGAAGAGGCCCTGCCCGCCTGGTGCACCCACCCCGTCCGGGCGGCCCTGGTCTTCCTGGACGGCATCGTCGACGCCGTCCCCGGGCTGGTCGTCATGACGCACGGCACCCTGATCGCGGGCGCCTGGTACCTGCACCACGCGCCGCCCTGGTCCTCCGACGTCCACCACGACCAGCAGCTCGGCGGCGGCGCCATGCTCGGCATCGCCGAACTGGCCGCGCTGCCCTTCCTGCTGACGATCCTCGCCCAGTGGGCCCGCGCCGAGCGCGCCCAGTCGGCGGCACTGGACCGTCGGCTGGACGGCGAACTCGCCCCGGCTGCCCCGGAGTCCGCGGGCGGTCCGGCACCCGAACTGGTGCGCCCTTGGTGGGAGACCGAGAAGGGCGAGGTGGCGGAAAGGGTGCGACGCCAGGGGCACGGCGCCGGGCAGGCTGAACCGTATGGCGACCTATGACTCCCTCGGCACGGCCTACGCCCGGACGCGGCGGCCCGACCCCCGGATCGCCGCGCGGATCCATGCCGCGCTCGGCGACGGCATCACGAACGTCCTGAACGTCGGAGCGGGCACCGGCTCGTACGAACCGCCGCAGACGGTCCTCGCGGTCGAGCCCAGCCGGGTCATGCTCGACCAGCGGCCACCGGGAGCCGCACCCGGCGTGCGGGCCGTCGCGGAACACCTGCCGCTGCGGGACGGCGCCGTCGACGCCGCCATGGCACTGCTGACCGTCCACCACTGGTCCGACCCGGCGGCCGGGATCAGGGAGCTGCGCAGGGTGGCCCGCCGCCGTGTCGTCGTCCTGACCTGGGACCAGGACGTCTTCCGTGAACGGTTCTGGCTGGTACGGGAGTACCTCCCCGAGGCGGCGGCGTTCGACGACACCCGTGCCGTCCCCGCCGGTCGGCTGGCCGACCTGCTCGGCGGCGCACGGCAGGAGACGGTCCCCGTCCCCCACGACTGCGCGGACGGGTTCGCCGCCGCGTACTGGCGCCGTCCCCACGCCTACCTCGACCCGCGGGTGCGGGCGGGGATCTCCCTGTTCGCCCAGACCGGCGAGGACGTCATCGCCCCCGGCCTGGCCCGGCTCGCGGACGACCTGACGAGCGGCCGCTGGCACACCCGGCACGCCGGGCTGCTCGCGCTCGACGCCGCCGACATGGGCTACCGGCTCGTGGTGGCCGAACTCTGAACCGTGTCCGGGCGGTTCGCTGACGGGACCGGTCGTGCCGGGGTCGGGGCGGCCGACGGGGTGCGGGGCACGGCCGTCGGGCGCGTGGCGTCGGCCGGGGCGTCCGTGCGGGGGTGGGTCGTTGCCGGGGCCGGGGCCTCGGACGGAGCCGCCGATGAAGGCGAAGGCGAAGGCGTTGACGAAGGCGAAGGCGCCGAGGGTGAAGGCGTCGGTGCCGGGGTCGGAGGTGCCGTGGTCGCGGGGGGCGGGGCCATCGGGACCGTCGGGGAACGGGGGTGCTCCGGGGCAGTGAGGCGCAGGGGGAGGGCGATGAGGGCCGCCGCCGCGCAGCACAGGCCGGCCCCGGCCGCGGCGCGCAGCACGCGTCGGCGGGTCGCCCTGCGGCGGATCACCTCGTACTGGCCGGGGGGCACGCCCAGGTAGTCGGGGGAGGAGGGCCGCAGGATCACGGCGAGCGGGTCGTCGGGGCCGGACTCCCGGTCGTCCCAGTCGTCGTCAAGGCGTGTGGTCAAGGCTTCTCCTCAGGTGGACGCGGAGCAGTTCCCGGGCCGCGTGCAGGTCGGCCTTGACGGTTCCTTCCTTGCGCCCGGTCAGCACGGACACCTCCCGGATCGGCATGTCAGCGTAGTAGTGGAGGAGGATCGGGACGCGGAGTCGTTCCGGGAGCGACTGCACGAGCAGACGCACCGACGGGTCGGCCTGCTCGGGGTGGGCCCGTACGGCGGCCTCCGAGGTGACGCGGTGCATGGCCCTGCGCTCGCGCTCCAGTTTGCGCCAGTGGTCCCGGACGAGGTTGGCCGCGGTGACGTAGAGGAAACCGCGGGGTTCCGCCACGGACGTCCAGCGGGCCCAGAGCCGGGTGAACGCCTCCGAGGCGATCTCGTGGGCCGTCTCGTCGTCGTCGACGAGCCGGCGGCACCAGCCGGCCAGGCGCGGGTAGAGGGCGGCGAACAGCTCGGACGCGGCCTTCTCACGGGACCGTTTCAACGCTCTCCAGAGGTGGGGGACTCGGCGCCGCTCAGCGCCGCGAACACGATCACGTTGTCCGCGTATCCGTCGCCGGTACGCGCTCCGCCGCACGTGATCAGCCGCAGTTCCGGGCGGTCCACGTTCCCGTAGACGTCGTCCACCGGGAAGCGGGTTCTGGGGACGGTCCGTACCGCCGTGACGGCGAACTCCGCCGCCGTGCCGTTCTCCAGGCGCGCCACGATCCGGTCGCCGCGGTGCAGCTCGGTGAGGCGGCGGAAGACGCCGTCGCCGTACCTGCCGACCGTGACGTGCCCGAGGATCACCGACGGCCCGGTCCGGCCCGGCGTCGGCGAGTGCCGGTACCAGCCCGCCCGGTCGTCCGCCGTCACCGGCGGCACCCGCACCGTGCCGTCCGGGGCCAGGCCCAGACTGATGACGGGGGTGTCCACCCCGATCGCGGGGATCAGCAGCCGGACCGGGACCGAACGGGCCAGGGGACGCGCCTGCTCGGCCGGGACGGTCCGGTGCGGGGACCGCGGCTGTGGTGCGGTGCTCCCGGACTCCGGCGCCGTCCCCTTGGTCCCCTGGCCTGCGCAGGCCGTGAGCAGGGACGCCAGCGCCGCCGTGGTGAACGCGCGCCTGGAGAACGCGGTCATGCCCCGGTCGCCCGGCGACGCCGCACGACGACGAACGTCCCGCCGCCCAGGGCGAGCACCGCGGCGGCGCCCGCGCCGATCGCCGTGCCGCCGACGCCGGAGTCGGAGGACGACTCAGTCACACCGGTGTCGGGCGCGCCGCTCGGCACGACGGAGACCTGGTCGTCGTCATCGGCCGGTGCGGGAGTCGGCGCGGCGCTCTCCGCCGGGCGGGCGCCGGACTGGTCGCGCGTCGGCTCGGCGGGGGCGGCCGTCGGTCCGGCGCTCTCCGCCGGCTCGGGGGTGGGCGCGGCGGCCGTCGGGACCGGGCTCGGGGTCGTCGCCTCGCTCGCGAACGCGGGGCCGGTGCCCAGGAGTACGGCGGTGCCCGCGAGGGCCAGGGCGGTGAGGACGGTTCGGCGCATGGGAACGCTCTCCTTCGTCGGTCCCGCCCGGTGAAGGGCGGGGTGCGTGACGGGTCGAGCGGAGAGACGAGGCGGCCGTGGGGCAGGTTGTAAAGAGATGGCAAAGCCCGGATCGCGTGTGGTCTCACCCGCACGTGGTCCGAGCCGCGAAATAATCGGCTGCGCAAGGGAGTCGGCGGCGGTAGCATCCCGGCGATGACGACTCACTCTGTTGACAGATTGGGGGTCCCGTCCGCGCCAGGTGAGTGCTGATGCTCACCCACACCGCGAACGAGGGCTCCCCGCTCTCCATCGGGCCGCTTTCCTTCTGGCCGCGCGTGCGCGAGTTCGCCGTGCCGCCCTCCATGATCGAGACCGCGACGGCCCGGCGCCGCGCCGGGGACTGGGCGGGCGCGTGCGCCGCCGCGGGCGTCGACGTCGACCTCCAGCCGCGTGCCGTGGCCAGGGCCCACGGCCGGGAACTCGCCGCCCGGCTCCGGGAGGACCTTCGTCACCTGGCCCCCGACCTGCTGCGCTGGCACCTGCCGAGGATCGCGCCCGACGGGCTGCTGCGGCCGGGGCTGACCATCCCCCTGGCCCGGTACGACGCGGCCGGGCGGGACGGCGTCGGTCCGCTGCACCTCGTGGTGCGGACGCCGCCGGCCTGGGCGGACGCCGGTCAGCGGATCAGCCTCGCCCTGTGGGACGCGTCCCACGCGCAGGCCGCCGACCGCCGTCATCCGCATCCCCGTCCGAGCCGGCGGTTCCGTCTCGACCTGCACCGCCACCTGTGGGACGCGCGCCGGGCCGGTGAGCTGGGGGTGCGGTGCGGGGCCGAACGGCTGCCCGGTGACGACCGTTCGGCCGTGGCGATGAATACGGAACTGGCCGGCCTGTTGCCGCCCGGGCACCACTGTGCCGTCGACCGCTGGGCCGCCGAGGCGGCGATCCTGCTGCATGCCGAAGGGCGTTCGAGCGGCAGGGTCTGCGTGCGGCTCGGTGGGCGCAAGCGGCTCGTGCTGGACGTGTCCGACGGGGCCGTGGTGGCGTACGGGCACCGGGGTGACGCCTCGCTGCCCGTCCTGCCCGATGCCGCGACCTGGGTGCTGCCCGACCTGGAACTGCTCCGGGCCGGGGCGATCGACGCCGGACGGCTGCATCCGCTGGTCGCCTCCGCGTTGGGGGTGGAACGGGTGCCGGCCGGCACCTCCCGGGCGCCGCGACGGGCCGGTGATCCACGGCTGGTGGAGTGCCGGGGCGCCCGGCACCGGATCGGCCTGGCCGACGGTGTGCTCGCCGCGCTGGACCACGAGCCGGCCGAGATCCGGCGCGAGGAGCTGCTGGTCGCCCTCGGCGGACCCCCGCTGCCCTGCCTGCGGGCCATCGACGACGCCCACCGCCGCCCCGACTGTCTCACCGGCGTCCGCGAGCGCCTCGACCACGGCGACGTCGCCGGTGCGCTGGCCGTCGTGGAGGGCTTGCTGGGCCCCGAGGCGGTGCTGCGCAACGGCCCGCTGCGGGACGCGCTGGAGACGGCGGCCCGGCGGCGCATCGCCTACGGACTGTTCCGGGCGGGCCTGGACGGGCCCTCGCCCGGCAGCATGCGCCCCTGGGACCGCCGCCGTTCCCGTGACCACGGCCCGCGCCCACGCCACATGTGACCTCGTCCTGCCCCACGCTCCCCCGAAAACCTTCAGCCCCTCCCAGACCCACAGGTGATCACACATGCCCTCACGCATCACGTCCACGGCCGACACCGCCACCCAACTCGACACCGCCGGCGACCTGTTGTCCCTGCTGCGCGACACCACCACCGAACCCCGTCCCGACACCCAACTGGAGGCGCTGACCCTGGCCGTGGCCGCGGACCTGCCCGTCCTGCTGTGGGGTGAGCCGGGCATCGGCAAGACGGCGGCCCTCACCCAGCTCGCCACCGCCCTGGATCTGCCGCTGACCACGGTGATCGCCAGCGTGCACGAGCCGTCCGACTTCTCGGGGCTGCCGATCGTCGGCGACGACCCCGCCGAACAGGGCGTCCCGATGGCCCCGCCGGACTGGGCCGTACGACTGGTGCGGGCCGGCCGGGGGCTGCTCTTCCTCGACGAACTCTCCACCGCGCCGCCCGCCGTCCAGGCCGCCCTGCTCCGGCTCGTGCTGGAGCGGCGGATCGGCGCACTGCGGCTGCCGCCCGGCGTGCGGATCGTGGCCGCCGCCAACCCGCGTTCCTCGGCCGCCGACGGCTGGGAACTGAGCCCGCCGCTCGCCAACCGCTTCGTCCATCTGCAGTGGGCGCACGACACCGAGGTCGTCGTACGCGGACTCGGCGGGACCTGGCCCCGGGCGACCCTGCCCCGGCTCGATCCCGGGAAGCTGCCGGAGGCCGTGGCCTTCGCCCGGCGTGCCGTGTGCGGGCTGCTCTCCACACGCCCCGGGCTCGTGCACCGGCTGCCCAGCGGAGAGACCCGCCGGGGCGGGCCCTGGCCGTCGCCCCGGAGCTGGGAGATGACCCTGCACCTGATCGCCTTCGCGACCGCTGCCGGTTCCTCCCGGGACGTCCTCTCGCTACTGGTGCGGGGCACCGTCGGGGACGGGCCGGGCCTGGAACTGCTGGCGAGCATCGACCGGATGGACCTCCCGGACCCCGAGACGCTCCTGGCCGACCCGGCCGGTGCGGTCCTGCCCGAGCGGGGGGATCTGCGCCAGGCCGCCCTGGACGGCGTCGTCGCCGCGGTCCGGAGCCGTCCGGAGAAGTCCCGCTGGGACGCGGCGTGGGCGCTCCTGGTCAGGGCGGTGGAGAGCGGGCCGCCGGACGTGGTGGTCGTCCCCGCGACCACGCTCGCCGCACTGAGCCGTCGGCCACGGCGAGGGCGGGCCGATGACCGGGCAGGAACCGGACACACCCCCGGCGCCGGACACTCTCGGAACTCCTGCCGCGCTCGACCGCGCCAAACTCTTCGCCGCCCGCCTGCACGCCGCCCGGGTCCGCCCCTACCTCGCGACGGCCCTGTTCGCCCTGCACGTCGTCGAGTCGCGGCGGGTCCCGACCATGGCCGTCGACCGGTACTGGCGGGCGTGTGGGTGCACGAGGTGTCGCACCTGCTGCGCGACCACCACGGGCGCGGAGACCGGGTCGCGCGCGAGCGCGGCCTGAGCGGCCCGGCGGAGCGGCTGCGGATGAACATCGCCGCGGACCTGGAGATCAACGACGACGTGTACGGCGAGGGGCTGGCCCGTCCGGAGGGCGCCGTCCGTCCGGAGACACTGGGGCTGCCTGAGGGCCAGTTGATGGAGGACTACCTGAGGCAGTTCCGCCTCGGCTCGCGGATGAGCGACCTTGCCTGGCTGGACTGCGGCAGCGGTGCCGACGGCCTGGACAGGGAGTGGGAGCTCGGCCCGGAGGGTGCGCACGGCCTGAGCGAGCAGGAGCGGGACGGCGTGCGCTTCCGGGTGGCGCAGGGCATCACGGGCCGTCCCGGCAACGCCCCGCAGGGCTGGGGGCGCTGGGCCGACGAGGCCTTCCACCCGCCCCAGCCGTGGCGGGAGTTGCTGGGCGCGGCGGTCCGCTCGGCGGCGTCCGGCCCCGGCGCGGGCGAGGACTACACCTACGGCCGTCCGGCCCGCCGCTCGGCGAGCGTGCCCGGGGCGGTGCTGCCGAGCATCAGACGCAGGCCACCCCGGGTGTCCGTCATCATCGACACGTCCGGGTCGGTCAGCGACGCCGAACTGGGCAGCGCGCTCCTGGAAGTGGCCGCGATCTCCCGGGCCGTGGGCGGCCGGCGCGACCTGGTCACGGTCGTGCCCTGCGACGCGTCGGCCCGGTTCGTGCACACGCTGTGCCGCGCCGAGGGCATCCCGCTGACGGGCGGCGGCGGCACGGACCTGCGCACGGGCTTCACCCGGGCCCTGCGCGCCCGCCCGCCCCGGACGTCATCGTGGCCCTGACCGACGGCCAGACCCCCTGGCCCGGCACCCGTCCGCCGTGCCGGACGGTGATCGGCCTGTTCCCGCGCCGCTATCAGAGCCGTGCCTACGACGAGACGAACCCCGAGTACGTCCCGGACTCACCCCCGGCCTGGGCCCGCGTGGTGGACATCGGATCATGACGGTCCAACGGCTCAAGGCCTGTGCAGCAGCCCCCGTTCCATCGCCACCACCACCGCCCTCGTGCGGTCGTTGACGTCCAGCTTGGCGAACAGACGGAGCAGGTGGGTCTTCACCGTGGCCTCGGCGATGACGAGGCGGCGGCCGATCTCGGCGTTGGTCAGGCCGTCCGCGACCGCGTTCAGGACGTCCGCCTCCCGGGCGGTGAGCGGGATCTGGGCGGGCTGGCGCATGCGGGCGACCAGGCGTTCGGCGACCCGGGGCGCCAGCACCGTCTCCCCGCGCGCCGCCGCGTGGATCGCGTCGGCCAGTTGCTCACGGGTGGTGTCCTTGAGGAGGTAGCCGATCGCCCCGGCCTCCACCGCGCGCTCGATCTCCGCGTCGGTGTCGTACGTCGTCAGGATCAACACCCGGGTGCGGGGGAAGCGCGCCACGATCTCCGTCGTGGTCGCCACTCCGTCCAGCACCGGCATCCTCAGGTCGACCAGGGCGACATCGGGCTCGTGGCGTTCGACCAGGCCGAGGGCCGCGCGGCCGTCGCCGGCCTCGCCGACGATCTCGATGCCGGTCTCGGAGGCGAGGAGGGCCACCACTCCGGCCCGCATGACGGTGTGGTCGTCCACGACGATGATGCGCAGGGGGCCGCCGGTCATGCCGTCGCCCCGCTCTCCGAGGCGGTCGGCGGTAACAGTGCCAGCACCCGCGTCCCGTCGCCCACCGAACTCGTCACCGTCAGTCTCCCGCCCAGCTCCGCCAGCCGTTTGCGCATGCCGTCCAGGCCGAAGCCCGACGACGACTCCACCACGAACCCGGTCCCGTCGTCGGTGATCTCGAGCTCCACTCCGTAGGGCTGCCGGGCCAGGACCACGCCGACCGTGGAGGCGCGGGCGTGCTTGCGCACATTGGCCAGGGACTCCTGGGTACAGCGCAGCAGCGCGATCCGGGTCTGCTGGTCGCACTCCAGGTCCGCCAGGTCGGCGTCGACCGTGATGCCGGTGTCCTCCGCGAAACGGTCCAGGGTCCGGCGGAGGGTCTGCGCCACGGACCCGGCGGCTGCCTGGCCGGGCCGCCGGGGCGAGCCGACCAGTTCGCGGGCCTCGGCGAGGTTCTCCCGGGCCGTCGACTCGATCGACCGCAACTGCTGGGCGCTGCGGGCCGGGTCGTCGGAGTCGAGGCCCGCCCGGGCCGCCTCGGCGAGCACGATGATCGAGGCGAAGCCCTGGGCGAGGGTGTCGTGGATCTCCCGCGCCATCCGCTCCCGCTCGTCCGCCGCGCCCTGCCGCGTGTGGGCCTCGGACAACTCGGCCTGGGTCTCTTCCAGTTCGGTGATCAGCCGGGCCCGCTCGGCGCTCTGCCCGACCACCGAATGGGCCCACAGCCCGATCAGCGCCCCCACGGCGACGACGAGCACCGTGGACACGAGCGTCTCGGTGAAGAACTCCACCGTCCAGCCGTCCTGCCGCAGCACGCTCGCGGCCAGAGTGGCGGCCGCGGCGAGCCCCAGGAACACCGTCGAGGCCCGTGGCGTCCGCCCGAACATCCAGTAGTGCGGCAGCGTCACCATGAACAGCGCCGCGTAGTTGCCCCGCAGATACGCCAGCCCGCCGAGCGCGACCACCAGCACCGACAGGTACACGTGCGGCCGTACGACGGGATTGGCCGGGAAGCGGTCCAGGACCCCGTACGACAGCACGACCCCGCCCAGCAGGACCAGCGCCACGTACTTGCTCTCGCCGGGCCGGTCGATGGCGACGAGGCCGACGGCCATCACGGCGAACAGCAGCCAGCACACCTTGTTCCAGCGGCGCAGTGACGTGGCCCAGAGGGCGTCGGGGGTGGACCCGGCGAGAGCGGTCATGCCGGTCAACGTACGTCGACCGCCGGGCGGGAGGGAGACCTTTTCTCCGGGGCGGCCGTCGCCCGGCGTCCCGGGCGCGAGGGCCACCAGCTCGCCTCGCCCAGCAGCAGCATCGCCGCCGGCAGCACCATGACCCGGACCACGAACGCGTCGATCAGCACGGCCGCCGCCAGGACGAAGCCCATCTGCTTCATCTCGATGATGTGCAGGAAGACGAAGCTCGTGAACACGGTCGTCATCACGACCGCCGCGCTGGTCACCACGCTCGCCGAGGAACGGATCCCGTCGAGCACGGCCTGCCGCGTGGGCACGCCCGCGAGCGCCGCCTCCCGGATGCGGCTCACCACGAACACCTGGTAGTCCATGGAAAGACCGAAGAGGATCACGAAGAGGAACAGCGGCACGCGCGACCCGATCGACCCGGTGGACTCGAAGTCCAGCAGCCCCTCGGCCCACGTCCCCTGGAAGACCAGCACGAGCAGCCCGAGCGCCGCCGCGGCGGACAGCAGGTTGAGGGCGACGCCGAGCAGCCCGAGCACCACCGAACGGAAGGCGTACACGGTCATCGCGAACGTCACCAGCAGCAACGCGCCCAGCACCAGGGGCAGTTTGCCGTTCTGGTGGGCGGGATAGTCGGCGTAGCGGGCGACGTCCCCGGACACGCCGTACTGGGCGCCGGTGATCCGGCCGACGGTCGCGGGCAGGAAGTCGTCCCGGAGCCGGTCCAGGGAGTCGTACGCCTCGTCGGAGTTGCCGAGGTACGGCACCTTCAGTTCGAGGGTGTGGGTGCGCCCGTCGGTGGACGACTGTATGCGCGAGCCCTCGGTGAACAGCGGGTCGGTTCCGGCACGCCCGGCCACCTCGCGCAGGGCGGCGGAGACCTCCTCCGACCGCGAGGCGTCGGCACGCACGACGACCTGGTGGGTCACCCGCCGCTCCGGGAACGCCTCGTTGAGCCGGTCGTAGACCTGCATCGCGGGGATGTCGCGGGAGTGCGTGTCCCGGCTCATCTCGGTGATCTTCAGTCCGGCCAGCGGGACGACGAGGGCGAGGAGCGCCAGGACCGAGACGCACAGGGTCGCGAGGGGATGCCGGGCGGCCGGCCGCAGCAGAGCGTTCCACACCCGGCCGCCGCTCGTCCCGCCGCGCATCCGGCGTACGGGCTTTCCGCGCTCGGCCCGCCGCAGCGCCCGGCGTTCCGCCCGCCGCCCCAGCCTGACCAGCAGCGCGGGCAGGGCCGTCAGCGAACTGGCCACCGAGACCAGGACGACCACGATGGTGCCGGTCGCGAGGGAGGAGAAGATCACGTCGGAGGCCAGGTACAGCGTCGCCGTGGAGGCGACCACCGCGAGCCCGGAGACCACGACCGCCCGGCCCGAGGTCGCGGCGGCCAGCTCCACCAGCGCCTCGGAGGAGAGCCGCCCGCCGGAGCGGGCCCGTTCCTCCCGCTCCCGCTTGAGGTAGAAGAGCGTGTAGTCGACGCCGACCGCGAGGCCGATCATCAGGATGACGTTCGTGCCGACCCCGGCGTCGGGCGACACGTGCGAGACGACCATGGACAGTCCGACCGCGGCCGCGATCGACGACAGCGCCAGCAGCAACGGCACCCCGGCCATGGTGACCGACCCGAACACCACCAGCAGCGTGAGCAGGGTGACCGGCAGGGTGATCGCCTCGGACAGGGCCAGGTCGTCACTGCGCTGCTGGTCGACTCCCTTGCTGACGGAGGGACTTCCGGTCTCCTCCAGCAGCAGCCCGGGGTGGCTCTTCTGCACCGCCGCGGTCTGCGCCACGAGCGCGTCGACCTTGTCCTTCGCGTCCCGCTCCTCCCCCTTCAGCGCCACCTCGACCATCAGGATCCGTCTGTCCTCGGACAGCAACGGGTCGGCCACATCCGCCACATCGGGCAGCCGCCGCATCCGGTCGGTCAGATCGTCCGCGGCGGCCCTGGCGGTGCCCTCGTCGAGGACACCGCCCGAACGGGAGGAGATCAGCACCTGCTCGGCCGCCCTGCGCTCCAGATGGGCCTCGGCCGCCATGGCCTCGGCGCGGCCGGCCTCGCCGACCCGGTAGTCCGCCGTCTTCGCACTGTTCGTGCCGACGGCACTGCGGCCCCCAGGCACAGGGCCACGAACACCAGCCAGCCGGCGATCGCCCGCCAAGGGTGCCGCGCACTCCAGCGAGCCACCCGCACAGATAATGAGTTCATGCCCAAAAGCCTGGCTGAGCTGGGCAGTTGCCGGACAGAGGTACTCGGTTGAACCTGCCGTCCACCAGCCGGTGGAACCGGGCCCTGGGGGTAGCCCCACCCTCTCCCGGATCAGCTCGGGGCCAGGACGACCGCCTGGCCGCCCGCCGGGGCCATGGCCACGTCGAGCGTGTCGGCGGCGGTGACGGTCCGGGTGCCGACCACGACCGGGGTCCGGAACGGGCTGGAACCCGGGGTGCCGTCGGCGTAGACCGTCGCCGTGTAGGTGCCGCTGCCGAGGAAGGACAGGGGCAGCGACAGCGTCCTGGACGACTCGTTCGTCATCGCGCCCAGGTACCAGGTGGAGCCGCTCCGGCGGGCGACCGCGATGTACTCGCCGATCGCGCCGGCCAGGGTGCGGCTCTCGTCCCAGGTCACCGGCACGGCGTTGAACCACGGCAGGCCGGGCCAGTTCGCCGGGTTGGCGTACTTGGACGGCTTGTCGTACCAGAAGAGGAAGTTGAGGGGCTGGTAGTAGACGGCGGCCATCGCCATCTGGTGGGCGTTGGTCGTCTTGTCGCGGGACTGGCCGTAGCAGATCGTGTAGTCCATCGGGCCGCCGATGTTGCGCGCGAACGGCAGCGTCACGTTGTGGGTGGCGGTCGGGAACTGCTCGTTGCCGCGCACGCCCTCCAGGCTGATCCAGTTCGGGTACGTCCGCTCGTAGCCGAACGGCCGGACGTCGTCGTGCATGTCGATCAGCAGCTCGTACTTGGCGGCCGTCTTCGCCCAGTCGATGATCTGGTCGGTCATCGTCTGCGTGCCGTCGTTGATGAAGCCGAGCTTGATGCCGTGCACGCCCCAGCTCTTGTAGAGGCCGAAGAGGGAGTCCGCGTCCGTCAGCGCGAGCCGGTTGACGTAGAGGAAGACGCCGACGCCCTTGCTCGTGGCGTACGAGATGACCGATGGCAGGTCGATCGCGGCGATCGGCTTGGTCGCGTCCGGGGTGGTGAACTCCGGGCCGTACCAGCCGGCGTCGTACTCGATGTACTCCAGGCCGCGGGCCACGGCGAAGTCGACGCCCGCCAGGCCCGCGGCGGTGGAGAGCTCGCAGCGGAAGACCTTGCCCGGCTTGATCCAGGAGGTGTCGGGGAGGGCGTTCGGCGGCGCCAGGTTGAGCACCAGCTCGGCGTTGTCGACGAGTTCGGCGTGGGTGGCCCCGATCACCACCGCGCGCCACGGCGTGGCGAAGGGCGTGGTGACGGTGGAGGTCGTCTCCACCGGGCCGGTGCCGCGGGCGGTGTGCTCCATCAGGAAGGCGGCGAGGGTGTTCGGCTCACCGGCCACCGAACCGAGCATCAGCCGCGGGTAGTCCACCCGTGAGGACTCGCAGACGCAGGCGATGAGCCCGCCGGTGAGGGTGGCGGTGAGGGGCAGGTCGGTGAGCGGGCCGTTGTCCGTGGTGGAGGTGCCGGTGACGGGTATGGAGCCCGGCGCGACCGGCTCGTAGGCGTTCTCGTCGCGGGCGCTGTAGACGGTGGTGCCGTCGGGGAAGACGAACGTGGTCAGCTCGTCGGCGACGGTGGCGGTGCCCTGGTCGAGGAGCAGGTAGCGCAGGGCGACGCCGGTCTTGTAGGCGCGGATCTGGACGCCGAAGCGGATGCCCGAGGCCCGGTCCACCAGGTCCCAGCGCTGTTCCTGGTAGTGGTCGGTGACGGTCGCGTTGCGGCCGTAGACCGGGGTCCAGGTGGTGCGGTGAGTGCCGTACCGCTCTCTGACCACCCGGACGTCGGCGCCGAGGACGGTGCCGTCGCCGAGCCTGAGGCCCAGGGCCGAGGTGTCGACCACCGTGCGGCCGTTGCGGCGGGCGGACCAGCGCAGGGCGCCGTCCAGCAGGGACAGGGTGACGGAGGTGCCGCCCATACGGGCGGTGACGCTCTGCGGGCGGCCGGGCCGGCCGTCCTCGGCGTGGGCGGGCCGGGTCGCGGCGATCCCGGCCGCGGCCAGCCCGGCGGTGACGGCCGCGCCCTTGAGC
>KE354020.1 GCA_000415505.1 Streptomyces afghaniensis 772
TGACGGTCGAGCGTCGGCGGCTCGCCGCGCCCCTCGCTCGGGGCGGCTGGCCGACGCGGCGTCCCTCGCGGACGGCGCCTGCTGCCGCTCATCGCCCTGCCCGCGGTGGGCCGGGCTGCTGCTGTGCCGGCTGCGTCGAGCCCGCACCGCCCGGCCCCGGGGTCGCCGAGCGGGCGGATCCGCGCGACCCGGCCGCACGGTGACCTGCGTGCGTCAGGCCCGGCCCACCGGGGCGGACCGGGCCTCGGGCTCCTCGTCGACGGCGTGGGCGAGGAAGTCGTCGACCATGCGGTGGAAGAGCGTGGCGAGCTGCCGGAGCTCCTCGGCCGGCCAGTCGGACAGGGCCATCTGCATGCCGCGGACCCCGGCCTCGCGGACCTTGGCGATGGCCTGCCGGCCGGCGTCGGTGAGCTCGATGCGCTGGGCACGGCGGTCGTCGGGGTCGGGGACGCGGGTGACGTAACCGGACTTCTGCAACTGCTGCACCGTGCGCGTGACGTGCGAGGCCTCCACTCCCAGCCGGGCGGCGAGCTCCCCCGGCCGCAGCGGCTCGGAGTCGGCCACCTGCCGCAGCAGCGCGACGGCGGCACGGTCGAGCGGTACGCCCGCCAGAGCCATCAGCCGGTCGTGCTGGCGGGCGCGCGTGCTCAGGTACGTGATACGGGTGAGCGCGCGCTCGATCTCGATCACTTCCGGGGAGGGGGCGTCGGGGAGCGGTGGTGTGGACATGTGAGCCACTTTACCATCTCGTTGCCTAACTCAAGTAATTCACGGGTTGCGGTCGGCACCCGCATCGACGCCGTTCAGGGGAAAGACCCGGAAAACGGGCGTGGCCGGGCGCGGGGACGTCCACAACTCACCCGTGGACCTGCCGCTGATCCCGCCCATGCTCGCCACGCCCGGCACCCTGCCGTCCGCCGCGCAGGACGCGCGCTGGGCCTATGAGACCAAACAGGACGGCCAGCGCGTGGTCGTCTATCTCCCCGGGGACGGCAGCGTGCTGCTGCGCGCCCGCTCCGGGGAGGACATCACGGCCGCGTATCCCGAACTGCGGCCCCTGGGCAGCGCCTTGGGCCCCGTGCCCGCCGTGCTGGACGGGGAGATCCTGGCCCTGGACGAACACGGCCGGGCGAGCTTCCAGTTGCTGCAGTCCCGCATGGGTCTGGCGCACGCGCCCGCGAGGGCGGCCCGGCGGGCGGCGGAGGTGCCGGTCCATCTCGTGCTGTTCGACCTGATGCACCTGGGGGACCGGTCGCTGATCCGGCTGCCCTACGCACGACGCCGCGCGGCACTGGAGGACCTCGGCCTCGCCGGCCCCTCCTGGTCGACCCCGGCCGCGATCGTCGGCCACGGCGCCGAGGCCCTGGCCGCCACCCGGGAGCACGGAATGGAGGGCCTGGTCTGCAAACGGCTGGACTCGGTGTACGAGCCGGGGGTGCGCTCCCGGGCGTGGATCAAGATCCGCAACATGCGCACCGAGGACGTGCTGGTCGGCGGCTGGCAGCCCGGCAAGGGCCGGCTCACCGGCCTGCCCGGCGCGGTGCTGGTCGGGCAGCGCGCCGCGGGGCGGCTGCGCTACGTCGGGAGCGTGGGCACCGGCTGGAGCGAGGCCGAACGGACCGAACTCGCCGGGCTGCTGCGGGCCGCCGCGACCGACGTCTGCCCCTTCGACCCCGCTCCGCGGGCTCCGGGCGCGCACTGGGTGGTACCCCGGCTGGTCGGCGAGGTCCGCTACAGCACCCGCACCCGGGAGGGCCTGCTGCGGCAGCCGTCCTGGCTGCGGCTCCGGCCGGATCTCGCGCCCGAGGAGGCCGCGGCCGACATCCCGGACGACATGGTCTGAAACGGGGCCGCGACTCTGGCTGTTGGGTTGCGATTCACCTCTGAGATCACACCTCCCTCTTGGCATGGACGCGTTCAGCCTGGAAGCTGAACCTCCCTTTCCCCCCACAGCCGTTGGGCTGCGCCCAAGAGGAGGACGCAGTGTCGTCACGCCCGTTCGCACCCCGCAGGAGATGGCTCACCGGACTGGCCGGTGCCGCCGCCCTCGTCCTCGCCTTCCCCGCCACGGCCTTCGCCGCCCCGCCGCGGGCGCTGCCCGCCAACGCCGAGTCGCTGGAGCGGACGTTCCAGCCCGCCTATGACTACGACACCGACGGCTGCTACTCCACGCCCGCCATCGGCGCGGACGGCACCGTCAACGGCGGACTCAACCCGACCGGCGCGCTCAACGGCGACTGCCGCGACGCCTCGGACCTGGACAACACCAACGGCTACGCGCGCTCCAAGTGCAACAACGGCTGGTGCGCCATCCTGTACGCCCTCTACTTCGAGAAGGACCAGGCGGTGGCCGGCAGCGGCATCGGCGGCCACCGGCACGACTTCGAGCACGTCGCGGTGTTCGTGCAGGACAACCAGGTCAAGTACGTCTCGACGTCCGCCCACGGCTCGTTCAGCGTGCACGCGGCGTCGCAGGTCCGCTTCGACGGCACGCACCCGAAGATCGTCTACCACAAGGACGGCGTGAGCACCCACTGCTTCCGTCTCGCCAACGCGAACGACGAGCCGCCGGAGAACCACAAGGGCACCTGGCAGTACCCGCCCCTGGTCGGCTGGAACGGCTACCCCGCCGGGGTGCGCGACAAGCTGACGTCCTACGACTTCGGCAGCGCCAACTTCGGCCTCAAGGACGCCAACTTCGCCAACCACCTCGCGTCGGCCAAGCCTTCGGGTATTGCGTTCGATCCCTACGCCTGATCCGGCACCGGTCCGGCTGGTGGCCTAGGTCCCCGGCCGGGTCCGGCTTCCGCCCCGCGTCCGATCCGTCGGCGCGGGGCGGCCGCATAGCGTCCCGTTCATGGACGCACACGACACGACAGGGACACTCGAGGAAGCCTTCGAACGGCTCCACGCCTCGGGGCCGGAGCGGCTCGGCCGGCTCACCAACCACGCCCCCATGGTCGTGGAGGCGCTGGCCGCGCACGGGCAGGCGGGTGCCGTGCACCGCTGGCTGGACCTGTACCGACCCAAGCTGGAGGACTTCCCCACTCCCGTGGCACCGGTGACCGACGCCAACTGGCGCGAGGCGCTGGGAGATCCGCGCCGGGCCGCCGACTGGATCGGGTATTTCGGCAACGCCCTGGCGGAAGAGCCGTGGCGGGACGTCCTCGCGACCTGGTGGCCACGGCTGCTGCCGGGGCTGTACGGCGGCTCCACGCATCCGGTGATCCGCGTCGGCCACGCCGTACGGGCGCTGGAAGCCGGCGAGAATGCGCCGCGGCTCGCCGAACTCGCCCACGGGCTGGGCTACTGGGCGGCCCGGCACCGTCCCGTGTCCGGCGTCGCCGCACTGCCCGCCGCGCCGAGTGCGGCGCGGTCCCTGGACGCCGTGCCGCCGATCGCCGATCCCCGGGGCGGTTTTCCCGACCGCCTGGCGGCCGTACGGCGACTGCCGCTGTGGGCGGGCGACGTGACCGACCCGGACACGGCCCGGGCGCGCCTCGCCGAACTGGTCCGGGCCGCGACCCACCGGTACGCCACCCACGGCCACGGCGAGGAGACCATGCTGGTGCACGCGGCGACGGCACCCAACGCCGTACTGCGCACCCTCGGTTCCCTGCCGCGCGAGCTGTGGGCACCGAGCCTGCACGCGGCGTGGACCGCGTCCGCGGCGGTCACCGCCATGTACGCCCACGCCGAGCCCCTCACCCACGTCCCCGCGCCCGGCCGCACCGCTGAGGAGGTGCTGGAACAGGCCCTCGCCCACGGTGACGAACACGTCATCAAGCTCACCGACACCGCCCTCGACGTGGGCGACGAGCGGGCGCTGGCCGCGGCCCTGCGGGCGATCGAACTGAGCGAGCCCCTCGTCCCGAACTGACGTACGCCGAAGGGCGGTCGGGGGAGGTACGGCACGGACGTGCCCCCCGGAGGGACTATCGTGTCCGCATGTCCGTCCCCGAACTGATCCGCATCGTCTCCCGCGACTCCCCCATGGCGCTCGCCCAGGTGGAGCGAGTCCGGACGGAGCTGGCCGCCGCCCATCCCGGAGTGCGCACCGAGGTCGTACCGGTGAAGACCACCGGCGACAAGTGGATGGGCGACCTGTCCAAGGTCGAGGGCAAGGGCGCGTTCACCAAGGAGGTCGACGCGGCACTGCTGGCCGGTGAGGCCGATCTCGCCGTGCACTGCGTGAAGGACGTGCCCGCCGACCGGCCGCTCCCCGCGGGGACGGTGTTCGCCGCGTTCCTCAAGCGGGACGACGTCCGGGACGCCCTGATCCACCCGGGCGGGCTCACCCTGGACGAGCTGCCGGCCGGGACGCGGATCGGCACCTCCTCGGTGCGCCGGGTCGCCCAACTGGCCGCCACCCACCCGCATCTGGAGTGCGTGCCGTTCCGGGGCAACGCCAACCGGCGCCTGGCGAAGCTGGAAGCCGGAGAGGCCGACGCCCTGCTGCTCGCGGTCTCCGGCCTGGAGCGCATCGGCCGCGAAGACGTGATCAGCGAGATCCTCTCCACCGAGACGATGATGCCGCCCATCGGCGCGGGCGTACTGGCCCTCCAGTGCCGTGAGGACGACGCCGACCTGATCGACGCGGTGAGCGGCCTCGGCGACCCGGACACCCACCGGGAGACCACCGCCGAGCGCATGTTCCTGCACGTGCTCCAGGGGCACTGCAACAGCCCCATCGCCGGGTTCGCACAGGTGGACCGCAGCGGCGAACTGTCCCTGCGGGCCTGTGTGTTCACCCCGGACGGCAAGACCCGGCTGAACGCCCACGAGTGGGCGGGCCGGCTCGACCCGGCCACGCTCGGGACCTCGGTCGCCGTGGCGCTGCTGCGCCAGGGTGCCCGCGAGATCATCGACGGCATCCCGCACTGACCGGCGGGACGCGCTGACACCGGATCAGGCGGTGCCTTCCCCCGCCTGGTCCTGGAGGAAGACGCTCACCTGGTGGGCCAGGCTGTCGCGCAGCGCGCCCTGCTGCGCCCCGGCGGGCCCCTCGTGCGCGCCGATGCCGCCCGACCACAGCCGGCGGTCGGCCCACTCCTCCTCGACGCGCAGCTGGACCTGGACGTCCACGAGGCTCAGGGACGCCTCGGCGCCGGCCGCGTACAGCACGGCGGTGGCCCGGCGCAGCGGGTAGACGTCGAAGCCCTCGATGAACTGCGAGTTGCGCCAGTCGAGGAAGGCGCTCTCCCCGTCCGGGCCGATCCGCACGTCGATCTGGCCGTCCTCGAGGTGGACGCCGAGGTGCCGGCTGCCGCGGTTCTCGACGGTCACACGGAGGCTGAAGTACGTCAGCCCCTCTGCGGCGTCGTCCCGGCCGCGGGGCGGCTCGGCCAGTTCCAGACGGTGGACGCGGACGCGCAGACCGGCATGCTCGTCGTACTCCTGCCAGTCCCCGACCACGTTCGGCTCGTACACGCTGCACCTCTCGACCTCTGGAAGCTGCTTCCTATCTGTGGGCCGAGCGCACTGTCAAATGAGCAGAATGCGCTGTGGCCTGGCAGTTCATCCCTTTTGATCGGTGATCAAGCCGTGCCCAGCGGTTATCCGGAAACAAGTGGAGAAAGCGCTTGCCGCGGCGTGCCGCACATCACTTTCCAGGGTGAAGATCAACGGGCCAGACGGCCCAGCAGGGCCGAGGCCGCGGTGACGCCGAGGGCGGCGGCCACGAGCAGCACCGCGAAGTCGGAGGCCAGGTGGTGGGGCGTGCCGAGGAGGAGCCCGCGCAGGGCGTCGACCTCGTAGCTGAGCGGGTTGGCCTTGCTGACCGCCTGGAGCCAGCCCGGCATCACCGACACCGGGTACAGGGCGTTGGAGCCGAAGAACAGCGGCATGGTGATCGCCTGCCCGAAACCCATGAGGCGGTCGCGGCTGAGGACGATGCCGGCGATGGTCATCGACAGGCAGGAGAAGAAGGCCGAGCCGAGGACGACGATCGCGGCGACGGCGAGCAGCTCGATCGGGTTCCAGGTCAGCGCCACGCCGAGCAGGGCGGCGATGAGGAGGACCACGACCGCCTGGACGAGCGATTTGACCCCCGCCGCGAAGGCCTTGCCGGTGATCAGCGCGGAGCGCGGGGTCGGCGTGACGAGGAGCTTGTTGAGGATGCCGGCGTCACGCTCCCAGATGATCTGGATGCCGTAGAAGATGGCGATGAACATCGCGGACTGGGCGATGATGCCGGGCGCCAGGTAGTCGACGTAGGGGATGCCGCCGGTGGGGATGGCCCTGATGCGGGTGAAGGTCTGACCGAAGATCAGCAGCCAGAGGGCCGGCTGCACCGCCCGGGTGTAGAGCTCGGTGCGGTCGTGGTCGCAGACTTCTGCAGTTCGACCGCGCACATCGCGCCGACGCGGCGGGCAGCAACAGCGGCCCGCGCGGGGCTCGGGGGCTTGAGCAGCAGGCCGATGCCGTGGTCGGGGGCGGGGTCAGCCGACGCGGCGGGCGGTGCGGCGGGTGCTTCGGACATCGCGGAAATCTCCTGCCTCGTCGTCGAGACCACTGCCTGCCACGTCGCGGAAGACGTCCTCCAGCGTGGGCAGCGTGTCCATGGCCGCGCCCGCGGCGCGGCGGCGGGCGCCGAGTCCTTCCCTGAGCTCGGCCGGGGTGCCGAGGGCCCGGATCCGGCCGCGGTGCATCAAGGCGACCCGGTCGCAGTACTGGTCGGCCTCGTCCATGTAGTGGGTGGTCACGAGCACGGTCATGCCGGTGGCCGCGCGGACCGCTTCGATGTGGTCCCACACGCCGGTGCGGGCGATCGGGTCCAGGCCGATCGTGGGCTCGTCGAGAATCAGCAGCCGCGGGGCGCTGACCAGGGCCTGGGCGAGTTCGAGCCGCCGGACCATGCCGCCGGAGTAGGTGGCGGCGAGCCGGTCGGCGGCCTCGGCGAGGTCGACGGCGGCCAGAGCCTGGGCGACGCGCTCGGCGCGTTCCCGGCGGGGCACGTCGAAGACCCGGGCGAACAGGGCGACGTTCTCCCGCCCGGTGAGACCGGCGTCCGCCGAGAGTTGCTGCGGTACGTATCCGAGGAGCCGGCGTACGGCCATGCGGTCGCCGGCGGCGTCGTGGCCGAAGACGCGGACCGTCCCGGCCGGCACCGGCAGCAGGGTGGTGAGGCAGCGGATGGCCGTGGTCTTGCCGGCGCCGTTGGGGCCGAGCAGTCCGAAGACCTCGCCCTGCCGGACCGTGAGATCGAGTCCGTCCACGGCCCGGGTCTCGCCGAAGGCGTGGACGAGCCCGGTGCAGGCGACGGCGTCGGCCTGTGGTCGTTCGGTGTCCCGCGTCATGACTCCTCGGCCTCCTCGTGCAGGGCGTCGGCCAGCTTGCGCAGGGCCGGGATCGCGGCGTGCAGGGCCTCGCGGTCCGCCTCGTCGAGCCGCGACACCTGGCGCCGTACGAGGTCGGCGCGGCGCCGGCGCCACTCGCGCAGCCGTGCGCCGGCGGCCGGCGTGGGCAGCAGCCGGGCGGCCCGCCGGTCGGCCGGGTCGGTCTCGCGGACCAGATAGCCCGCCCGCGCCAGCTGGTTGACCAGGGTCGACACGGAGTTGGCCGCCAGCCCGAGGTCCTTGGCCGCGTCGGAGATGCCGACGCCGGGCCGCGTCACGACCAGGCGCAGCAGCTCCGCCTCGGCGCCGCGCAGCCGGGGGTCGGGCATCTCGCGGCGCAGGCGCCGCCGGATCAGCCGCTGGACCCCGACGAGCGCGTCGGCCAGCTCTTCGGGGAAGGTCTCCGGCTCCATGCGGCGAGATTAGCTCTGGGACAGAGGTAATCGGGCCAAGGCGGGGTCAAGGGATCTACTCGAAACGGCAGCGGCTCCCGGAAAAGCCCATGCTCACGATTGGGCGTATTGTCGGAATTGTTTCGTGGTCTCCCCGCCCGGGAATGGGCGATGAAGTGCTTCGGACCGGAGGCACGTCCGTGGGAGCCGCCCGGGCCCCCGGTGCCCCTCCGTGTGGTCCGAGTCCGTGCTTCCCACGGTGTCCGACCTTTCGGCACCTGCTCAGGGAGGTGCGCACCATGCGTATCGCCGGCAGCACCAGAACGCACCCCCACGACGACGCCCCCGACACCGCCGCCGCCTTCGCACGTCTCGCGCGGCTGCCCGAGGGGCCCGAGCGAAAGGCCCTGCGCGACGAGCTGGTCGAGGCCTGGCTGCCCATGGCCGAGCGGATCGCCGTCCGCTTCCGCGGCCGGGGCGAGGCCCTGGAGGACCTCTACCAGGTGGCGGCCCTCGGTCTCGTCAAGGCCGTCGACCACTACGACCCGGCGCGCAGCAACGCCTTCGAGGCCTACGCCGTGCCGACGGTCACCGGCGAGATCAAGCGCCACTTCCGCGACCACATGTGGACGCTGCACGTCCCCCGCCGGGTCCAGGACCTGCGCAACCGGGTGCGGCACGCCGCCAAGGAGCTGTCGCAGACCACCCCCGGCCGCTCCCCCACGGTCGCCGAGATCGCCGAGTACGCCCACCTCACCGAGGGCGAGGTGCGCACCGGCATGGAGGCCCTGGAGTGCTTCTCCGCCCTGTCGCTGGAGGCGGAGATGCCCGGCACGGACGGCTACGCCCTCGGCGACGCGATCGGCGGGCCGGACCCGGCCTTCGACACGGTCGTCAACCGCGTGGCCGTCAAGCCCTGTCTGGAGGCGCTGCCGGAGCGCGAGCGGATCATCCTCTACCTGCGGTTCTTCAAGGGCATGACGCAGAGCCGCATCGCGGAGCAGCTCGGCATCTCGCAGATGCACGTCTCCCGGCTGCTCAGCAGCTGCTTGCCCATCTGCGCGAGGAACTGCTCACCGAGGCCAGATGACCGCCGGACCCCACGTCGGACGCCGCCGGGCGGATCACTGCTCCGGCGGCGCTTCGGGGATCTGGTCGGTCCGGCGCGGTCGAGGGCGTCCTCCAGCTCGGCCCGTATCTCCCGGGGCATCATGCCGGTGCGTCCCCAGACGAGGATCAGTTCCGCGACGTTGCGCAGCTTGATGTTGGTGTGCTGGGAGACCTCCTTCAGCACGGCCCAGCCCTGGTCGGGCGAGATCCGGCCGAGCACGACGACCATCCCGATCGCCTGGTCCACGACCGCGTGGGAGACGACCGCCTCCTTCAGTTGCCGGACTTCTTCCTGCAACTCGAAGATCCGGTCCGAGCCCCCGTCCGTGGGCATGGTCACCTCCGGGTCCGGTGCGCCGCTGTCCCGATGGCCTCTCGGGTGCTTGAGTGCCTTGACGCAGTGTCCGACGCCTCCATCGTCGTCACTCGGCCCGCCCGGTGCCACCGGGCGGTCCAGGCCGGTCCACCACGCCGTTTTGCCGCCGTCGCCGGGGTACTCGGCAGGCGCCCACGGGGGTTCCGGTTGGACACTGGTGTCATTCCTCCGGTGGCTGCCAGGCCGACGAGATCAGGACGCGACTGCCATGAACCACGACATGCCCACCCCCTCCGGCACCAAGGACGTCGTCTCTTCACACTCCGTGTTCGGCGCACCGTGCTGGGTGAGTCTGACCAGCCGGGACGTCAAGGCGACCGAGGAGTTCTACGGGGCCGTGCTGGGCTGGCAATGGCGGCCGGCCAAGCTCGGCGACCGGTTCCGGATCGCGCTTGCGGACGGCTCGCCGGTGGCCGGGATCGCGGGGGTGGCCGCCATGTGGCAGATGGCGGTCGCGTGGACGCCGTACTTCGCCGTGCGGAGCGCGGACGACGCGGTGGCGCGGGTGCAGGAACGCATGGGCACGGTCGCGGTCGGGCCGATCTCCCTGCCGCCGGGCCGGGCGGCGCTGCTGGCCGACCGGGACGGGGCACCTTCGGGATCTGGGAGGGCGACCTTTTCACCGACTGGGAGACCTGGCGCAACGCGCAGCCGGCCTTCATCACGCTGCACACGCGGGACGCCTTCGACGCCGCCATCTTCTACGGCGAGGTCCTCGACTGGGCGTCGGAGAGCCCCGGCTGCTGCGAGGTCCACTACGAGGGCGGTGAGGTCGTGCTGCGCAGCCGCGGTGACGTGGTGGCGCGCATCGAGTCGGGGGCGCTGGAGGCGGCCCCGACCCGACGATCCGGCCGCACTGGCAGGTCCACTTCAGCGTCGACGACGTCGAGGCCGTGCACCCGGGCCGCGGAACTGCACGGCGGCAGCGTGCTGTCCAAGGGCAGCGACGAGGCCGTGCTGCGCGACCACGACGGCGCGCAGTTCACGGTGACGGCGCGCCGGGGCCGCTGACCACTCTGCCGACCCCCTGATCTTCGTCAGCCGGTCACCTGGTCCTGGTGCGGGACGGCCGTGACAGCAGGACCAGGCTGCGTGCTTCGACCGTCAGGGCCGTGCCCGCCTTGTGCTCCGCCTCGTCGGGCGTGCCCTCCGGGGCGGCGGTGTCGATCAGGGCCGTCCAGCGTTCGCCGTAGGCGGCGTCCGGGAGGCGGAAGCCGACCGGCTCCCAGTGGCTGTTGAACAGCAGGAGGAACGAGTCGTCGACGACGGGGCGGCCGCACGGGTCGGGTTCGGCGATGGCGTCGCCGTTGAGGAAGACTCCGACGGAGTGCGCGTCGCCGCGCTGCCAGTCGTCGTCGGTCATCGTCCTGGGCGTCCGGCGCCAGCCACACCAGGTCGGGCAGCGGCTGGTCCGCGCGGGTCGATGGTCTCGCCGAGGAAGAAGCGGCGGCGGCGCAGCACGGGGTGACCGGTGCGCAGCCGGATGACGTACCGGGTGAACTCCAGCAGGTCGCGCTGCTCCTCGGTGAGCCGCCAGTCGATCCAGGAGATCTCGTTGTCCTGGCAGTAGGCGTTGTTGTTGCCGCGCTGGGTGCGCCCGAGCTCGTCGCCGTGGCAGAGCATCGGGATGCCCTGGGAGAGCAGCAGCGTGGTGAGGAAGTTGCGCTGCTGGCGGGCGCGCAGCTCCAGGACGGCCGGGTCGCGGGTGGTCCCCTCGGCACCGCAGTTCCAGGACCGGTTGGTGCTCTCGCCGTCCTGGTTGTCCTCGCCGTTGGCCTCGTTGTGCTTGTCGTTGTAGGAGACGAGGTCGCGCAGGGTGAACCCGTCGTGCGCGGTGACGAAGTTGACGCTGGCGCGGGGCCGGCGCCGGCTGTGCTGGTACAGGTCGGAGGAGCCGGTCAGCCGGGAGGCGAACTCGCCGAGCGTGTGGTCCTCACCGCGCCAGAAGTCCCGCACCGCGTCGCGGTACATGCCGTTCCACTCCGACCACAGCGGCGGGAAGTTGCCCACCTGGTAGCCGCCCTCGCCGACGTCCCACGGCTCCGCGATCAGCTTGACGCGGCTGATCACCGGGTCCTGCTGGATCAGGTCGAAGAACGCCGACAGCCGGTCCACCTCGTGGAACTGCCGGGCCAAGGTGGCCGCGAGGTCGAAGCGGAAGCCGTCGACATGCATCTCGGTGACCCAGTTCCGCAGCGAGTCCATGATCAGCTGGAGCACGTACGGGTGACGCATCAGCAGGCTGTTGCCGGTGCCGGTGGTGTCGTAGTAGTGCTCCCAGTCGCCGTCGACCAGGCGGTAGTACGAGGAGTTGTCGATGCCGCGGAAGGACAGGGTGGGGCCCTTCTCGTTGCCTTCGGCGGTGTGGTTGCAGACCACGTCGAGGATCACCTCGAGCCCGGCCGCGTGCAGGGTCTTCACCATCGACTTGAACTCGGCGACCTGCTGGCCGCGGGTGCCGTGGGCGGCGTAGCCGTTGTGCGGCGCGAAGAAGCCGATCGTGTTGTAGCCCCAGTAGTTGGCCAGGCCGCGGTCGTGCAGCACGCCGTCGTGGACGAACTGGTGCACCGGCATCAGCTCCACCGCCGTGACGCCGAGCGAGGTGAGGTGCTCGACGGCCGCGGGGTGGGCGAGCCCGGCGTAGGTGCCGCGCAGCTCGGCGGGCACCTCGGGGTGGGTGCGGGTCAGGCCCTTGACGTGCGCCTCGTAGATCACCGTGTCGGCGTAGGGCCGGCAGGGCCGGGTGTCGTCGCCCCAGTCGAAGGCCGGGTCGGTCACCACACCGAGCATGGTGTGCCCGGCGCTGTCGGCCGGGTCGGGGCCGTCCGGGTTCCGTTCGTAGAGCGAGGGGTGGTTGTCGATCTGCCCGTCGACCGCGCGTGCGTAGGGGTCGAGGAGCAGCTTCGCCGGGTTGCAGCGGTGGCCGGCGGCCGGGGCCCGACGGCCCGTGCACGCGGTAGCCGTAGCGCCGGCCGGGGCCGGACGCCGGGAGGTAGCCGTGCCAGACGAAGCCGTCGACCTCGGTCAGCGGCGACCTGGGTGTGGGTGCCGTCGTCGTCCACGAGGACCAGCTCCACGCGTTCGGCCACCTCGCTGAAGAGCGCGAAGTTGGTGCCCTCCCCGTCGTACTCCGCGCCCAGCGGTAGGGGCGTCCGCTCCAGGCGGACACCCCTTTCCGGGTCTGCCGCCGGGTCACCGGGCGTCCTCCAGGACCTCTTCCGGTGTACTGGCCGGGCCGGCCAGCTGCGCGACGCGCACCTCGCGGGGTACGTCGAGGCCCTCGCTCAGGTGCGGAGCGGGCGCGGTCGGCACCAGCGGAACACGTTCGCCGGCCCGGGCGCGCTGCGAGAACCAGATGACCTTGCTGCCGGTCTCGGTGGCGCAGCAGCCCCAGCCGTCGCTCATCGCCGCGAGGTGCTCCAGGCAGCCACGCAGCTCCTGGTCCGGGCGCAGAGCACGGTCGTTGTCCCCGATGGCGGTGATCAGGTGCTGGCCGTTCCACCACATCTCGATCGACGTGTTCTTGTCCGTGGCGTGCTCGTCGATGGCCTTGAGCAGCATCTCGGCACCGCCGCAGACGGGCTGGATCAGGTTGTCCAGGTCCCAGAACCTCAGGTGAGCGGCCAGAATGCGGCTGACCTGTCCCACCCGTTCCGGGCTGACTTCCACGTCGAGGTGGTAGTAGCAGGGCACTGCGGTCTTCATCGGTCGGCTCCTCACCGCGAAGCTCAGCTCCTCCTCGCTCCCGCGGTCCTGCGGGACGAGCCCCGAACACGGAACGTGAGCGCGTATCGCTTCTGAGTCACCCTCAGCCTGAGGGTGCTAGCCCGTTCGTGCAACACGAGCGCACAGTTGATGCCTACGAGCGCCCAAGTGAGCAAGTCTTGACGGACTGGGCGGCTCGGCCGGACCACGATTGGTTGAAGTTCCAACAAGACGCTGCGTCGCCACCCGTGCACCATGTGTGAAGAACTCGATCGCCGTTACGGGTCCGTGCCGCTGTGCGCACGGCCGCCGTCCGACCGTCGGGAGACCGTGCCCCTCGAAGCCCGAAAGGTGATCGGCGCCATGCTGCTACCCGCCAAAGCCGAAGTCGCCCGGCAGTTGCGGCGTTACCGGGCCTGGGAACGCGTGATGCTCGCGGCACCGAACGACCGCACGGTGCGGACGACGTTCGAGGACTCCGGCTACACGCTCTGTGTGCTGATGGGCAAGCGCTGCGCGCGGGAGGCGGCGGACGCGGCCGAACGGTATCTGCGCACGAACCAGGTCGCCCCGGCGCAGGAACAGAACCAGGTCACCTGTCTGCAGGAACAGCAGGTCACCTGTCTGCAGGAACAGAACGAACGGCCCCGTCCGGCCACCGCGGTCCGGCGAAGACCGCCGGCGGCGGAGCGGCGCTCCCCCGCGGGACGGTAGCCGCCTTCCCGCACATCCTGTCCCCTGAACCGGGCCCGTGGCCCGGCTTTCGAGCACGGTGGAGGTGAGGACCATGAACAGGACCCGGGCCATCGGCCGGATCCCGGTACGGGACGTCCGCCCGGCCGTGGAGGGCGGCAACCGGCCGGCCAAGGCGGTCGTGGGAGAGACGTTCGAGGTCACCGCCACCGTGTTCCGGGAGGGTCACGACGCGGTCGCCGCCAATGTCGTCCTGAAGGATCCCGAGGGCCGCCCCGGTCCGTGGACGCCGATGCGGGAGCTGGCCCCGGGCAGCGACCGCTGGGGCGCCGAGGTCACCGCGGACGCCGTCGGCCGCTGGACGTACCGGGTGGAGGCCTGGAGCGACCCGGTGGCCACCTGGCGCCACACGGCGGGCATAAAGGTGCCGGCCGGCATCGACCCCGGACTGGTCCTCGAAGAGGGCGCCGAACTCCACGAGCGAGCGGCGGCCGGCGTTCCCAGGGAAGCCGGCCGCGGCGTGCTGCTCGACGCCGCGGAGGCGCTGCGCGACGACTCGCTGTCCCCGGCGGCGCGGCTGGCTGCGGCGCTGACGCCGGAGGTGGACGAGGTCCTGGCCCGCCACCCGCTGCGGGACCTGGTCACCACCTCGGAGCCGCTGCCCCTGCTCGTCGAGCGCGAGCGGGCCCTGTACGGCTCCTGGTACGAGTTCTTCCCCCGCTCCGAGGGCACCCGGCAGCAGCCCCACGGCACCTTCCGCACCGCCGCCCGCCGGCTGCCCGCGATCGCCGCGATGGGCTTCGACGTGGTCTACCTGCCCCCGATCCACCCCATCGGCACCACCTTCCGCAAGGGCAGGAACAACACCCTCTCCCCCGGCCCCGACGACGTCGGCGTGCCCTGGGCGATCGGCTCGCCCGAGGGCGGCCACGACGCCGTCCACCCCGATCTGGGCACCCTGGAGGACTTCACCTGGTTCGTGGACCAGGCCCGCACCCTGGGGCTGGAGATCGCCCTGGACTTCGCGCTGCAGT
>KE354021.1 GCA_000415505.1 Streptomyces afghaniensis 772
CAACCGCACCGACCCCGACGTGATCTTCCTGGCCGAGGCCTTCACCCGCCCGGCGATGATGCACACCCTGGCCCAGATCGGCTTCCAGCAGTCCTACACCTACTTCACCTGGCGCAACACCAAGGAAGAGCTGACCGAGTACCTGACCGAGCTGTCGGGCGAGGCGGCCTCCTACATGCGGCCGAACTTCTTCGCCAACACCCCCGACATCCTGCACGCCTACCTCCAGCACGGCGGCCGCCCCGCCTTCGAGGTCCGCGCCGTCCTCGCGGCCACCCTCTCCCCGGCCTGGGGCATCTACTCCGGCTACGAACTGTGCGAGAACACCCCGCTCAGAGAGGGCAGCGAGGAGTACCTCGACTCGGAGAAGTACCAGCTCAGGCACCGTGACTGGGAGACGGCCGAACGCGAGGGCCGCACCATCACCCCGCTGCTGACCAGGCTCAACACCATCCGCCGGGAACACCCCGCGCTGCACCGGCTCAGGAACCTCCGCTTCCACCACACCGACAACGACGCGCTCATCGCGTACAGCAAGCGCACCGGGTCCGACGTCGTCCTGGTCGGTCGCCAACCTCCGACCCGCACCACGCCCAGGACGCCCACGGTCTCGCTGGACATCGCCGCAACTCGGCCTGGACTGGCACGAGTCGGTGCCGGTGCGCGACGAGCTCACCGGCGAGACCTACCACTGGGGCAGGAACAACTTCGTGCGCCTGGAGCCGGGGCGGGCTCCCGCGCACGTCTTCCATGTCCAGTCGCCGCCCGCCGCGCAAGGGAACGGAGGGGCAGGAACGCCATGACCGTGAACGAGCCCGTGCTGGACACCTTCGAGGACACCCCCGTCAGGGACCGGGACCCGGAGTGGTTCAAGCGCGCCGTCTTCTACGAAGTACTCGTCCGCTCGTTCCAGGACAGCGACGGCGACGGCATCGGCGGCCTGAAGGGCCTGACCGCGAAGCTCGACTACCTCCAGTGGCTCGGCGTCGACTGCCTGTGGCTGCCGCCGTTCTTCAAGTCGCCCCTGCGCGACGGCGGCTACGACGTCTCCGACTACACCGCCGTACTCCCCGAGTTCGGCGATCTGGCCGACTTCGTGGAGTTCGTCGACGCCGCCCACCAGCGCGGCATGCGCGTGATCATCGACTTCGTCATGAACCACACCAGCGACCAGCACCCGTGGTTCCAGGAGTCGAGGAAGGACCCCGACGGCCCCTACGGCGACTACTGCGTGTGGGCCGACGACGACAAGGGCTATCCGGACGCCCGGATCATCTTCGTCGACACCGAGACGTCGAACTGGACGTTCGACCCGGTGCGCGGCCAGTACTTCTTCCACCGCTTCTTCTCGCACCAGCCGGACCTCAACTACGAGAACCCGCGCGTCCAGGAGGAGATCCTGGCCGCGCTGAAGTTCTGGCTGGACCTGGGCATCGACGGCTTCCGGCTGGACGCCGTGCCGTATCTGTACGCGGCCGAGGACACCAACTGCGAGAACCTGCCCGCCACCCACGCGTTCCTCAAGCGCGTCCGCCGCGAGATCGACGCGCAGTACCCGGACACGGTGCTGCTGGCGGAGGCCAACCAGTGGCCCGAGGACGTCGTCGACTACTTCGGCGACTATGCGGCCGGCGGCGACGAGTGCCACATGGCCTTCCACTTCCCGGTCATGCCGCGCATCTTCATGGCGGTCCGGCGGGAATCCCGCTACCCGGTCTCGGAAATCCTGGCCAAGACCCCGGCCATCCCCTCGGGCTGCCAGTGGGGCATGTTCCTGCGCAACCACGACGAGCTGACCCTCGAGATGGTCACCGACGAAGAGCGCGACTACATGTGGGCCGAGTACGCCAAGGACCCCCGCATGCGCGCCAACATCGGCATCCGCAGGCGCCTGGCTCCCCTGCTGGACAACGACCGGCACACCATCGAGCTGTTCACCGCGCTGCTGCTGGCCCTGCCCGGCTCGCCGATCCTCTACTACGGCGACGAGATCGGCATGGGCGACAACATCTGGCTCGGCGACCGCGACGCGGTGCGCACGCCCATGCAGTGGACCCCGGACCGCAACGCCGGGTTCTCCACCTGCGACCCGGGCCGCCTCTACCTGCCGGCGATCATGGACCCGGTCTACGGCCACCAGGTCACCAACGTCGAGGCGTCGATGTCGTCGCCGTCGTCGCTGCTGCACTGGACCCGCCGCATGATCGAGATCCGCAAGCAGAACCCGGCCTTCGGACTCGGCTCGTACACCGAACTGTCGTCCTCCAACCCGGCGGTGCTGGCCTTCCTGCGGGAGTACGAGGACGACCTGGTGCTGTGCGTGAACAACTTCGCGCGGTTCGCTCAGCCCACCGAGCTCGATCTACGCGAGTTCGCCGGGCGCCATCCGGTCGAGCTGTTCGGCGGGGTCCGCTTCCCGGCGATCGGCGAACTGCCGTATCTGCTGACCCTCGGGGCCACGGCTTCTACTGGTTCCGGCTCACTCGAGTCGCATCCCGCATCGGCCGGCGACTGTGAGCACGCGCCGACGAAAGGAGGCGTGACCATGCCGAAGACCGCATCCCTCCGCCCGAGTCTCACGCGCCTGGCCGAGCCCATGGAGTCGCTCGGCGGGCTGCTGCGCGACTGGCTGCCCCGGCAGCGCTGGTTCGCGGGCAAGGACCGGCCCGTCACGGAGCTCGGCCTGCTGTCGATGACCGAGCTGTTCCCGGGCTGTCTGCACCTGCTGGTCCACGCCGGTCACGCCGGTCACACGGGCGTGCCGTCCCCGGGCGGTGCTCCCCCGGCCGGCGACTGCTACCAGCTCCTGCTCGGCGTACGGGAACATCCCTCGCCGCGCCTCGGGCGGGCGCTCATCGGGCGGGTGCAGGACGGGCCGCTGGCCGGTCTGACGGTCTACGACGCGCTCCACGACCCCCGTTCGGCCCAGCTGCTCCTTGACCGGCTGCGGCATCCCGGCACCGCCGGTCCCCTGCGGTTCGACTGCGACCCGGACAGCAGGTGCCCGGCGGTCTGGTGCCGCGGCTGCTGGACGCGGAGCAGTCCAACTCCTCTCTGGTGTACGGCGACGAGTACATCCTGAAGGTCTTCCGGCGCATCCAGCCGGGCGTGAACCCGGACCTGGAGGTGGCCGGGGCGCGTGGCCAGGCAGGGCTGGCCACCGGGTGCCCGCGCCCGTGGCCTGGTTCCAGACGAAGCATCCGTTCAAGGCCACCCTCGGCGTGCTCCAGCCCTACCTGCGGGACGCGTCCGACGGCTGGACGCTGGCGCTGCACGCACTGGCCGCCGGCGACGACTTCACGGCCCAGGCGCGGGCGCTGGGCGCGGCCACGGCGGAGGTGCACCTCGCCCTCGCCTCGGCCTTCCCGGTCGGCGAGCCCGGGGAGAACGGACGTACGGCGGCCGCGATGACCGAGCGGCTGGCCGCCGCCGCGCACTGCGTGCCCGCGCTCCAGCGGTACGTGCCGGGCCTGCGCACCGCGTTCGCCGCCCTCACCACCTGCGACGCCGGGCCGCCCGCCCAGCGCATCCACGGCGACCTGCACCTGGGTCAGGTGCTGCGGGCCGGGCGCGAGTGGTTCGTCATCGATTTCGAGGGCGAGCCGTCCCGGCCGCTCTCCGAACGGCGCAGCGCCCACTCCCCCGTACGGGACATCGCCGGGATGCTGCGCTCCTTCGACTACGCCGCCCGGCAGCACCGCCCCTGGCGCCCGGAGTGGGCGCGACGCTGCAGGGAGGCCTACTGCGCGGGCTACGCCGCCCGTGCCGGCTGGGACCCCCGCAAGAAACACGGACTGCTCCGGGCCTATGAGACGGACCGGGCCGTGTACGAGGTGCTGTACGAGGCACGGCACCGACCCGACTGGCTGCCTGTACCGATGGCGGCGATCGAGCGCCTCGCTGTGAGAGGAGACTGAGCCGTGGCCCTGCGCGACACCTCAATCCCGGAGCCGTCCGGCCCGGTCCCGGGCGCGACCGCGCCCGCCCTCAGCCCGGAGGACCGCGGGCGCCTGCTGGCGGGCGCCCACCACGATCCGCACGCGCTGCTGGGCGCCCACCCGGTCCCCGGCGGGATCGTGTTCCGGGCGCTGCGCCCCTTCGCCCGCTCCGTGAGCGTGGTGACCGGCGGCAAGCGCACCCCGCTCGTCTCGGAGGGCGACGGACTGTTCTCCGGCGTGCTGCCGCTGCCGGAGATCCCCGCGTACACGCTGCATGTGGCGTACGAGGGCGGTGAGCAGGAGGTGCACGACCCGTACCGCTTCCTGCCCGCGCTCGGCGAGCTGGACCTGCACCTGATCCGCGAGGGCCGGCACGAGCAGCTGTGGCAGGCGCTCGGCGCGCAGCCCATGACCCACGAGGGCGTGACCGGCACCCGGTTCACGGTGTGGGCGCCGAACGCGCAGGGCGTGCGGGTCGCCGCGGACTTCACCTACTGGGACGGGACGCAGTTCCCGATGCGGTCGCTCGGCGCGTCCGGTGTGTGGGAGCTGTTCCTGCCGGGCGTCGGCGAGGGCACGGCGTACAAGTTCGAGATCACCTCCCGGTACGGCCACCGGTTCCTGAAGGCGGACCCGATGGCCCGCCGCACCGAGGAGCCGCCCAACACGGCGTCGATCGTGACGGCCTCGCACTACGAGTGGGGTGACGCGCAGTGGATGGCGCACCGCGCGGACACGCCGGTGCACGAGGCGCCGTTCTCGGTGTACGAGGTGCACCTGCCGTCCTGGCGCCCGGGGCTGGACTACCGGCAGCTCGCCGAGGAACTCCCGGCGTACGTCAAGGACCTCGGGTTCACGCACGTCGAGCTGATGCCGGTCGCCGAGCACCCCTTCCACGGCTCCTGGGGCTACCAGGTCACCGGCTTCTACGCGCCGACCGCACGGCTCGGCAGCCCGGACGACTTCCGGTACTTCGTCGACGCCTGCCATCGGGCGGGCATCGGTGTGATCATGGACTGGGTGCCGGCGCACTTCCCGAAGGACGACTGGGCGCTGGCCCGGTTCGACGGGGATCCGCTGTACGAGCCCGGGGACGGGCGGCGCGCCGAGCACCCGGACTGGGGAACCTACGAGTTCGACCTCGCCCGCACGGAGGTGCGCAACTTCCTCGTGGCGAACGCGGTGTACTGGTGCGAGGAGTTCCACATCGACGGGCTGCGCGTGGACGCGGTCGCCTCGATGCTCTACCTCGACTACTCGCGCGAGGACGGCCAGTGGGAGCCCAACGCCTACGGCGGCCGGGAGGACCTGGCGGCCATGGCGTTCCTGCAGGAGATGAACGCGACCGTGTACCGGCGTGCCCCCGGCGTGGTGACGATCGCCGAGGAGTCGACGGCCTGGGGCGGGGTGACGCAGCCCACCGACAGCGGCGGCCTCGGATTCGGGCTGAAGTGGAACATGGGCTGGATGCACGACTCGCTGGAGTACCTCGCCCACGAGCCGGTGCACCGCAAGTACCACCACCACGAGATGACCTTTTCGATGGTGTACGCGTACAGCGAGAACTACGTCCTGCCGATCTCCCACGACGAGGTCGTGCACGGCAAGCAGGCGCTGGTGTCGAAGGCGCCGGGCGACTGGTGGCAGCGGCGCGCGAACGTCCGTGCCTACCTCGGCTTCATGTGGAGCCACCCGGGCAAGCAGCTGCTGTTCATGGGGCAGGAGTTCGCGCAGGGCGCCGAGTGGTCGGTGGAGCAGGGGCCGGAGTGGTGGCTGCTCGACGACGGCTACCACTCCGCGGGCGACCACCGGGGCGTGCGGGACCTGGTCCGTGACCTGAACACGACGTACCGGGCGACGCCGGCGCTGTGGCAGTGCGACACCCGTCCGGAGGGCTTCCGGTGGGTGGCGGTGGACTCGGCCGACGACAACGTCTTCGCGTTCGTGCGGTACGACGCGCAGGGCGGGGCGCTGCTGGCGGTGTCGAACTTCTCCCCGGTCGTCCGGCACGACTACGGCCTCTGGGTCCCGGGCGACGCCGTCGCCTGGCAGGAGATCCTCAACACCGACGACCCGCGCTACGGCGGCAGCGGCGTCACCCAACCGGATCCGGTCAAACCCGAGGACGGCTGTGTCCGGATCACGCTGCCGCCGCTGGCCACGGTGTGGCTGACGCCGTTCGCTCCGTGAAGTCCCGCGACCGCACCAGGTGTCCGACCCGCCGGTGAGGGGCACTGGGTGTCGTACCACCGGGAACCCCCGGTGGTCGACGCGGCAGGGTCAGGGAAGGGCGGGCATCAGGGTGCGCACCGTCGGAGTGGAGGAGGAACTCCTCCTGGTCGATCCGGAGACCGGGGAACCGCGGGCGATGTCCGCGGCCGTGCTCGCCCGGGCCGCGCAGGACGACGCGGATCAGGACGTCTTCGAGAAGGAACTCCACGAGCAGATGCTGGAGTTCGCCACCCATCCGCAGTCCTCCATGGAGAGCCTGCGCGCGGAGATCGTCCGCTGCCGCAAGGAGGCGGCCCGGCACGCCGGGGAGATCGGCTGCACGGTCGCGGCACTCGCCACGTCACCGCTGCCGGTCAGTCCCGCGATCGGCGTCAACCGCCGGTACCAGTGGATGGCCGATCAGTACGGCATCGCCACCCGGGAGCAGCTCGTCCTGGGCTGCCATGTGCATGTGTCCGTCGAGTCCGACGAGGAGGGCGTCGCGGTCATCGACCGGGTGCGGCCCTGGCTCCAGGTGCTGACGGCGCTCAGTGCGAACTCGCCGTTCTGGCAGGGCAAGGACACGGGGTACAGCAGCTACCGCAGCCGGGTGTGGCTGCGCTGGCCGTCGGCCGGCCCGACCGAGCTCTTCGGCTCGGCCGAGCGGTACCACCGGCTGATCGCGGACATGGTGGCCACCGGCGCTCTCCTCGACGACGGGATGATCTACTTCGACGCGCGGCTCTCCCAGCGGTATCCGACGGTGGAGATCCGGGTGTCGGACGTCTGTCTGCACTCGGGTACGGCCGCGCTGGTCGCCACGCTCGTCCGCGGACTGGTGGAGACCGCCGCGCGCGAGTGGCGGGCCGGCCGGGAACCGCTCGGTCACAGCGTCAGCCTGCTGCGGCTGGCCGACTGGCTGGCCGCCCGGTCCGGTCTTTCGGGCGAGCTGCTGCACCCGGCCACCATGCGGCGCCTGCCCGCCGAGGCGGTCGTGCGTGCCCTGCTGGACCATGTCGAGGAGGCTCTCGCGGACACCGGTGACCTGGAGCGGGCCCGGGCCGCCTGTGAGGAGCTGCTGCGGGACGGCAACGGCGCACAGGTGCAGCGCGTCCTGATGGAGCGCACGGGGAGCCTGCGGGACGTCGTCACCGAGTGCGTCCGGCACACCCAGGCGTGAGGCGTCCCGCCTGCTGCGGGAGACCGGCTCGCAGCGCGCCGACCGGACCTCAGAGGATCAGAGCGAGGGCGTAGGCCAGGAAGAACGCCGCGATCAGCACCACGAGGACGAGGATCACGGCCATCGGTGCCTTGGACCAGCCCTTGGGCGGGTTGTGCGTCTCCCGGGGCCCCGCCTCGGGCAGGCTGCTCTCCGCGGGCGGGGTCTCTCCCGGCGGTACGCCGCCGCCCGGTTCCAGGCCGGAGCTGCGTTCGGGTTCGGGATCGGGACTGATGTGACTCATGCCTCCCGGGTCCCCCGATCACACCGAGATCATCAGCGGGACGACTTCCGTATTTCCCGACCCCCGAGGGCCCCGGCTCGACTACATTCGAGCCCCGCCGATGACGCTACCCGTCGGCAATGTCACACCCCGTACCCGTCAGGAGCAGCATGCGCGACCTCGCCCTCGCTCCACCGGCCGTCTCGCCCCTGACCGGCGGGCTCGCCGACAGCGTCTTCGAGACGGCGGACCGCGAACCCACCCGGCCGGTGCTCGCCCGCCGCGCCGACCCGGCCGCCGCCTCCTGGGAGGAGGTGACGGCGATCGAACTGCGCGACCAGGTGGTGGACGTCGCGAAGGGGCTGATCGCCTCCGGGATAGCGCCGGGGCACCGCGTGGCGATCATGGCGCGTACCCGGTACGAGTGGACGGTCCTGTGCTACGCGCTGTGGGCCGTGGGGGCCGAGGTCGTCCCGATCTATCCGACGTCGTCGCGCGACCAGGTCGAGTGGATCCTGCGGGACGCCGGCTGTGTGGCCGTGGTCGTGGAGGACGAGCAGGGCGTCATGACCGTCGGCTCGGTGTGCGCGTCGCTGCCGCTGCTGGGCCACGTCTGGCAGCTCGACGCGGGCGCGCTGGAGGACCTGGCGGCGCGCGGCGAGTTCGTCCCGCTCGCCACGGTCGACTCGATGCGCCGCATCGTGCTGCCGGACTCCACGGCCGTCATCGCCTACACCTCCGGCACGTCCGGCCACGCCATGGGCTGCGCCCTCAGCCACCGCAACCTGGCCGCCCCGTGCGACACGCTGCTGGAAGGCTGGGGGCACACGGCCGCACCGCGCGGCGAGCAGGGCTCCGTGCTGGCGTTCCTGCCCTTCTCCCACGTGTACGGGCTGATGATCCAGGGTCTGTGCGTGCGCGGCGGCCTGCTCATGGGCCACCAGGCCGAGCTGGGCGGGGAGGCACTGTCGTCGGCGCTGTGCTCCTTCCGGCCGACGTACTTCTACGCGGTCCCGTCCGTCTTCGAGAAGATCTACAAGAACTTCCTGCGCACGGCCCAGCAGGGCGGACACGGCGGTCTGTTCGAGCGGGCCGCCGAGACGGCGCGGGACTTCGCCGCGGCCCTGGAACGCCAGCGGCTGGGCCGGGGCCGCGGGCCCGGATTCGATCTGCGGCTCCAGCACGCCCTGTACGAGCGCACGGTGTACCGCAGGCTGCGGGCCGCGCTGGGCGGCCGGGTGCGGCGGGCGACGTCCGGCGGCTCCCCCCTCAGCCGCGAGCTGTCGCTGTTCTACGAGGGCATCGGCATCTACGTGCACGACGGGTACGGCCTGACGGAGACCGGCGGCGGGGTGACGATGCAGCCGCTGGGCCGGGAGAAGTCAGGGACCGTCGGGCAGGCCCTGCCGGGCTCGGAGATCCGGGTGGCCGAGGACGGGGAGATCCTGGTGCGCGGCCCGTCGGTGTTCCAGGGATACGTGGGTGACGAGGCCGCCACCCGGGCCGCGCTGCGCGGCGGCTGGCTGGCCACCGGGGACCTCGGGCAGCTGGACTCCGAGGGCTATCTGACGATCACCGGCCGCAAGAAGGACATCATCGTCACCAGCAGCGGCAAGAGCGTCGCCCCGGCCGCCCTGGAGCAGCGGCTGCGGATGCACCCGCTCATCCACCAGGCGGTGGTCGTGGGCGACAACCAGCCCTGTGTCGGCGCCCTGATCACGCTGGATCCGGAGTTCCTGGCGCACTGGCGGGCGGCGCTGGCGCTGCAGGGCGAGATGCGCGAGGCGCGGGAGGAGAACGCGCTGCGGGAGGAGGTGGCGCGGGCCGTGGCCGCGGCCAACAGCTCCGTGTCGCGGTCGGAGTCGATCCGGGTGTTCCGGGTCCTGCCGGAGCCGTTCGACGTGACCAACGGACTGCTGACGCCCTCGATGAAGCTGCGCCGGGACGAGATCGTGCGGCACTACGCGTCCGAGATCGACGCGATGTACCAGTCGCGCAGGCGTCCCGGGCGCACGAGCACCCGGGACGAACCATTGAACTGGGACGACTCGGACAACGTGTTCCGTTGAGCGGGGAGCCGGACGCGTAGGCCTCGCCCCCTCGGGAACACGCAACAGTGGCGACGCAAGAGAAAGGACGACAGCCCTGACGACAGCCCTTGCTGACGCCGGGCCGGAAAGGCGATATGTCAACCGAGCCGCGTGGGGATGACGCACTGACCTCCGAGGAGATTCCGAGCCGCACGAACAGCTTCGTGGGCGAGCCGCACGACGTGACGGGAGCGCGGCTGGCCGCGGAGGAGTTCCTGCGGGATCTGTCACGCTCCTCGCCGCCCTCTGCCCCCGAGTACTGGGACGACATCCTGTTGGTGGTGACGGAACTGGCCGCCAACGCGGTGCAGTACGCCCCGGGTCCGTTCGCACTGCGGATGCGCCGGACCTTCGACGGGGTGCATGTGGTGCTGCACGACACCAGTTCCACGGAGCCGGCCCCGCGCCCGTTCGATCCGCGCAGCGGGGGCGGCGGCATCGGCTGGCACCTGATCCACACCCTGTGCGACCAGGTCAGCGTGGTGAGCGACGAGCGCGGCAAGGACGTGCACGTGTTCCTGCCCTGGTGAGCCGGGAGCGTCACGGGCGCGGCACCACGCCCGTGACCGGCTCAGTGCTCAGTGCTCAGTGCTCATGCCGAGGTCGTCGCACGTGGTGGCAGCCGGTCGTAGTAGTCGCCCACGGCCGTGAGGTACTCCCGGTCCCGGGTCTCGCTGTCGGTCTGGAAGCGGGGCGCCGCCTTGGCGTCTCCCCTGGTGCAGGCCAGCGTGATCCGTCGGCCCTGCGTGTCGATGCCGGTGACGACTCCGGCCGGCACCAGGACGCTGCGGCCGAACACCCAGACGCCGGTGTCGACGACCAGGTGGCGCAGGCCGTGCGGGGCGGCCTCGCGGTCCACGTGCCCGATCGTGCCGTCGGTCGCGGCGACGGTGAAACCGGTCAGGTCCTGCCCCTCGACGTGACCGCTTCCCGGCGCGTACGACCAGATTCTGTCGATGGCCACGCTGCTCCATCCTCCCTGACGGTGTGCGGATCGCGGAGTCCGGCGGACGGTTCCCGCCCACCCCGCTCCACAGCAGCAACTACCCTCGTGCCGCAAGCGCATTCGGGCGCCCTCACCTGCCACCGTACGTCGTCGGCGGCGGGCTTCGGCAAGGTTCGTCCCCGGGGGCATGGGGGGCGGTTTCCGGGGTAATCGCGGGGGCGCGGTGGAAACGGAGCCCGGTGGCGAAGGGAGGCACATGAGAAACGGCAGCAACACCCGCACCACGACCGGCATCGCCCCGCACCGCGGTCATCCGCAGAGGTGACCTGCCCAGGCCGTAGCACTTGTTGGAGGTACCCGTGCCCCTCGCCCAGAACCCGCTGTCCGTGGAGGTCGAACTGCCCCGGGAGGACGTGGCCCTGATCACGGTCGACGGCTATCTGGACGTCGACACCGCGACCGAGTTCCAGGCCCATCTGGCCAACCAACTCCACCACGGCCGACGACACTTCCTGCTCGACCTCTCGTCCGTCCCCTTCATGGACTCGTCCGGGATGAACATCATCCTGCGGGTGTACCAGGAGACCCGCAGGACCGCCGGCAGCGTGCACGTCATCAACCCGACGCCGGCCGTGCGGCGCGTCCTCGACCTGACCGGCGTCAGCATCACGGTGCCTATATCGGAGAGTGTCGACGAGGCTCTGGCCCGCGCCGACGAGGCGCCGGAGACCCCTGAGGAACCGGGGGCACAGAGCGCCTGACGGGCCGGGAGCCCCTCGGGCAGGCCGTCCGCGGGACCGGCGGCCCGGTGTCCACGCTCCACTCTGCCCGGCCGGCGGTCCGTTCCGCGCGCGGTGACGGCGATGGCCAATCGCCGTTCCCCACAACCGGATCGGTTGCGCCGGATCCGGTGTCGTACGAGGTCGGCGCATGGTTAGAGTTGTCGCCCGGCAAGTGTCACAGCACCGTCCCGTTGCCTTTGGCGGGCTCGGTCGACGCAACGCGGATGAGGAGAGAACCAGGTGCCGGAGCACGAAGCGGACGGACAGCTCGCCACGCCGACACACGAGGTCAGGGACTTCCTGCACCGCAGGCGTGAGCAGATCGCCCAGCGGTGGGCGGACGAGCCCTTGTTCCGCACCGTGTTCACCGTCTCGCGTGACGAGGCGGTGGAGGCGAGCAAGGTCGTCGTGGACGCGCTGGCCCAGGTGGCCGACTCGGATCAGGTGGAGGACCCGGACGCCGCGGGATTCAGCGGGGTGCGCGAGCAGCTGGCCCGGATGGGCGCGGCCCGCTCGCGTGCCGGGCTGTCGAACACCCAGGTCGCCAGCGAGCTGGCCGCCCTGCGGCCGCCCGTGGAGAACCTGCTGGCCGCGGATCTGGAGGAGGCGCCGGCCGAGCATCTGCGGGCGTGTTCGACGGCACTGACGGTGCTGATGGGCACCCTGCGGCTGGTCGCCATGCAGACGGCGCTGAGCGAGTGGCAGGCGCTCAGCGACCGGCAGCGGCTCCAGCTGATGGAGGTGGCGACGCCCGTCATCCGGCTGTGGGACGGTGTCGTGGCCGTGCCGCTGATCGGGACGCTGGACAGTGCCCGCAGCCAGGTGGTGATGGAGACGCTGCTGAACGCCGTCGTCGACCAGCACGCCCGGTTCGCGATCCTCGACATCACCGGGGTGCCGACGGTGGACTCGCTGGTGGCGCAGCACCTGATGAAGACGGTCGCCGCGGCGCGGCTGATGGGCGCCCAGTGCATCGTCTCGGGCATCCGCCCCGCGATCGCGCAGACCATCGTGCATCTCGGTCTGGACCTGGACGTGATCACTCGCGCCAGCCTCTCCGACGCGCTGAGGTACGCGCTGCACGAGCTCGGCGCGGACATCGTGAACCCGGGTGCGGGTCAGCGGTGAGCGACGCGTACTCCCGTCCGGTCACGGGCCACGTCCCGGTTCTCCGGCTCGGCGACGTCCTGCTGGTCACGCTCCAGGGGGACCTGCACGACAGCACGGCGCAGCAGCTCCAGCAGGATCTCGCGGAGACCATCTCCCGTACCGGGGTGCGTGGTGTCCTCATCGACATCTCCGGTGTGGAGATCGTCGACTCCTTCCTCGGCCGGGTGCTGGCCGAGATCGCGGCGCAGGCCAAGCTGCTGGCCGCGCGGACCGTGGTGGCCGGCATGCGCCCGGCGGTCGCCATCACCCTGGCGGAACTGGGCCTGACGCTGCCCGGGCTGAGCACGGCGCTCAGCACCGAGGCGGGCATGGAGCTCCTCACGCAGCAGACCCCGGCGTACCGTCCGGACGGCCCGCGTCAGGAGAGTCCGTGATGCACACTGCCGCGGGCGTGGAGGCCTGCTTGCCCATCCGGTCGGACATGGACCTGGTATGGGTGCGACAGCACGTGCGGCAGGCCGCGGCCCGGCTCGGCTTCGGCCTGGTGGAGCAGACCAAGCTGGTCACGGCAGCCAGCGAGCTGGCCCGCAACACCCTCGTGCACGGCGGTGGCGGACAGATGGAGGCGACACACATCAGCAGCGGCGGTGTGCAGGGGCTCCGGCTGGCCTTCAGCGACGAAGGGCCGGGCATCGCCGACCTGGACCAGGCGCTCAGCGACGGCTACACCTCCGGCGACGGGCTGGGGATGGGGCTGAGCGGCGCGCGGCGCCTCGTGCACGACTTCGAGATCGACAGCACGCCGGGCGACGGCACCACCGTGCGGGTGACCTGCTGGGCGGCCCAGCCGCCGCGCCCCCGCGAGGAGGCCTGATGCCGCGCGTGTGGGACGTCCCGGTACGCGACTCGACGCGGGTGCGCGACGCGCGGGTCGCCGCGGAGAGCGCGGCCGCGCTGGCCGGTCTCGACGAGCGGCGCACCGCGGCCGCCGCGCTGGTCGCGACCGAGCTCGCCACGAATCTGCTCAAACACGCCGAGGGCGGTCAGGTCCTCATCGACATCGTGGCGCCGCCCGCGCCACGGGAGGGCGGTACGGAGTCGCGGGTCGTGCAGATCGCCGCGATCGACCACGGCCCGGGCATCGCGGACATGCCCGCGGCCCTCCGCGACGGTTTCTCCACGACCGGCTCGCTCGGCGCGGGCCTCGGCACGTGTCAGCGGCTCGCCGACGACTTCGCCCTGCACAGCACGCCCGGCCGCGGCACGGTCGCGGTGGCCCGCGTGGGCACCACGCCCCGCGGTGGCGGCGGTCCGGAGGGGCGGACGGGGGCCGAATCGATGCCGGGCGGCCGGGGTCCGGCGCACGGTACGGCTGTTCCCGGCGCCTCGGCGTGGTCCGAGGGCGGGGCCTTGGCCGGCGGCTGGTGGCCGGGCGGTGATGCACACGCGCCGGTGGGAGCCGTGGCGTGCGGCGCCCTGACGGGGCACGCGGCGGCGCCCGGCGGTGCGCCGGGTCTCCCGGGGCAGGCCGGCAGCGTGCCCGGGCACAGTGGTGTCCTCGGGAACGAACCCGGTCCCCGGCCGGACTCCGTGGTTCCGGACGGCGAGGTGCGGGGCCCCGGCGGCACCGCGTCCGACGGGCGGCCGGCCCGTCGGGTGACGGTCCGTGCCCGTCGCCGGCGTGCGCGCCGGAGGTGTGAACATCCCTACGGCGGAGCCGAGTACTCGGGTGACGCCTGGGCGTGGGTGCGTTCAGGGGACCGGCTGACGCTGATGCTGGCGGACGGTCTGGGGCACGGCCCGGAGGCGGCCCGGGCCTCGTCCGCCGCGGTCACGGCGCTGTACCGCTGGGCTCATCTCACGCCCGCCGAGTCACTGCGGCGGCTCCACGACGCACTGAAGGGCACCCGGGGCGCGGCCGTCGCCCTGGCCCAGCTCGACGTACGGGCCGGGCTGCTGCGGTTCGCCGGCATCGGGAACGTGGGGGCGCGGCTGCGCGCGGACGGCACCTGGCGTCCGCTGCTGTCGCGGCCCGGCATCGTCGGCGTGCACCGGCCCGCCACCCTCCGCGAGGAGGAGGCCGACTGGGCGGCCGACCGGCTGCTTGTCCTGCACACCGACGGCCTGCCCAGCCGCTGGACGCCGCCGTCCGACGCCGGTCTGTCCACGGCCGACCCGGCCGTGACGGCCGCCGTGGCGATACGTGACGCGAGCAGTCCCGCCCGTCCGGTGCGGGACGACACCGCCGTGGCCGTGCTCACTCCCACCCCGCCCGGAACGCCCATGATGCGCACTTGGCAGATCACCACCGTCACCGATGCGGCACGCGCCCGCATCGCCCTCGCGCGCCTGGCCGCCGCGTACGGTGTGCCCACCGTCGAACGGACCAGGCTGGCCGCCGCCCTCAGCGCCCAGCTGCGGCAGTGCCTCACCAAGGGCGGCACCTGGCTGCTCACCCTGGACATGGCCGGGTCCCCCGCCGAGGAGGGGCTGCTGCACGCCGTGGTGACGCCGTCGCCGGACGCGTCGGCAGCCGCCGGAGAGCCGCCGTGGGAGGTTACAGTCCCCTGCCCCGAGGTGGCCCGGGCCACGGAGAGCGGCACCGTCGAGGAGGATGCCGCCGCCCTCGCGGAGGCGCTGCTCGGCGCCGACCGAGGACACGGCCGTGGTGCTGGACAAGCTCACCGAGCAGGAGGATCTGGTCGCCTTCCACCGCGAGGAGCTGCACCAGACGAACCAGGGCGTCCTGGCGCTGCACGCCGAGCTGGACGCGGCCGGCCGGGCCCAGCGCGAGGCCTTCGCCGCCGAGCGCAGCGCACGCAACGAGGCGGAGAGCGCCCGCCGCAGACTGACCTTCCTCGCGGACGCGAGCGCCGTGCTGACGGCCTCGCTCAACCACGAGGAGATCGTGCGCCGGCTGCCGGACCTGCTGGTGCCGGAGTACGCCCGCAGCGTCGACGTCTGGCTGTTCGACCACGAGGACGACAGGCACCGGTCGGCGCCGCATCCGGCCGCCGCCGTGGTCGCGGCCCGGACCGGGCGCCCGCAGTACGCCGCCGACCATCCCGGTGGCCTGCCCGGCGTCGACGACCAGCCGCCGTCCGCGCTCGATCCCACACGGCCGCTGCTGTGCGTTCCGCAGCCGACGCGCCGGGCCCCGCTGGGGGTGCTGACCCTGTCGCCGCCCGGTGCGCGCTGGGACCCCGACGACGCGGTGATGCTGATCGAGCTCACCCGGCGGGCCAGCATCGCGATCGACAACGCCCGGCGCTTCGAGCACAACCGCGACATCGCCGAGACGCTGCAACGCGCCCTGCTCACGGACCTGCCGGCCACGCCGGGCCTCAGCCTGGCGGCGCGCTACCTGCCCGCCACCCACGGGCTGAACATCGGCGGTGACTGGTACGACGCGTTCCCCCACGCGGGACGGCGGTCTCATCACCGTCGTCGGCGACGTCACCGGGCACGGTCTGCACGCGGCCGTCATGATGAGCCAGCTGCGCACCGCGCTGCGGGCGTACGCCGTCGACGGCGACAGCCCGGGCCGGCTGCTGACCCGGCTGCACCGGTTCCTGCACCATCTCCAGCCGGACCTGTACGCCACGGCCGTCATCGCCCGGTTGCACCCGGACGAGCCCACGCTGACCTGGGCCGCCGCAGGCCATCCGCCGCCGGTGCTGCGGCTGCCCGACGGAACCGTGCGCACGCTCGACGCCAAACCCGGCGCCATGCTGGGCATCCCCCTCACCCACGGAGATCGCCGACCACACGGTGCACCTGTCGCCGGGCTCGACGCTCGCGCTGTACACGACGGGCTGGTCGAGCGGCGCGCTCAGGGCATAGACCCGGGTATCGAGCGGCTGGCCTCGGCGCTCGGCGGGTTCCGTTCGGCGGAGCTGGACGCGGATCTGGAGGGCTCGGCGGACCGGATCCTGCATCCGCTGCTGAGCGATTCCGAGCGTGACGACGACGTGTGCCTGCTGCTGTGCCATCTCCAGGGGGACGTGGCGGGCTGACATACGGTCCGCCCGGCCGGTGTGTGCACGCCTTCTTCACGCCGGCCTGGTGCTTTTCGGCCACGGGGCGGGCATGGTGGTGATCGACGCGTTCGTCTGCCTGCCGCGTCCGACTGGCGTGCCGGTCGGACACGCGGTGGGATCAATGGGGTGCGAACCAGCGATCCAGGGGCAGTCGATAGGCGTTCGAGGCAGACCGCCTGGAGCCGCAGAAAGGGATGAACACCGTGACACGACCCAGGATCCTGGTGGTTGGCGCAGGCTTCGCCGGTGTGGAGTGCGTCCGCCGTCTGGAACGGAAACTCTCCCCGGAGAGGCCGACGTCACGCTGGTGACGCCGTTCGCCTACCAGCTCTACCTGCCGTTGCTCCCCCAGGTCGCCTCCGGGGTGCTGACGCCGCAGTCGATCGCCGTCTCGCTGCGCCGCAGCAAGAAGTACCGCACACGGAGTCATTCCGGCGGGGCCGATCGGCGTGGATCTGAAGTCCAAGGTCTGCGTCATCCGCACGATCACCGACCAGATCGTCAACGAGCCGTACGACTACATCGTGCTGGCCCCCGGCCAGCATCACCCGCACCCTCGACATCCCGGGGCTGACGGACCACGCGTTCGGAATGAAGACGCTCGCCGAGGCCGCGTACATCCGTGACCACGTCATCTCGCAGCTGGACCTGGCCGACGCGAGCCAGACCGGTCGAGCGGGCCGTCACGGCTGCAGTTCGTGGTGGTCGGCGGCGGCTACGCGGGAACCGAGACCGCGGCGTGCCTCCAGCGGCTGACGCACGCCGCCGTCAAGCGCTATCCGCGGCTGGACCCGGGCCTGATCAAGTGGCATCTGATCGACATCGCGCCGAAGCTGATGCCGGAGCTCGGCGACAAGCTCGGCAGCAGTGCGCAGGAGATCCTGCGCCGGCGGGGCATCGAGATCTCCCTCGGCGTCTCCATCGCGAAGGCGGGCCCGGAGGAGGTCACCTTCACCGACGGGCGGGTGATCCCGACCCGCACGCTCATCTGGACGGCCGGGTCGTCGCCAGCCCCCTCATCGCCACGCTGGGCGCGGAGACCGTCAAGGGGCGGCTCGCGGTCGCCCCCGAGATGAACCTGCCGGGCGACGACGGGGTGTTCGCGCTCGGCGACTCGGCCGCCGTGCCCGACCTGGCCAAGGGAGACGGGGCCGATGTGCCGCCCACGGCGCAGCACGCCCTGCGGCAGGGCCGGCACGTCGCCGACAACGTCATCGCGTCACTGCGGGGCGGGCCGACTGCGGCCGTACGTCCACAAGGACCTGGGACTCGTCGTCGACCTCGGCGGCACCGACGCGGTCTCCAAGCCGCTGGGCATCGAGCTGCGCGGCCTGCCCGCCCAGGCCGTGGCACGGGGCTACCACTGGTCGGCGCTGCGCACCAACGTCGCCAAGACCCGGGTGATGACGAACTGGCTCCTCAACGCGGTCGCCGGCGACGACTTCGTACGGACCGGGTTCCAGGCCCGCAAGGCAGCGAGGCTGAAGGACTTCGAGTACACCGACGCCTATCTGACGCCGGAGCAGGTGCGGGCACACGTCGAAGGGACCAGCCGGCAGGACTGAGGACCGGGCCGGAGGGGACCGTCCGCTCGTGGCATGTCATGCTGAGGTGCGGATCTTGGTGTGGTGAGTCGGGAGAGAGTGCGGCGGCGTGAGGGCAGCGGGACGCTCGGTGCGGGCACGACTGCGGGACCGGATCGCCGCGTCCGACCCGGGGCTGCTGCGCCTGACGGCCGGGCTGCGGACGGTCGGCGCCATCGCCCTCACGCTGGCCGTGCTCGCCCTGCTGCGGGCCGATGTGCATCTCCTGGTGGCGGGGGCCATGGCGGCGATGGTCGCCACCTTCGCCATCCGGGAGAAGCAGCTCGGCGCGCAGGCCGTGACGCTGGCGCTGGGCCTCCCGGTGGCGCTGGCCTCCGTGTCGCTGGGCGCGGTGCTCAACGCGCGCCTCTACGCCGGTGACGTCTTCTTCGTCGTCCTGATCTTCTGCGCGGTCTACGGCCGCCGGTTCGGCGACCGGGGCACCGCGCTGGGACTCATCGGCTTCCAGATCTACTTCCTGTCGCTGTTCGTCGGCGCCGAGGTGTCCGCGCTCCCCACGCTGTGCGGTGCCATCGCCCTGGCATTCTGTTCCAGTGCCCTGCTGCGCTTCGCGGTCGTGCCCGCGACCCCCACGGGCGTCCTGCTGCGGCTGCGGCTGGCCTTCCGCGCCCGGCTGGCCCAGCTGGTGTCCGCGCAGCTCGACCTGCTCGACGCCGGCCCGGACGACATGGACAAGGCCCTGGAGGCCGTGCGCGACGGCACCGCGCGGCTGCACGAGACGGCGATGATGATCCAGGCACAGCTGGAGGAGGGCACCCCGACGAGTCGGCGGCGCGGCTCGTGCAGCGCCGCATCGCGGACGCCGAGATCGCCGCCGAGCGGCTCGGCCTGCTGCTGCTGACCGCCCGCAGCGCCGAACGGGCCGACACCCTCACCCTGCACCTGCCGGGCGCGCCCGCGCCGTCGGTGGGGCAGCCGGCCGTGCCGGACGAGGCCACCGCGACGCTCCGCCGCGACCTCCAGGCGCTGCGCACCCTCGTGCTGCGGGCCGGAAGCGGCGACACGGGGACCGCCCTGGCCCACGTGCGCAACCGCCTCCTCGGCTACCGGGACGAGGAGAACCTGCCGCCCGCGCCCGCCGCCGTCCAGGACGTGTTCCGCGGCATCGGCGAGGCGGCCCGCTCCGTGCTGGGGCTGCGGATCGCGCTGGACGGCCCGCAGGACGAGTCCGACGACACCCCCGCGACCGCCCGCTCCCGCGAGGAGCTGGACGCGGAGGACGCAGCGATCGACAGCGCCGAGGAGCCGTCGGAGGAGGAGGAGAAGGGGCTGCGGCGGCCCACCACGCGCGCGGCCGTGCAGGTCGCCGTCGGATCGGCGCTGGCCATCGTGGGCGGTGAGCTGCTGTCCACGCAGCGCTGGTACTGGGCGGTCCTGACGTGCTGGATCGTTTTCCTGAACACCTCGTCGACGGGCGAGATCCTGGTCAAGGGCTACCGCCGGCTGCTGGGCACGGTGTTCGGCGTGGTGGCGGGCATCGTCCTGGCGGGGCTGGTCGGGCAGCACACCGTGACGGCGTTCGCGCTGGTCCTGGTGCTGATCTTCGCGATGTTCTACGTGGCGCCGCTGTCGTACACGCTGATGTCGTTCTTCGTGACCGCGATGCTGGGGCTGCTGTACACGCTGCTGCACACCTACAGCCTCGACGTGCTCCTGCTGCGGGTGGAGGAGACGGCGCTGGGCGCGGCCTGCGGGGTGGTCGCGGCGGCGCTGGTGCTGCCGGTGCGGACCGACCGCCGGACGAACGAGCTGCTCGGTACGGTCCTGGAACGGCTGGCCGATGTCACCGAGGCCGCGGTCGGCCAGCTGAGCGGCGGGCCGGCGGACGAGCTGCTGGACAAGGCGCGCGATCTGGACCAGGCGCTGGCCGATCTGCGGGCGGCCACGCAGCCGCTGACCCATCCGGTCACGCCCCTGCGGGCCCGGCGCCACACGGCCCGGTACGTGGTGGCGCTGCTGGAGACCTGCGCTTACCACGCGCGGACGCTGGCGGCCACCGCCGAGCTGCTGCCCACGCATCCCTCGATCGCGGCGGACCCCCGGCTGCGCGGGGCCGCGGGGCGCACCGTGCGCAACATCGAGACCATCGCGGCCCGGGTCGAGGACGAGCACGCCGCCGCGCGGGTCGAGACCGGGCCGAGCATCGCCTCACTGCTGGGGTCCGACGCCGGCACACCGCGCTACGGCCGGATCACCGACCGCGTGCTGCGGCATCTGGAGAGGCTGGACGAGGCCGTGGTGGGACTCGCCCGGCCGCTGGGCGTGCCGGTGGCGGAACCACGGGCCTGAGGACGTGAGGACCGGGGGCGCTCAGAAGTCGGTGGGCAGTCCGCTCACCTTGGCGATGCCCCGCAGCTC
>KE354022.1 GCA_000415505.1 Streptomyces afghaniensis 772
CAGCTTGTAGATCTCGGAGTCGGCGAACTCCCGGCCGCGCCGGTCCCGGTGGATCCGGCCCTCGGCGGCGGCCCGGAAGTTGCCGGCCCAGCCCTCGCGTTCCATCCAGTCCCGACAGTGCCCGAGCGTCGCGGTCGCGTTGGTGTGGCGGCGCCGGGCCCAGAAACCCCCGGTGATCCTGACTTCGTCGAGGCCGAGCGGGCGCAGTCGGCCCCGGGTCGGCGCCACGGGCAGGACGGGCGAGTGTGCCGTGTTCCCCTTCACCGGTTCATGCCTTCGGTACGTCCCTTCGGTCATGGTCGGATTCCCCGCGCTTCAGCCCTTGAGTGCGCCGGACATGAAGCCCCTGATGTAGTGCCGTTGCAGGAGCAGGAACAGCAGCAGGCAGGGCACGGCGAGAACCACCACGCCCGCCTCGGTCGCGCCGTAGTCGACGGCGCCCATGCTCTGCTGCCGCAGGTTGGCGACGGCCAGGGGCAGCGGTGCCTTCTCGCTGTCGGAAATGAGGATCAGCGGTGCGATGAAGTCGTTCCAGGCCGCGAGGAACGCGAAGAGCCCCACGGTGATCAGTCCCGGCCGCACCGCCGGGAGCAGGACCCGGCGCAGCGCGCCCGCCGTTCCGCAGCCGTCGACCAGTGCCGACTCCTCCAGTTCGCGGGGCACCGCCTCGAAGGAGATCCGCATCATGAAGGTGGCGAACGGCAGTTGGAACATGGCGAGGACCAGGCTCAGCCCGATCAGTGAGTTCTCCAGGTGCAGTCGGCCCAGCAGGACGTAGAGGGGGATGAGGAGCGTGGCGTACGGGACCATGAGGATCGCCAGGGTGAGCAGGAACAGCAGGTTCCGGCCGGGGAAGTCGAAGCGGGCGAAGGCATAGCCGCCGAGCAGGGACACCCCCAGGGTCAGGGCGACGGTCAGTGCGGAGACGATGGTGCTGTTGAGGAGGTACCGCCACAGGCCCGCGTCGTAGTCGAGCAGCGTCCGGTAGTTGCCGAAGCCGTAGCCGGACTGCTGGGCGGTGCCGGGCTGGCCGCTGACCGACGCCCAGGCGTTCCACAGCAGGGGGAAGAGGAAGATGACGGCGAGGCTCGCGGCGACGACGTAGTGGGGCGTGCGGCCGAGGGCGCGGGTGAGCACCGTGGTGTCCCTTCTGGGTGCGGCGGTGGTCATGAGTCGTCGGTGTGGCGCAGGCCGCGGAACTGCAGGGCGTTCAGCAGGAGCAGCACGGCCAGGACGACGATCGACAGGGCGGCCGCGGTGCCGAGGTTCAGCCGCTGGAAGGCCTCCCGGTAGATCAACTGGACGACGGTGACGGTGCTGTTGTCCGGTCCGCCCTTGGTGAGGATGAAGAACTGGTCGAAGGCGAGCAGGGAGCCGGTCACGCACAGCAGCAGGCACAGGGCGAGGGAGGGCCGCAGCAGCGGCAGGGTGATCGAGCGGAAGATCTGGCCGCGGCTCGCGCCGTCCATCCGGGCCGCCTCGTACACCTCGTGCGGGATGCGCTGGAGGCCGACGAGCAGGATCAGCATGTAGAAGCCGGCGAACTTCCAGACGATGAGGAAGACCGTCGACAGCAGGGCCGAGGTCGGGGTGCCGAGGAAGGACACCGGGTCGTCGACCAGGCCGAGTTTCTCCAGCAGGCGGCTGAGGGGACCGGTGGTGGGGCTGTACAGGCCCCAGAACAGCAGGGAGGCGGAGGCCAGTCCGAGGGCGCTGGGCAGGAAGTAGACCGTGCGGAAGAAGCCGGCTCCGGGGCGGGATTCCTGCACGAGCAGGGCGAGGCCCAGCGCCAGTGCGAGGAGTACGGCCGTGACGATCACGGTGTAGAGCAGGGTGAAGCGGATCGCGGGCCGGAACAGGGTGCTGCCGGTGATGTCGGTGTAGTTCTCGGGGGCGTTGAGGCCGCGGTCTCCCGCCAGCAGCGGCCAGTCGCTGAGCGACATCTGCCCGACGAGCAGCAGGGGCAGCAGGAAGAAGACGGCGACGAAGACGGCCGTGGGGGCCGCGTAGGCCAGCCCCTTGGCCGTGCGGGACCGCCAGCGGGACGGGACGGCCGCCGGGGACGGGCGGTGTGGTGGCGTTCGGGGCTCGGCGGCCGTTCGGTCGGGCGCCTTGACCTGCATGGCTCTCCTCTGCCGTGCGACGTGGGAGGGGCGGGGCCGGGCGCTCAGTCGGCCAGGGAGGCGGTGACCGCCTCGTTGCCCTTCGCGACGGACATCCCGTCACCGAAGACGGCGCCCCGCATGAGGGTCAGCCAGGGCCCGTTGGGGTCGTTGAAGGTCTGGCCGAACTTCAGGGCGTACGGGGTACGGCCGTGCGCGACGAGTTCGTTGATGGTGACCAGCCGCGGGTCGGCCTTGGAGTGCTTGTTGGACGCGAGGTCGGTGCGGGCCACCACGTCCTTGTGTGCGGCGACCACGTCGACCTGGGCCTTGTCGCCCAGGGACCAGGCGAGGAAGTTCCAGGCCTGGTCGGCCGACTCACTGGTGGCGGAGATGCCGATGGCGTCGCCGCCGACGAAGGTGGACTTGCCGCCGTCGGGTCCGGGGATGGGTGCGACACCGAGGTCCAGGTCCTCGGGCATGAGCCCGAGCGTGGTGGACGGCATGGGCATCACGCCGACCTTGCCCTTCGGGAAGACGCCGGTCAGGTCGTGCCCGTCTCGTCGCGCGCGCCGTGGGGCGACGATCGGCCCGTCCCGCACCCAGCCCGCGGTAGATGTCGTAGACCTTCTTCGCGGTGCCGGAGGCGAGGTTCGCCTCGGTGCCCTCCTCGTTCAGGACGTCCTCGCCGGCGGCCCAGATCAACGGCCACCAGGTGAAGACGCCGCAGCCGCCGCAGTTGCCGCCGAAGAAGGTGCCGTCGACACCGCCGCCCAGCGCGTCCACGGCCCGGGCCTGCCGGTCCCACTCGCGCAGGGTGGCGGGCGGCTTGTCGGGGTCGAGCTTCGCCTTCCGGTAGAGGTCCTTGTTGTAGAAGAGCACCGGACAGGTCGAGGGTGTGCGGGACCACGTACTTCTTGTCCTCGTACGTACCGGCCTTGATGTGCGACTGGGCCAGGTGCTCGGCGAAGGGCAGGGCGTCGATGCGTTCGGTGAGGTCCGCGAAGAGGCCGCTGGAGGTGTAGTTGGGCACGAACACGACGTCGGAGGCGAACAGGTCGGGCAGGTCCTTGGATCCGGCCGCCGCGCCGACCTTGGCCTGGTAGTCGTCGGTGGGGACACGGTCAGCTCGATCTTGTTCTTGTGGCTCGCGTTGTACGCCTCGACCAGGGCCTCGCTCTGCGGCCGGGTCGCTGCACGCGTCCACATCGTCAGCTTCGTACCGTCGTCGACGCCCTTGGCACCCACCGCTCCCCCTCCTCCCCCGCCGCCCGAGCCCGCCGTCCCCCGACCCGCAGGCCGTCATCAGGCTCGCGGCGGCGAGCAGCGCGGTGATGCCGGTGACAAGGCGGCGCAGGTGTCCACGTGGTCCGGCCGTGCTCCCCATGGTCGATCCCCCTCGTGTCGCGGCGGACCGTGCGCGGGCCTGCCGGTCGGGACGATGGCTGTGGTGGCACTGAGCTGAGCGGCGGAAAGAAACCGAAAAGGCTTTCAGAGACGCTAGGACTCGACTCACCACCCGTCAATCCCCTTGCAGCAGACGGCTCTTGGCCGATCACCGAAACCACTGAGAGCTTCTCGACCGAAACGTCTCGCGTAGCGTGTGACGCGAGACGAGACAGGAGAACCCCCATGGCAGAGGCCACCCGCCCCGCTCGTTCACAGCCGGCCACGCTCAGCGACGTCGCCCGGCTGGCGGGCGTGTCGATCGCCACGGCGTCCAAGGCCCTCAACGGCCGCAGCCAGGTGCGGGCGGAGACCAGACAGCGGGTCATCGAGGCGGCCGAGCGGCTGGCGTTCCGGCCCAACCAGGTGGCCCAGAGCCTGCTGGCCGGGCGGACGGGCACGGTGGGGCCGCTCACCAGCGACCTGGAGGGCCGGTTCAGCATCCCGATCCTGATGGGTGCCGAGGACGCCTTCGGAGCGGGCGAGGTCGCGGTGTTCCTGTGTGACGCCCGGGGGGACGCGATCCGCGAACAGCACCATGTCCGCGCGTTGCTGGGGCGCCGGGTCGACGGCCTCATCGTGGTCGGCAGCCGGACCGATCCGCGTCCGTCCCTGGGCCGCGAGCTGCCCGTCCCCGTCGTCTACGCGTACGCGCCGTCGGAGGATCCGGAGGATCTGTCCATCGTCCCGGACAGCGTGGGCGCCGGCCGTCTCGCGGTGGACCATCTGCTGGCCTGCGGCCGTACCCGGATCGCGCACATCACCGGTGACCCCGGGTACGCCGCGGCGCAGGAGCGGGCCGAGGGTGCCCGGGCGGCGCTCGCCGGCGCCGGCCTGACGCTGGTCGGCGAGCCGGGGTTCGGGGCGTGGTCGGAGGGCTGGGGCCGGGCGGCCACGGCGATGCTGCTCGACCGGCACCCGGACGTGGACGCCGTGCTGTGCGGCAGCGACCAGATCGCCCGGGGCGTGATGGACATGCTGCGTGAGCGCGGCCGGCGGGTGCCGGAGGACGTGGCTGTGATGGGCTTCGACAACTGGCGGGTCCTGACGTCGGCGTCCCGGCCGCCGCTCACCAGTGTCGACATGAACCTCGAACAGGTCGGCCGCGCGGCGGCGCACGCCCTGTTCACGGCGATCGCCGGCACGCGGCGGTCGGGAGTCGAGACGCTGCCCTGCCGGGTGGTGATCAGGGGGTCGACGGTGCCGCTGACGTGAGCTGGTGAGCGGTCATGGGGCGAGGGTGACCCGGCGGGGAGAGGCGACCGGGCATGGGGCGAGGGTGACCGGTCATGGGGCGAGCCGGTCGAGTGCCGCCAGGACCGGCGCCACGCCGTCCTCCTGGGCCAGCCGGCGTGCCAGGGACTGGGCGCGGTGGCGGTGGGCTGGGTCACTCGTGGCGCGGCGCAGGGCGGGGGCGAGGGTATCGGCGGTGAGGCGGCGCAGCGGGACGGCGCCGGGCGCGGTGCCCAGTGCGACGAGACGGGCCGCCCAGAAGCCGCCGTCGAACTGCACGGGCACCGGCACGGTGGGGACGCCCGCGCGCAGGACGGCGGCGGCGGTGCCGGCCCCGGCGTGGTGGACCACGGCGGCCATACGGGGAAACAGCGACGCGTGCGGTACGTCGCCGACCGTGATCACATCGTCGGCGTCGGCGGCGAGGCCCGCCCACCCCTGCTGGATCACGCCGCGAAGTCCCGCCGCGTGCAGGGCGCGCACGATCTCACCGCTGAGGCGCTCGGGGTCCGGCACGGTGGCGCTGCCCAGCCCCACGAAGACAGGGGCGGGTCCGGCGGCGAGAAACTCCTCCAACTCCCGGGGCAGCGTGCGGGTGTCGTACGGCCACCAGTACCCGGCGATCTCCAGCCCGGGCCGCCAGTCGCGGGGGCGCGGCACCACCAGTTCGCTGAATCCGTGCAGCACGGGCCACCGCGCCCGCTCATGGGCCCGGCGGAGCGCGGCCGTGCCGGGAAGGGTCATGCCGTGCCGGGTGCGCAGCCGGCGCATGGCCTGGGTGAAGACCCGGTCGACGGCGGTGGCGACGGCCACTCCGCCCAGGCGGTTGCCCACGGCGCCGAGCGAGCGTCCGCCGAGCATGGGCGCGCCGAACTCGCGTGTCGGATGCTGGGGTTGGAGGAACAGTCCCAGGCTTGGGAGGGCCAGGCCCTCGGCGATGGCGAGGCCGAGCGGTGCCACGGCACCGGCGGCCAGGACGGCGTCCGCGCCGCGGGCCGCCTGGACCAGGGCGTCGGTCATCTCCTCGGCCGCTGACCGTGCCATCGACGCCGCGCGCAGCAGCTTGCCGAGCCCGGTGGTGCTGGCGTGCAGGCTGCGGCCGCGGTCGGAGTGCGACACGGCGTGCGGGTCGACCGGAGTCGGATGGAACCGCACCCCGCAACCGGCGGCCAGCGGCTCGAACAGGCCGTGGGTGACGAGCGTGACCTCATGCCCGCTCCGCGCCAGCGCCGCTCCCAGCCCGGTGTACGGCGCGACGTCGCCGCGCGATCCAGCCGTCATGATCACCACGCGCATGGGTCCCAGTGTGGACCGGCCGGGCGGGCGACACGCGGTGTACCGCGGCCGGCGTCCGAGAATCGCCGGTGGAGGTGATGCCCGGGCGGGCGCTGAGGGGCTGGTGAGCGGGAGGGGGCAGCCGGTGTCCCCGGCGGAACCGGTTCCGGTGGCGCTGCCCCCCGTGGCGTCAACTGCCGGACGGGGTGGGCGTTGTGTCCGGACCCGGTTCCGGCGTGATCACCTCCTGGGACGGGTTGTCGCTCGTCGGCTGTGCCGGTGTCGGCTTCCGGCGGAACACCATGGTGAGGCGGTCCGGCTTGACCGTGACCACGGCCTGGGGCCGGGGCGCCGGGGAGGTGAGTTCGAAGAACTGCCAGGTCCGCAGGATGGTCGCGAGGATGATCTGGAGCTCGGCCCAGGCGAAGTTCTCGCCGATGCACTTGCGGCGGCCGTCGCCGAAGGCGAGGAACGAGCCGCGGGTGGCCGACACCTTCTCGGGTGTCCAGCGGTCCGGGTCGAAGGCGTCGGGGTCGGCGAACACATCGGGGTCGTGCTGGTGGAGGTAGGGGCTCCAGACGACGTCGGCGCCCTGGGGGACGAGGTGGCCGCCCAGGTCGATGTCGCGAGTGGCGGTCCGGGTCACCAGCCAGGCCGGCCCGTACTTGCGGATGGCTTCCTGCAACACCTGGCGGGCGTACGGGAGGTCGTCGAGATCGCCGTAGCGCAAGGGGCGGTCCCCGCAGACCGTGGCGAGCTCCTCGCGCAGCCGCCGCTCGATCCGCGGATGGCGGGAGATCTCGTACAGCGTCCAGGCCAGTGTGGTTCCGGTGGTCTCGATCGCTCCGGTCAGCAGGGTGATGGCCTCGTCCTGGAGCTGCTGGCGGGTCAGCGGGTTCTCGGCGGTCAGCAAGGTGTCGAAGAGGCCGGTCTGCTGCTCACGGGCCGCCGCGTGCGGGCATGTGGCGGCGTCCGGGGCCGTTTCGGAGCCGGAGGCCGTTTCCGTGCCGGAGGCCGTTTCGGTGCAGGAGGCCGTTTCCGTACCGGAGGAAGAGCCGGCCGCCCGGCTCGCGCGGTGCTCGATCGCCTGGTCGATGAGAGCGCGCAGGCGGGCCACGCGCTGGGCGTGCGCCCGGTTGGCGGGCAGCGGCAGCCGGGTGACCCACGGCGGGAGGATGGTCTGCCGGATCGTGCCCTTCATGATCTCCGGCATCAGCGCGGTGAACTCGCCCTCCAGGTGGTTGGGCAGGTCCGCGCCGAACAGGGCGACGAGGAAGGCCGCGAGCGTGACCTCGTTCATGTCCTCGTACACCTCGCGCGGCCGCGCCTCGGGCCACGCGCCGACCATCGCCGTGACCTGCTCGATCATGGCGTCGCCGCGGTCGGCGATGTGCGCCTTGTTGAACATGGGCTGCATCAGACGCCGGTTGCGCAGGTGGGCGTCGCCGTCCGCGATCGTGGCGAGCCCGTCGCCGAAGAAGACACGCAGGGCGTCGATGATCTTGCCGCCCTTGGCATAGTGCGCGGCATCGGTCACCAAGACCTTGCGGGTCAGGGCGGGATCGGTGACGACGTACGCCGGGGTGGGGCCTATCCGTATGCGCACCACGGGTCCGTGCTCGCGCAGGGAGCTGATGAACGGCAGGGGGCTGCGGGCGAGTTGAAGGCCGTGGCCGAGGAGAGGGAGGGCTCCGGGGGCCGTGCGGGTGAGGGACGTCGCGGGAGCGTTCATGGCCGGTTTCACTCCTTGTGGGGGCGACAAACGGTCGATGCATGCCCACCGCACGGTCGCGGAATCCCTCACTCCGTGACCAGTGCGTCACATCCGGTTCGCCAGGCACCGGGTGGGTAGGTGCTCCTCCTCTCACGACCGGAGGCGGACATGGACATAGGTATAGGCCTTCCCAACACGGTTCCCGGGACCGAGGGTTCGGTTCTCGTGGAGTGGGCCCGGCGGGCCGAGGAGGCGGGGTTCAGCACGCTCGGCACGATCGGGCGGCTGGTCTACCCGGGGTACGAGGAACTGGTCGCGCTGAGTGCGGCCGCGGCGGTCACCAGCCGGATCCGGCTGACGACGGGTGTGCTGCTGGGACCGCTGTACACGAACAGCGCGCTGCTGGCGAAGCAGGCGGCCTCGATCGACCGGCTCTCCGGGGGGCGTTCGTGCTCGGTGTGGGCCTGGGCGGACGTGACGACGACTTCGCCGCGAGCGGTCTGACCACCGAGGGCAGGGGGCGCCGCCTGGAGGAACAACTGACGGAGATGAAACGCGTCTGGTCGGGCGAGGAGCGGGGGCTCGCCGGTGCGATCGGGCCGGAGCCCGTGCGCGAGGGCGGTCCCGAGCTCGTCCTGGGCGGGTCGACCCCGGTCAGTTTCCGGCGGGTGGCCCGGCTGGCCGACGGCTGGATCATGGGCGGTGGTACGCCGGAGATGTTCGCGGAGGCCTCGGCCGGCGTCGATGCCGCGTGGAAGCAGGCGGGGCGTACGGGAGCGCCGCGCAAGCTGGCGCTGGCGTACTTCGCGCTCGGCCCGGACGCCCGGGCGCACGCGGACGGCTATCTCCAGCACTACTACGGCTTCCTCGGCGACGCCGCCGCGCAGATCGCGGCGAGTGCCGCGGTGAGTGCGGAGATGGTGAGGTCGTACGCCGACTCGTTCGCCGCGGCCGGCTGTGACGAGCTCATCTTCGTGCCCGCGGCGTCGGGGCTCGAACAGGTGGGGCTGCTCGCCGAGGCGACCGGCTGAACCGCCGGCGCACCGTCACTCACCTCTCGGTGGACCGGTCGGTCAGGTCAGCGCGTACGTGTTTCGCCGTCTGCGCTGCGACGCGCCGGAGCCGGGTCCTCCCCCACCGTCCGGAGGAGGACCCGGCTCCCGGCCGGCCTGTGAGTCAGGACGACTGAGCGCTCTGGTACAGGTTCTGTGCGTCCGTGCCGAAGTACGGGCCGTACATGGCGTTGGGCAGGAAGTTGTACTTGAAGCTGTTCACCGAGGACTGCAGCCCGGTCCCGGTGGCCTCGTCGAACCGGGTGAACCACGGGCCGCCGCTGGAGCCGCCGGTCATGTCGCAGGTCAGACCGTGGTCACTGGAGAGCAGGAAGTCCCGGTAGGTCGTGCCGCTGCAGTAGATGAACTTCTCGCCGTCGTAGGGGGCCGCGGCCGGGAAACCGAAGGCGTACATGGCCTTGTTGTAGCCGGTGTTGAAGGCCAGGCCCTGGCCGCCGACGACGTCGGTCAGCTTCTTTCCGTCCAGCGGGGCGACCACGGCCGCGCCGATGTCGTAGTTGATGTCCTCACTGGCGGTCCACTGCGGTGTGGAGAGGGTCTTGGCCGCTGTCCAGGTGCCGTACGGGGTCTGGCCGTCGTGGTAGCCGGGCGCGAACACCCAGTTGGTGTGCCAGGCTCCCTCCAGCTTCACGCAGTGGCCCGCCGTGATCACGGTGCTCTTGTTCGCGCTGGTGACTGCGTTGCCGGAGCAGGAGGCGGTGCGGCCCTGGTAGGTGAAGAACACCCGTCCCGCGGTCTTGGTCACCGCGCCGCCCCCGGTCCAGGGGCCGCCGCCGTTCGGGATGGCCAGGGGGCCAGGGACGGCGGCGGGCGAGCTGGGTGCCACGACGGTCGCCTTGCCCTTGCGGGGTGCCGAGACCCGCACGTCGGAACGGTCGACGGACAGGACGTCGAGCGGGGTGGCCTCACGCATCCGCTGCGGGGTCCAGAAAGCGAGGGCGCGTTCCCGCGCCGAGGGCGCCACCGCTCCCGGGTCGGGCGCGGCGCTCGCCGGTGTGGCGGTGACGCCGGTCGCCAGCAGTGCGGCGACGCCGGCGAGTGCGCCGAGGACGGTACGGCGAACGCGGGTGCCGCTGCCGGAGGGGCGAAGGCTACGGGGTATGCCTGTCACGCGGTCTCCTTCTGCTGTGGGGGCCGGGCGGCGGGGCTCATCCACCCGGTCAGGCAGGGGTGTCACTGCGAACCAGAGGGCAGCGTGCCACCGGGAGGCCGATTTGGACAGGTGCATGTCACCGAGACGACCGAAACGCCACATGTTCCCCGCGTCGGGGACACGGACCCGGGCACAAAAGGAACCCGGCCTCCACCGGTGCTGTGGTGGAGGCCGGGTTCCTTTTGTGCCCGGGTCCGGGAGAGCGGAGCCCTGGGTGTCAGAGTGGGGTGGGACCGGTGCCGCCGCCCGGCTGGATGCGTCCGCGCCAGGCGCCGGACTCTCCGCCGCGCTTCTCGATGTACTGCTTGAAGCGCTGCATGTCGCCCTTGATCTGGCGGTCGATCGCGCCGAGCATGTCCGCGGCCTTTTCCACCGCTCCGCTGGGCTCGACGTCCATCACGAGCTCCACCCTGGTGTGGGTGTCGTCCAGGCGCTGGAAGCGGACGGTGCCCTTCTGGTGGGTGTCTCCGCTGGTCGTGCGCCAGGTGACGCGCTCGTCGGGCAGCTGGTCGACGATCTCGGTGTCGAACTCACGCCGTACTCCGCCGATCTTGGTGGTCCAGTGGTTGTGACGGTCGTCGAGCTGCCTTACCTCCTCGACGCCCTCCATGAAGTTCGGGAACTCCTCGAACTGGGTCCACTGGTTGTAGGCGGTGTGGACAGGGACGTCGACTTCCACGGTTTCCTTGACGGTGCTCATCTGTATGCCTCCGTTTTCCTGATCGACTGCTGGAGGCCCATCGGCCCACACACAGGTCCGGGCCCGTGGCGGACGAGTACCCGGGATCTTCGGGTTCCCACACGGTTCGGCGCCGTCCCCGAAAGGCGGGGTGCGGGCGGTCAGACGGCGGGGACGGTGGCCCTGGCCGTCTCCGAACGGAAGCCGTGGCCGACCTCGGGAGCCAGGCCGTGGTAGTGGCGGAAGTTGTAGATGAGCGGGCTCCAGACGGCCGGGTCGATGTGGTGGGTGCCGGGTACGACGACGCGGTCGGCGGCGTGGACGCGCAGGACCTCGCACTCGACGCTGAAGAAGAGGCCCGCTCCGCCGGGCGTCAGCGCAGCGGCCCGTGCCTCCAGCTGGAGGGCGCACTCGGCCACGCGCGGCGGCTTCACGAGGTCGGCGGCGACCGGGGTGAGCCCGGACGCGGCGAACTTGTCCGGCTCGTAGCGGTAGAGCGCCCGCTTGGCCTCGGGCACCGGGTTCGCCCCGGTGAGCGGTGCGAGGCGATCCACGTGCTCCCACAGCTCGGGCGAGGCGATGTTGATCACGAGCTCCGGGCGCTCGGCGAGGTTGCGCACGGTCCGGCTCTCGCTGCCGATGCCCAGGACGATGTGCTGCCCCAGGGCCCAGGCGGAGGAGATCGGGGTGAGATTGCAGGTGCCGTCGTCGTTCTCGGTGGTCAGCAGCACGACGGGCGTGCCGAAGTAGAGGACGCTCGGCCGGATCACTCGGTGGGTGTCGGTGGTCATGGGCCAGGACGCTACGGGCGGGACGTTTCGATGCGCGTCGAAGTGTCGGCCGGGGACAATCGGTCGGTGACCAGCCCCGACGTTCATGCCGAAGAACCCGATCTCGCCTCACTGGGGGCGCTGCTGGCCGATCGCTCCCGCGCCGCGATCTGTCTCGCCCTGCTCGACGGCCGGGCCTGGACGGCCTCCGAGGTGGCCCGCCTGGCCGGTGTCGCGCCGTCCACGGCCACGAGCCATCTGAACCGCCTGGTGGCCGGTGGCCTGCTGGCTCAGGAACGCCGCGGGCGGCACCGCCATGTGCGTCTGGCGGACCCCGGCATAGCGGAGATGATCGAGGCGCTGGCGGCCAGGGCGCCCCGCCGGCTGGTCCCGGTCCGTTCCCTCACCGCTGCCCGCCGGCACCGTGCCGTCGGCTTCGCCCGTGTCTGCTACGACCATCTCGGCGGCTCCCTCGCCGTGGCGATGACCGATGCCATGACCGCGCGTGGGCTGTTGTCCTGGGAGTCCGGCCCGGCGCTCACCGCGTCCGGCGCGGCCTGGCTGTCGGGCGTCGGGATCGCGGACGGGGCGGCGGGGGCTGCGGGCCGTCCGCACGTACGCACGTGCCTGGACTGGACGGAACAGCGCCCGCACCTGGCGGGCGCTGTGGCCGCGGCCCTGTTCCACCGCGCGCTGGAGGCGTCCTGGCTCGTGCCCGGCGACGGCTCCCGCGTCGTGCGGCTGACGGATCAGGGGCGCGAGGCCTTCCGACGGCACCTGGGCCTGGCGGACGAGGTGCTCACGACCGGGTGAGCACCTCCCCCGCCCCGGGAAGCCCGGCCGGGCTCAGAACCGGTGCTGCTGCTGCGGCTGCCCGTACGTCCGGCCGCCGTCGCCGCTCGCGCTCTGGGCCTGCAACTGTTCCGCCTGTTCCTTGGTCACCTTCTGTTCCGCACCGCAGAAGGTGCACTGCGTGAGGTACTTCGTCGAGATCGGGAACAGCGGCACGAAGAACAGCGTGAACTTCGTGACGCGCTTCCTGAGCGTGTGCGCGGCGGGGTTGCCGCACTGGCCGCAGACCAGCGTCAGTATCGCCAGCTGGTACAGATACCCCTTGGTGCCGAAGATGATCACGTGACGGTCCTTCCCGGGTCGGATCTTCCTCCAGTGTCCCGTATCTCGGTCGCTCAGGCCGAAAGCGCCGTCAGCACCACGGTCTTCGCCTCCTCCTGGACCTGGCGGAGGTGGTCGGGGCCGCGGAACGACTCGGCATAGATCTTGTAGACGTCCTCGGTGCCCGAGGGGCGGGCCGCGAACCAGGCGTTGTCGGTGGTCACCTTGATGCCGCCGATGGGTGCGCCGTTGCCCGGGGCCTCGGTGAGCACCGCCGTGACCGCGTCCCCGGCCAGGGTGTCCGCGCTGACCTGGGCCGGGGAGAGCTTGGCGAGCAGGGCCTTCTCCTCGCGGGACGCCGGGGCGTCGATCCGCGCGTACGCCGGTTCGCCGAAGCGGGCGGTCAGCGCGGCGTAGTGTTCCGAGGGGGTCTTCCCGGTGACCGCCGTGATCTCGGAGGCGAGCAGGGCCAGGATGATGCCGTCCTTGTCGGTGGTCCACACGGAGCCGTCCCGGCGCAGGAAGGACGCCCCGGCCGACTCCTCCCCGCCGAAGCCGATGGTGCCGTCGACCAGCCCGTCCACGAACCACTTGAACCCGACGGGCACCTCGGCCAGTTCGCGGCCCAGGTCGGCGGCGACCCGGTCGATCATGGCGGAGGACACCAGGGTCTTGCCGACACCGGCGGCGGCCGGCCAGCGGTCGCGGTGGGCGTACAGGTAGGAGATGGCGACGGCGAGGTAGTGGTTGGGGTTCATCAGGCCCGCGTCGGGGGTGACGATGCCGTGCCGGTCGGCGTCGGCGTCGTTGCCGGTGGCGACGTCGAAGCGGTCCCGCTGCCCGATGAGGGAGGCCATCGCGTACGGCGACGAGCAGTCCATGCGGATCTTGCCGTCCCAGTCCAGCGTCATGAAACGCCAGGTGGGGTCGGTGTGCGGGTTGACCACGGTGAGGTCGAGGCCGTGCTGTTCGGCGATCCGGCCCCAGTAGGCGACGGACGCCCCGCCCAGCGGGTCCGCCCCGATGCGCACACCGGCCGCGCGGATCGCGTCCAGGTCGAGGACGCCGGGCAGGTCGGTGACGTAGGTGCCCAGGAAGTCGTAGCGGCCGGTGGTGGCCGCGGCGAGCGCCCGGGCGTGGGGGATGCGCCGTACGTCCTTCAGGCCGCCGCGGATGATCTCGTTCGCCCGGTCCTGGATCCAGGAGGTCGCGTCGGAGGCGGCGGGGCCGCCGCTGGGCGGGTTGTACTTGAACCCTCCGTCGGCGGGCGGGTTGTGGGACGGGGTGACGACGACGCCGTCGGCGAGACCCGTGGTGCGGCCTCGGTTGTGGGTGAGGATGGCGTGTGAGACGGCCGGGGTCGGTGTGTAGCCGTCCGCCTCGTCGATCAGCACCGTCACCTCGTTGGCGGCGAACACCTCCAGCGCGGTGACCCGCGCGGGCTCCGACAGGGCGTGGGTGTCGGCCCCCAGGAACAGCGGGCCGTCGGTGCCCTGGGCCGCGCGGTACTCGCAGATGGCCTGGCTGGTCGCGGCGATGTGGTCGTCGTTGAACGCGCCGGCCAGTGAGGTTCCGCGATGTCCGGAGGTCCCGAACGTGACGCGCTGCCCCGGGTCGTCCAGGTCGGGATGGAGCGCGTAGTACGCGGTGACCAGCCGAGCGACGTCGACGAGATCTTCGGGACCGGCCGGACTGCCCGCTCGCTCGTGCTGCATGGGCCCGCTCCTCCACATGGGTGTGATCTTCGCTTGCGCACCCATCCTTCCTCGTCACAGCCGTGACGCGCGAGAGGGGCACCACTGTGAGTGCCGGATGTGCGCCAGGCCACGCGGCGAACCGCCGGACCGGGCCACGCACCACGAGGAGGCGGCGCCGCGTACCACCGGGACGCCCGGTGATGCGCCGCGCCGCCTTCCGGCCTGGTGGGCGCCCTGCCGGGCGCCCTCGCCTCGGGTCAGATCCGCCCGCCGGTGAGCCGGGTGAGCGGGCCGTGGGTGTGGCGTTCCGAGCGGCGTCCCACCGCGTACGACGCGGCGGTCAGGGCGGTCAGGCCGGCCCCGACGCCCGCGGCGACGGCCTTGCGGTGGGCGATCACCGTCCAGGCCGTCTTCGCCGTGGCAGCGACCTGGCCGGAGGCCGCGACGACCGCCTGGCGGCCCGCCTCGACACTCCTGGCCGCGGTCTGCACGGCCGCCGTCGTCGTCTCGGCGGAGCGCTCGGCGCCGGCCTTGACGGCTGACGCCGCGTCATCGGCCTTCGTGGTCGCGCGCTTCGCGGCCCGGGTCGTCGGCGCGGTCGCCTTGTCCGCCGTGCGACGGGCCTTGGACTCCGTCGCACGTATGGTGGTCGGCTTCTGATTCGTGCGCTTGTTCTCTTCAGTCATGGACTCCGACTTGCCTCTGACTCCCGCGGCAAACACGTTCGGCCGCGCACCGTCCGGGCGTGCGAAGGGCTGAGCACCTCGTCGGAGGGGTAAGCGAACTGCAGACAAGACGACGTCAGAACACGAGGGAAGTGCACCATGGCCGGCATCCTGAATCGCATCAAGCAGTTCGCCCGGAGCCCGCAGGGGCGGCGGGCCGCCGCGCAGGCACGGCGAGCCGCCGCCGATCCTCGCAACCGGGCCAAGGCCCAGCGGCTGCTGGGCAAGCTCCGCGGTCGCCGCTGACCGGTCCGGAAACCAACTCCTCGAACACACGCGAGTGTTCATGCCCGGCATGGGCACTTGGGTCGCACCACACCTGAGAGGAGCTGGTTCGATGGGCAGGGCAGGGAACGGCAGGAAGGTCTGTGCCTTAGGCGTCGCCGGTGTGCTGGCAGGCACGGCGCTGGTCGGCTGCGGCGACGACGACGGCACGGGTGACGGCGCAGGGAGTTCCTCGGCGCAGGGCAACGCACAGGAACAGGGCACGCAGGCGGTGCGCTCGGCCTACGACAGGACGGCCGAGGAGGACACCGCCAAGGTGAGGCTGCGGGTGCAGACCTCGGCCAAGGGTGTCTCGGAGTCCGCGAACGGACAGGGCGCCGTGGACCTGGACGACGGCGACAGCGTCATGACGCTCACGGTGCAGGGGCAGCGGATCGAACAGCGCGTGGTCGATGAGGTGCTGTACCAGAAGATGCCGAAGGGACAGGCGCCGGGCGGCAAGCCCTGGATCAAGATCGACCTGGGGAAGGTCTCCGCACAGCAGGGCGCGGGCGACCGGTCCATGAGCGATCCGGCGCAGTCCGCGGCGTACGCGAAGGCGATCACCGACAAGGACGTGACCAAGAAGGGCACGGCCACGATCGACGGCGTCGAGACCACGCGCTACCGCGTCTCCGTCGACGTCGCGAAGCTGCCGGGCGGCGACGCGCTGCGGCAGCAAGTCGGCCCGACCCTCCCGATGGATGTGTGGCTGGACGAAGAGGGCCGCATGCGCCGTCAGCAGATCGACATGACGCTCAAGGCCGCACCGGGGTCGACGGAGCGGTCCTCCACCGACGCCTCGTCCTCGCCTCAGAAGGTCACGGTGCGCACGGTCATGGACTTCACCGACTTCGGCACCGAGGTGGAGGCGGACGCGCCCCCGGCCGGGCAGGTCACCGACATGACCGGCAAGGCCCTGGAGCAGGGCAGGAAGCAGGGCTGACCCGGGCTCACCCCGCGCCACGGCTGCGGAACCGCCGTACGAGGTCGTCCGCGGCCGCCGGCCAGTCGGGGTGTCCGAACGTGAAGCCCGCGTCCAGGAGGCGGCCGGGGACGACGCGGCGGCTCTTCAGCAGCAGTTCGGTGTCCGAGCGCAGGACGAAGGCGCCGGCCTCCGCCATCCAGCGTGTCGCGGGCAGGCCCATCGGGACACCCCACGCGGTCCGCATCACGCGCATGAAGTCGCGGTGCGGCAGGGGCCCGGGAGCGGCGAGATTGACCGGCCCTGTGAGGTCGTCCCGGGCGACGAGGAACTCGACCGCCCGGACGAAGTCCTGGTCGTGGATCCACGACACGTACTGTGCGCCGCCGGCGACGGGGCCGCCGAGGCCCAGCCGGACCAGCCGCAGCAGGACGTCGAAGACGCCGCCGCGGTCCGGGCTCATCACCATGGCGGCGCGCAGAGCCACCTTCCGGGTGCGCGGAGTGGCGGCGGTCTCCTGCTCCCGCTCCCAGGCCTTGGCGATGTCGACGCTGTAGGCCCAGTAGCCGGGGGCGCCGGGTTCGGTGCCGCCGATCACACCGGTGGCCTCGTCGTTGGGCGCGTCGTAGCGGTGGGCGTAAACGGTCGCGGTGCTCATCTGGAGCCAGACCCGGGGCGGCCGGGCGGCTGCCGCGATCGCCTCGCCCACGACCCGGGCGGAGTGGACCCGTGAGTCCATCATCTCCCGGAGGTTGGCGGGGGTGTAGCGGCAGTTCACGCTCCGGCCGGCCAGGTTGACCACGACGTCGCTGCCGTCGATCTCCCCCGCCCACGGCCCCAGGGTCGAGCCGTCCCAGTGCACTTCGCCCTGCTGCCGTGCGTGCCGGCTCAGGACCACAACGTCGTGTCCGGCCGCGCTCAACGCGCGCTTCAGGACCGTACCGACCTGCCCGGTCCCGCCGGGTATCACGATCTTCATGTCACTCCCTCTCGACGTATGGGAGTAACCCTAGCCCATATTTGAACGCGTTCAAAATACTCGACGACGTAGGTCTTAGCCTGCGCAGATGTGCCATCGGGCAAGATGGGGGCATGAGCGTAGTCAAGATCAATGTGCTGACCGTGCCCGCCGAGCAGCGGGAGACGCTGGAGAAGCGGTTCGCCTCCCGCGCGCACACCGTGGAGAGCTCCGACGGGTTCGAGTGGTTCGAGCTCCTCCGCCCCGTGGAGGGCACCGACACCTACCTCGTCTACACCCGGTGGCGTGACGAGGAGTCGTTCCAGGCCTGGATGGAAGGGCCGATGAAGGCCGCGCACCAGGGCGGCGGCGAGGGCGGCGAGCGCCCCAAGCCGGCGGCGAGCGGCTCGACGCTCTGGTCGTTCGAGGTGGTGCAGCAGGCGGGGCCCAAGGGCGCCTCCTGAATCCGCAGGACCTTGATCCACAGGACCCTTTGATCCACAGGCTCCTCTAGCCGTCGCCCTCTTCCGTATCGGGTTCCGCCGCGAGGACGAGGATCGCGATCTGTACGCGGTTCTCCAGTCCGAGTCTGGTCAGGATGCGGTTGACGGTGCTCTTCACGCCGGCTTCCGTGAGGCCGAGCGACCCGGCGATCCGCGCGTTCGGCAGCCCGCGGGCGACCAGTTCCGCGACATCCCGTTCGCGCCGGGTGAGCGCGGCCAGCGGGTCGCCCGGGCCGCCGGGCGACCCGTCGGCCGGTGACGGGCGGGGCCGCACGCCGGACAGCAGGGGCGGCGGCAGGTCGGTGAACGCCCGGATCAGCCGCCGTGTGACCGTCGGCGCGAGCATCGCATCGCCCGCCGCGACCACGCCGATCGCCTCGGCCAGCAGTTCCGGCGTGGTGTTCTTCAGCAGGAACCCGCTGGCCCCGGCCCGCAGCGCGGCGTGCACGTACTCGTCGAGGTCGAACGTGGTCAGCACCAGCACGCGCGGACGGGGCCCCTCGTGCGGCCAGCCCTTCAGGATCCGCGCGGTCGCCTCCACCCCGGTCATGCCGGGCATCCGTACGTCCATCAGCACCACGTCCGGGCGCAGTTCGTACGCCGCCTCGACGGCCCGCGCACCGTCCGCCGCCTCGCCCACCACCTCCACGTCCGTACGCCGCCGCAGCATCACCCGCAGCGCCGTCCTGACCAGCTCCTGGTCGTCCACGGTCAGCACCCGCACCGGCGGCGTCATCGGCCCTCCTCCGGCGCGTACGCGCCCTCGGCGAGCGCGTGCGGGTTGCCGTCCTGCGGCGGGAACGTGGCCTCGACCCGCCAGCCGCCGTCGGGGGCAGGTTCCGCGCGGAGCGTGCCGCCGAACAGCCCGGTGCGCTCTCGCATGCCGATGAGCCCGAGCCCGGAGCCGGGCATCGGGCAACGGTTGGGGGTCGGCGCGGCGTTCTCCACCGTGACGGTCAACCGGCCGTCACGGCAGGCCAGTCCGACGCGTACGGGTACGGCGCCGGCGTGTTTGCGCACGTTGGACAGTGCCTCCTGGACGACGCGGTACGCCGAGACCTGCACGGCGGGCGGCAACTCCGCGACCGGCCCGGTCACCGTGAGCGTCACCGGGCAGCCCGCCGCCTCGGACTCCCCGGTCAGCCGTTCCAGGTGGCGCAGGGACGGCTGCGGGAGCGGCCCGGCGCCGCTCTCCGGCGTCGGGTCCGCGAGCAGCCGGACCAGACCGCGCATCTCGTCCAGCGCGGTGTCCGCCGCCTGGCTGATCGCCGCCACCCCCTTGCCGGCGGCGCGCGTGTCCTCCGGCAGTACGACGGTGACCGCGTGTGCCTGCAGGGCGATCGCGCTGACGTGGTGCGCCACCAGGTCGTGCAGATCGCGGGCGATCCGGGCGCGTTCGGCGGCCACCGCGCGCCGGGCGCTGACCCGCTGCTCGGCGCGGAGCCGTTCGGCCAGGTCCCGCAGGCGCGCGGCGTCCGCGTACAGTCGGCGCCGTGACGCGCCCAGCAGCCATACGGCCGCGGCCAGCGCGGCGGCCACCAGGTAGTCGGCAAGGCCGAGGGGAATGGCCGTGTCGGCCGAGGAGAACACGTTCAGCCGGCCGCCCGCCGCCTCCGGGGCGACCAGCGCCGTGGTGAGCGCGACGGGAGCGATCAGGCTGCGGGGCGCGGGCGTGTGCCGGGCCACCGAGTAGCAGGCCAGGAACGCGGACTGGGCGTTGTCACCGGCGGGGTCGAGCAGTTCACCCGCCAGATAGCAGGCCGCCGTGGCGACCAGTACGAGCCCCGGACGCGAACGCCGCCACAGCAGCGGCAGACACGCCCCGCCGAGCAGTGCCATGACGGCGGCGCGAGGGCCTGCACCGTCGGGCAACGGCTGGCTCAGCCGGAGCAGCACGGCGATGCCGGTGAAGACGACGGCGACGAGCGCGTCCGCCGGGCGCCCGGCGAACCTGCGGCGCAGCGTGGCGGCGGAGGCACGCACGGAACCGGCCCACGCCCGTGAGGAACCGCGCGGCGCCCGTGAGGACCGTACGGACCGGTCCGTTCCGTACCGCCGCCATGAACCCCCCGTCATGCCCGACCCCGTCCCTGTCCCTGTCCCTGCTTTCCCGTCCCCGGTCCCCGCCCGCCGAGCGGTCCTCGTCCCCGCGGTCCCGCCCGCATCGTATGACCGGTGATCCCAGGAGACGCAGGGCACGGAACGAAAGTTGCGCCGCTCGCCCCTCCTGGCGGACGACGCCCGGCCAGGGCCCCGCTCCTAGCGTCGGTGGTGCTTTCCGCACACAGCGTCCGTACCTCTGGAGGATCCCGTGTCAGCCACCCCGCCCCGACGACCTTCCCAGCCGCGCCGCCGCCACGTCACGCTGGGGATCGCCGCCGCCCTCGTCATGGCGGTCGCCGTGCCGCCGGCCGTCACCCACGCCGTCGCGGGGGTGAGCGAGGACGACGGTTCCGCCTCCGCCGCCACGGGGGACACGCCGTTCCAGCGCGACGCCGACGCCGTCCACGACACCGGCGCCATCGGCGTGCAGGCCCGGGTGAGCGGCGGCCGGTCTGCTCCCGCCACCGTGACGAGCGGCACCGCCGACCTCCGTACGGGGCGCCCCGTGCCCGACGACGGCCACTTCCGGATCGCCAGCAACACCAAGACCTTCGTGGCCGCCGTCGTGCTCCAACTCGTCGGCGAACGGAAGGTGGCGCTGGAGGACCCCGTCGAGAAGTGGCTGCCGGGCGTGGTGCGCGGCAACGGCAACGACGGCCGGAAGATCACCCTCCGCCAGCTGCTCCAGCACACCAGCGGCATCCACGACGACTACCCCGGCATCGACACGGCGCAGGAGTACTACAAGGTCCGCTTCCACCCGTTCACCCCCGAGCAGTTGGTCGAACGGGCCATGCGGCACCGCCCGGACTTCCGGCCCGGCAAGGGCTGGGGGTACTCGAACGTCGGCTACATCCTGCTCGGCATGGTCATCGAGAAGGCGACCGGCCGCACCTGGCACGACCAGGTACGGGACCGGCTGCTGAAGCCGCTCGGGCTGCGGCACACGTACTACCCGGGCGACTCCCCCACTGTCCGGGAGCCGCACGCGCGCGGATATCAGCGATTCGCCACGGTGCCGAAGCTCGTTGACGTGACCCTGTACCAGGACCCCAACGCATCCGGCGGCCTCATCGGCACCACGGCGGACCTGAACCGCTTCTTCCGCGACCTCCTCGGCGGCAAGGTCCTGAAGCCCGCGCAGCTCAGGGAGATGAAACGCACGGTCCCGTTGAACGACGAGTTCCAGGTGCCGTACCCGGGCGCGCGGTACGGGCTCGGGCTCATGAAGAACAGACTGCCGTGCGGCGGCTGGTCCTGGGGCCACGGCGGGGACGAGATCGGCTACATGAGCCGGAACGCGGTGAGCGACGACGGCCGCGTCGCCGTCACCGCCTCGATGTCCACCGGGTGGGCCACCTCCGTCGAGGACGTGCTGCGGCAGCACCTGGCGGGCATGCGGCTGGTCGCGAACGCGTTGTGCCGCGACGGGGTCTAGGGGTCTCTCCCCCTGGGGACGGCGGCCGGGCCCGCCCTCAGGGGCGCCAGGAGCGCGAGGGTGCGGCGGTACGGCCGACCGCCGCCGCCAGCTTGCGGAGCCGGCGCCAGTCCAGGCGCGGCGGCGCCTCAGGGACCCCCGGGCGGTTGCGGGGCACCCGGACGCGCAGGGCCCGGCGGGCGATGCGGCAGTGGACGGGGGCCGGCAGGGTGAGCGCCTCACCGTCGAGGCCGACCTCCAGGTGCGAGGCGTCGGCCTCGACGACGACGTGCTGGGCGGTGAGCACCGTGAGCCCCTCCGGACGCGGGGCCAGCAGGAGTTCGGCCGCTTCCACGGCACTGTCGACGCGGACGGCGAGCACGCCCAGCTTCCCGGAGTCGAGCCGCTCGCGCCGGCCGAATCCGAACGGATCGTCCATCCGGTACGGGTTGTTGCTCACCAGCACGGCCTGCGGGTCGGCGATGGTCGTGCCGTCGGCGCCGGCCGTCAGCCGCGGGCCGCTCTGCCGGGTGAGCAGCTCGGGCAGCCGGTCCAGCGCCGCTCCCACCTTGTCCTCGCGGTAGCCCGGGCTCTGGACGACGGCCCCGTACACGCCGAACGAGGCGTTGTTGACGAAGGGGCGGCCGTCGGCGAAGCCGAGGTCGACGCGGAGTTCGACGCCGTCGGTGAGCGCGTCGAGGCAGGTGGACGGATCGTCGCGGTCCAGGCCCAGGTCCATGGCGAAGTGGTTGCGCGTGCCGGCCGAGATGACGAGGAACGGCAGGCCGTGTTCCGCCGCGACGGCGGCGACCAGAGCCTGCGTGCCGTCACCGCCCGCGACTCCGAGCAGATCGGCCCCGTCGGCCACGGCGGCCCTGGCCAGGGCGGTGACGTCCTGGTGCTGGTCCCCGTCGAGGAGGACGACCTGGGCACCCAGCGCCTCGGCCTTCTCCTTGAGGCCGAACTTCTCGACCTTGCCGCCGCCGGAGCGGGGATTGAGCAGGAGGAAGGGGCGTTTCGGCGGTGGCGTGCGGTACTCCTTGACCCGCACCGGCCGCAGACCCGTGCTGCGCAGGGCATAGCGGCCGCTCCAGACCGCGAGGCACCACAGCACCAGGGACGCGAAGACCACCCAGAGCAGATTGGCGGCCGCGAAGAGGGTGATGACGGCCACAGGTGTGCCGACGGCCAGTGCGGCCGCCCCCGTGCGGGCGGGTCCCCGGCGGGACAGGACCCACCAGAGCGCCGCTGCGGTCAGGGCGAGCCCCGCCAGGCCGACCGCGAGCAGCAGCAGTCCTTTCAGACCGCCGGACACGAGGGGCAGCAGCGCCGCCAGCGCGACCGCGGCGAGGGCGCACCTGGCCGCCCATCTCTGCCGGCGGTGATACCGATCGCTCATCGCCGATCCCATGTGGTTCCTCCACTCGAAGGCGCGGGCGGCCTTGCGGACCGCGCCCGGCCGTGAAACATGGTGCCCGCCGACGGATCGGCACTGGCCACTGCCATCCCTCGATGGCTCCCCGCCCTGGGGCACGTCAGACGTGACGATCTTCCGGGGCGGAGCCATCGGTAGCGTACGCGGGCCCCGCGGGCGCTGTTCCGCGCACCGGGGCACATCGGTGCCCTGCCACGCCGCAGCTGCCGACAGTGGTTCCGCACTCCCCCTTGACCTGGTGAGTCTCATTACGCAACTCTGCTGCCTGCCACAGTTACTGTCGACGAGGAGGCCGGCACGCGATGGAGTGGACGGGCGCGCGGTACGCGGACGGACCGACGGTCGAGGTGAGTACGTGGATCGCCGCCCCGCCGGGGCGGGTGTGGGCGCTGGTGTCGGATGTGACGCGGATGCCCGAGATGAGCGAGGAGCTCCAGTCGGTGCGGTGGGTCGACGGGGCCACGGGTCCCGCGGTCGGGGCCCGGTTCGTCGGGCGGAACAAGCACGAGGCGTTCGGCGAGTGGGAGACGACTTCCACGGTCGTCGCGTGCGAGCCCGGCCGGGTGTTCTCCTGGGCCGTCGGGGATCCGGACGAGCCCAGTGCCGTCTGGCGGTTCGGCCTCGCACCCGGCAATGGCGGGACCGAGCTGTCGCAGTGGATGCGGATGGGGCCCGGGCGCTCCGGGCTCTCCTTCGCGATCGACGCCATGCCGGAGAAGGAGCAGAAGATCGTGTTCGTGAGGTTGCGGGAGTTCGAGCGCGGCATGACCTCCGCGCTGGAGCACATCCGGCAGTGGGCGGAGGCCTGATGCGGACGGCGACGACCGTCGAGGCATCGGGCCTCGGCTCCTGGTCCCGGCAGGCCGACTTCGTCGTCGAGGCCGAGAAGCTGGGGCTCGACATCTGCTGGGTGGCCGAGGCGTGGGGCTCCGACGCCCCGTCCGCCCTGGGCTTCTACGCGGCCCGTACGGAACGGATGCTGCTGGGCTCCGCCGTCATGCAGGTCGGGACGCGCACACCGGTGGCGCTCGCCCAGACCGCGATCACCCTGTCCAATCTGTCCGGCGGGCGCTTCCTGCTCGGTCTCGGCCCGTCGGGTCCGCAGGTGATGGAGGGCCTGCACGGGGTGCCGTTCGCCCGTCCCCTGGTGCGCGTGCGCGAGACGGTGGAGATCGTGCGGCAGGTGCTCGCGGGCGGCAAGATCTCCTACTCCGGCTCCGAGTTCAGGATTCCGCTGCCCGGCGGGGAGGCGGTGCCGATGCGCCTGTCCATGCGGGCCGAGCACGCCGTGCCCGTCTACCTTGCCGCGCTGTCGCCCGCCATGCTGCGGCTGACCGGCCGGATCGCGGACGGCTGGCTCGGCACCAGCTTCGTCCCGGAGGGCGCGGCGGACGCCTACTTCGCCCCGCTGGACGAGGGGCTGGCCTCCGTCGGCCGCGACCGTACCGGCTTCGACGTCTGCCAGGGCGCCGAGGTCGCGTTCGTGCCGGACGAGGAGGCGCTGGGCGCCATGGTCGCGGGCCGGAAGAAGGAACTCGCCTTCAGCCTGGGCGGCATGGGCTCCGCGTCGGCCAACTTCTACAACCGGGCCTACAGCCGGCAGGGCTGGGCCGAGGTCGCGGCGGAGGTGCGGGAGCGCTGGCAGGCGGGTGACCGGGACGGTGCCGCCGGTCTGGTCACCGACGAGATGGTGCTGGCGACCACGCTCATCGGCACGGAGGAGATGGTGCGGCGGCGGCTGCGCGTCTGGCGGGACGCCGGGGTGGACACGGTCCGTCTCTACCCGGCCGGAGAGACCCTTCAGGACCGGCTCGACACCCTCGGCCGGGCGATCGAGTTGGTCCGTGAGGTCGACGGCACGCCCTGAACACGGCAGACAGGTAGGCTCCCTTGCCGATCATCGGACGACATGAACAACAGGGGGCTCCGTGCGGGCCATGGCTACCGTGACGACGACCGCGCTCGCATGCCTGGCTGCGGGTGCCGCACTGACCGGGTGCGGCACCGGCGGCACCGGCGAGGAGAAGTCCGCCGGCGACATCCTCGACGAGGCCAACGCGACCATGCGGAAGCTGAACTCGGTCACCGTCGACATCACAACCGCACGACGAGCGGCGGTTCGGTCGACCAACCGTCTCGAGACCGACCTCGACAGCCGGCGCAGATCCAGGACCACCTGGTCCCGGGGCGGCACCTGGAGCAGATCCGGCTCGGCAAGACGGACTACGTCCGGCCGAACCGGGCCTACTTGCAGAAGTGGAAGAACTATCCGGGCCTCACCGGCGAGCAGAAGCTGTGGGTGAAGACGCCGGTGGACCCGGCCGGCGCCGGCCGCGACGGTCTCGCCTCCTGCGAACGGCCCTTCGACTCGTTCGGCACGGCACGCAAGGGCGGCTCCGCCCGCGTCGAGGGCACCAAGGCCGTCAAGTTGGTGGTGACCGACAAGGCGGACAAGGCGGGGACCTACACCTTCTACGTGGCGGCCGAGGGCAAGCCGTACCTGCTCAGAACGGTCTACAAGAGCGCCGCACAGCACACCACCACCTCCTTCAGCGACTTCGACGAACCGCTCGGCATCCGGGCGCCGAAAGCGGGCGAGGTCCTGAGCGTGCCGGGCGGCAGCTGACCGGCGCCGCAGAGCAGCGGGCAACTGCCGACAGCGCTTTCCGTTGGAATTCGGCAGCAATTGGCCGAGTGGGGCGAATAGCCGCACAAGGGCTTGACGGGGCGGGATGCGCTCGGCCTACTGGAAGTCGCAGCCGGCCGTGTCGGGGGTCTGGTCCGGCGCAGGCCCCTTGGGCCGGACCGCTCCGTCCTCCCCCGCCGAGACGCAGGTCAGGGGTCTGATGGTGCGGCGACGATGGGCAGCTGTGGTGGGCCTGGTGGCCTGCCTGCTGTTGCTGCATCTCGTCGTCCCTGGACTCGCCCCGGGCGGGCGCACGGGTGAGGCCGCGGTCACGGCGGCGGTGGACGCGATGGAGCCGGGGCCGGCTTCGGACACCGACTCCGAAGGGCCCGGGGCCGAAGGCGCCGGGGAGCCCTGTCCGTGCGAGGAGGAGCCGTCGGTCCGCAAGCCGGCGGCACGGACGCCGAGGACGGCGGGAGCGGCCCGGGCGGGCGCCGTGGTGACCGGCGCGTCCATGGTGGACCGGGGTGGTACGGACGTCCGAGCGGTGGGAACGGGCCGGCGTCCAGGGGTGGCCGCAACGCCCCGAACGCCGCTGAGCTACAGACGTTTCGCTGCTGAGTGACGGCAGTACCGACAAGGGCCTGCACCGTGCGGCCCGAGTACTGCCTGGTGCCGGTACGCGGTGATGTGCAGGCCTTCGTGTGTCCCCATGCCGATGACACAGGAGGCGGAGTTGCCCGGAAAGCGTGTTCTGATCCTCAAGCCGGACGAACTGAGCCCGTCCGACCAGAAGATGTGGCGGGAGATTCGGACGGAGTCCGGTGCCCCGGCGAATCCTTTTCTCGACCCGGCGTTCACCACGGCGGTGGGGCAGGTCAGGCCCGCGGCCAGAGTGGCGGTGTTACAGGACGACGGTTCCCCGGTCGGGTTCTTCCCGTACGAGAGGGGACCTTTGGGGCAGGGCAGGGCCATCGGGCTCGGCGTGTCCGACAGTCAGGGGGCCGTGCTGCGCCCCGGGATCCGGCTCGACGCCCGCAGGTTACTGCGGTCCTGCGCGCTGTCGTCCTGGGAGTTCGACAACCTCGAAGCCGGCCAGGGGGTGTTCGTGCCGCACGCGGTCGAGGAACTCGCGTCCCCGGTCGTCGACATCGGCGAGGGGTTCGAGCGGTACACGCAGCGACTGCGCGCGAAGTCGCCGGGCTTCCTCAGACAGACCCTGGCCAAGGAGCGCAGGCTGGCCCGGCAGGTCGGCGAGGTGCGGTTCGCGTACGACGCCAAGGACCCGGGCGCCTTGCGGGCGCTGATGGAGTGGAAGTCGGCGCAGTACCGGCGGACCGGTCGGCGCGACCGGTTCGCACAGGAGTGGATCACCCGGCTGGTGGGGCTGCTCGGAGAGAGCGAGGAACCGGAGTGCCGTGGAGTGCTGTCCGTGCTGTACGCGGCGGACCGGCCCGTGGCCGCGCACTTCGGGCTGCGCTCGCGCACGGTGCTGTCCTGGTGGTTCCCGGCGTACGACCGCGCCTACGCCAAGTACTCCCCCGGCCTCGTGCTCCAGCTGAGGATGCTTCAGGCCGCGGCGGCCGACGGCGTCGGGACGGTCGACCTGGGGAGCGGTCCGGCCCGTTACAAGGAGTCGCTCAAGACCCGTGACCTGCCGGTGTACGAGGGGGTGGTGGTACGGCCGGTGCCGGGCGGGGCCGGCTCGACTGGGTCGAGCCGGGAGCCCGCGCGGGCGCCCGTCGCTTCGTCCGCAACCGGCCGTCGCCTGGCCGGCGCGGCGGCGCGGGCGCTGGAGGAGGTGGGGCGGCTGCGCGGTCACTGAGACCGGCCCGGCCGGGCGCCCGGCTCCGGGGAACCGGGCGCGCCGGGGTCAGCTCGTGCCGGTCCAGTTGTGGGCGACATCGACGATGACGCGGCCGTCCAGCTGCAGCACCCGGAAGGGCAGCCGGGCGCGGACGCCGAGCCCGATCTGGGTCTCCCCCTCGAAGCTGCCGGCGAACCGGGTGTCCCGGAAGGTCCGGTAGCCGGTGAGGTCCACACCCGGCAGCGGGCGCGAGACCCGGCCGGGATACGTGGCGGCGCCGGTCTCCGGGTCGTAGGCGGGCGCTGCGACCCGGACCTCGAGGACGGCTCCGCCGGCCACGGGTATCTCCCGGCCCGAGCCGTCCTGGTAGAGCCGGTCGACGTAGCGGACCGAGTAGCCGACGTCGGTGCCCCCGCCGGGCACGTCGATGACCATCCGGTCGAAGCAGGTGTGACGGCCGGTCCGGATGTCCTTCACCGGCGCGATCGTGCCACTGGTGTCGGTCTTGGGGAGGCTGCCCCAGCCGGTCGGGCAGGCCGTGGCCTGGGTGGCGGCCCGGGCGGCGACCGGTGCGGCACCGGCCGGGACGGCTGCCACGGCCACCGTGGCGCCCACGAGCGCGAGAGTCGCGCATGCTGTTCTGATTCGTACCATTACCGCCCCCGAGGCTCATGTGTTGCTGGTATGGGGTGAGACGTCCGGACGGGCCGAAAGGTTGCACCCACCGCGCCGGACCGCCGACCATGGCACATCCTGGTGGGGAGCGATGGCGTCCGGTGCGTCCGTACCGGGAGGACGCGAGATGGATGAGTCAACCGCCGCACCGGACGGGCCGCGGTCCCCCGACGGCCGGAGCGGTGGTGACGGCCGGGCCCGGACCGGGGACACCGGCTGGATCGAGGATGCCCTGACCGCTCCGCTGATCGAGGCCGTAGGGGACCTCGGGGGCTACGGCGGACTGGTCTACCTGCGCTCCCGCGACCGGCGCTCGCTCGTGCTCGCGATGGTGACCGGGGTGCCCCGGTCGCTGCTGAAGACCTGGTGGCGGGTGCCGGTGGGCGGTGCGCTGCCCATGGCGGAGGCCTACCGGCGCGACGAGACGCTGTGGCTGCCGGACGAGCGCGCCACCATGGTGCGCTTCCCGCACTTCACCGCCGGGCTGCCGTACTCCTTCGGCTCGGCCTACCGGCCCGTCCGGGCCGGCGGCGAGACCGTGGGTGTCCTGGTCGTCCTGCGCTCGGCCGCCCGGTCGCCGATCGAGGCGGAGGCCGTGGAACCGGCGCTGCGCCCGGCCGGGCAGGCCATGGAGGAGCGACTGACCCGCCTCGCCGCCGGCCGGCCGGGCGCGGAATCGGCCGCGGACCGGGTCGAGTACGACGGCGAACCGGTGGGCGTGCGGCTGCCCACGCCCGCCGTCCATCCCGTCCGGGTCGGGATCATCGACTGGGACCTGGACAGCGACCGGTGCACGGCGGACGACGAGGCGCTCGCCCTCCCCGGCATCGGCCGGGCGGCCTTCGGCGGCACGATGGCGGAGATCGTGGCCCGGGTCAGCCCCGACGACCTGCACGAACTGCGCGCGTGTCGGCACGACGCGCTCACGCTCGGCCGGGTCAGGTCCCGGCACTTCCGGGGTGCGGGACGACACCGCGGGCGAGGCGGAGGCCGGCTACCGGCCCGTCGAGCTGTGGGGGCATCTCGTGCGCGGCGGCGCCGGTTCCGGCCGGATCCTGGTGGGGGCCCTCGTCGACGCGGTCAGCGGGCTCAGAGCGGCCGAGGCCGCGGAGCGGCTGCCCGACGGTGTCTTCTCCCTGGACCAGGACGGCCGCGTGACGTACGCCAACCACCGCTGCGAGGAACTGCTGGGCGGCGGCCGGGAGGCGCTCCTGGGCCGCTATCCGTGGGAGGTGATCACCTGGCTCCGGGATCCGGCGTACGAGGACCGCTACCGGGCGGCGATGCTGTCGCAGGAACAGGTGTCGTTCCTCGTGCGGCATCCCGCCGGGAACTGGCTGAGCTTCGTGCTGTACCCGGATGTGCACGGGCTGACGGGCCGGATCCGGCCGGCCGGGCCGCCCACGGAGGCCGAGGCGGCGCGCG
>KE354023.1 GCA_000415505.1 Streptomyces afghaniensis 772
AAGAGGAACACGAACAGGAAGAACACGACCGTCAGCGGGCGGCGATCGGCGACCTCACCAGCCCGGCCATGAGCAGTCCGACGAGCCCGGACAGCAATACGATCAGCGGCCCCACGAGCAGTTCGGCCACCGAACCGTGCCCGATCGCCCCGGGCCTGAGCGCCTCCCGGCCGAACTCCGCGGCCACGCACACGGCGGTGAGCAGGGCCGCGGCCACGGCCGACAGCGCATGGGCGACCGTACGTCGCCACGGCAGGAGGACCAGCACCGAGAAGTGATGCTCCGTCCCGTGCCGCCGGGAGCGCAGCGCGGCGTGGTTGACGGACAGCAGGACCGCGAGGCCGACCAGCATCGGCGCGCTCTGGGTGGCGCGGTCGACGTCCTGGAGGGCCGGGTAGCCGTCCCAGTCCTTCCCGCCGCGCCACACGGTCCAGCCGATGTACACGACGAAGGCGATGACCACCGGCAGCCTCGTCAGCAGCCGGCGCGTCTCGAACAGGGCCAGGGCCGCCACGGCCGCTCCCGAGGACCCGGGCCGTACATCGGGCACGACCGGCTTCTCCACGACCGCGGTCATGCCGCCACCTCCACGGCGTCGCCGTCGAGGGTGAGCAGGTAGCCGTCCTCCAGCGTGGGTTCGAGCAGCTCGGCGCCGTCCGGCGGATCCCCCACGTTCCGGAAGGATCCGGTCCCCGTGCGCCACCCGGCCTTGGCGCCCGGATCGCGCTCCGTGCTGCTCCACACCCGCCCGGCGGCCCGGGCCGTCAGCTCGGCCGGAGTGCCCTCGAACCGCACCCGGCCCCCGGCCATGACCAGCACCCGGTGACAGAGCATCGCCACGTCCTCGGTCTGGTGGGTGGACAGCAGCACCGTGCGCCCCTCCCCGGCGCCCGCGATCAGCTCCCGGAACCGCATGCGCTGTTCGGGGTCCAGCCCGACGGTGGGCTCGTCCAGCACCAGGAAGCCGGGATCACCGACCAGGGCGGCCCCCAGGGCGACCCGCTGCCGCATGCCGCCGGACAGCTTGCGGATCCGCTTGCCCCGTACGTCGGCGAGCCCCACCTCGTCGAGCACCCGCCGCACCTCGCGGTGCCGGGCGGCCCGGTCGGTCATCTCCTTGAGGATCGCCACGTAGTCGACGAACTCGAAGGCGGTGAAGTCGGGGTGGAACCCCGGCGTCTGCGGCAGATAGCCCAGCCGGCGCCTTACCTCCTGCCGGCCCCGCGCGGTGCCCGGGTCGTGCCCGAGCACGGTGAAGGCGCCCCGGTCGGCGGGCAGGGCCGTGGCCAGGACCCGCAGCAGCGTGGTCTTGCCGGCGCCGTTGGGCCCGAGCAGCCCGGTGACGCCGCCGGTCAGCCGCAGCGACACGTCGTCGAGGGCCCGGGTGCCGCCGTAGTGGAGGCTGAGCCCGGAGGCGGACACGGTCGGAGTCATACGGCACGTCCCTGGAAGAGGTCGAAGCGGTCACGGAAGAGGAAGAGCAGCCCGGCGGCGAGCGTGGCGACCAGCGCCGCCACGCCCTGCCCGGCGACGGTGAACGGCGCGAGCGGCACCCCGGGGTCCCCCGCAGGGCTTCGGCCAGCGCCAGCAGCCCGATCCACGCCCCGCCGGCCAGCGAGGGCGCGAGCACCGGGCCCAGCCGGGGCGTCAGCGCCAGCCCGGTCGCGGTGAGCGCGAGCGCGGGCAGCAGCCAGGCCAGCGCCCGCAGCCCGTACGCGGGCAGCGCGAGCGTCGCGAGCCCGTTCAGCCCCAGCACCACGCCCAGCACGGCCACCGTCCGGATCATCAGCAGCCGGAACCCGTGCATCGGCGCGACGACGGCCATCTCGTACGTCGGATCCAGCGCGGGCCCGTACGACAGCGCCACCCCGCCAGCGGCAGCAGCGGCGCGAGAGCGAGGAACAGCGTGGGGAACTCGCCGCTGTGCGCGACGTGCCCGCCCCGACGCTCAGCAGCAGCACGACGACGACGGCCCCCAGCCACGACCGCCGCAGCACCGGCGCCGCCGCCAGCAGCCGCGCGGTGTGCCCGGCCACCCCGGCCCGGACCAGCAGCGACTCCAGGAGCCCACCCGGGGCGCGTCGAGTTCGGCGTCGAGCCGCTCCCACCCCGCGTCGAGCGCGACCGGGTCACTCACCTCGGCGAGCACGCCCCGGCACGCGGCACAGGCGCCCAGGTGCGCGTCGGCGGACCACAGAGCCGGTGCCGCCAGCTCGCCGCGCGCGTAGGCGCGCAGATCCTCTTCAGGCACGTGCCAGCTCATGCCAACGCCTCCCGCAACTGCTTGCGGGCCCGCATGGCCCGCGTCTTGACCGTCCCCGGCGGAATCCCCAGCAGCACGGCCGCCTCCCGGGTCGACAGGCCGTCGATGACGGTCGCCTGCAACACCGCCCGCAGCTCCGGCGACAGCCGGACCAGCGCGCCCGCGAGGTCCCCGTGCTCCACCCCCGCGAGCACGCGCTCCTCCGCCGACACCTCGTCCCGGTGCCTGAGCCGCGCCAGCGCCTGCCGCAGCCGCCCCCGGGCCCCGTCACCGCGCAGCGCGTCCACCAGCCGCCGCGACCCGATGCGCCACAGCCACCCGGCCACATCGCCCTCCTCCCGGTAGCGGGCCTTGCCCCGCCACACCGCGAGGAACGTCTCCTGTACGACGTCGTCGACGATCCCCAGGTCGGCGCACCGGCCCCGCAGCCGGGCACGGAGCCACGGCGCGTACCGCCGGTACAGCTCCTCGAAGGCCCGCCGGTCGGCGTCCGCGGCAACGGCCCGCAGCAGCTCCCCGTCGCTTCTCGTTTCGCTCACGTCTCCTCATCGGACCGCCCGGCTCGAACGGTTCACGAAACCACGCCCGACTTTCCGCGCCGCCCACCGCGTCCACAGCCTGTGGACGGCCCGCGCATGGCCCGACCGCCCTCTCCGAGACCCCCGCGAGCCGCCCCGCGCTATCCCACACGTCATGTCTCCGTAACCATCGATTCAGACGAGCTTGCGAGGCTCGGCCAATGACTCCCGCCGTGCCAGAGCCTTCACCGCCCCCAGAGGGGCCTGGGGGGAACGGGACCACTCATGTGACGCCCCCGCTCCCTCCCGCGCTTTCCGACGCGCCCGTGATGCTCGCGGCGCGGAAGAATGGGGCCATGAGCCAGCCGAACACCCAGGCACAGGTCCAGCACGCGCAGCCCTCCGTGGGCTCCATCGCAGCCCACCGGCCGCACACCATCGCGGCGGCCGTCTCCGACCTCGAACCCGACATCGACGCCGACCTCGACGCGTACGAGGAGTCGCAGGTCGACGGCGTCCAGCTGCCACAAGGGCGTTTCCTCGACCGGGAGCGCAGCTGGCTCGCGTTCAACGAGCGCGTTCTCGAACTCGCCGAGGACCCGAACACGCCCCTGCTGGAGCGGGCCAACTTCCTCGCGATCTTCGCCAGCAACCTGGACGAGTTCTTCATGGTCCGGGTGGCCGGCCTGAAGCGCCGTATCGCCACCGGCGTGGCCACCCGCTCCGCCTCCGGCCTCCAGCCCCGTGAGGTGCTGGAGATGATCTGGGCCCGCTCCCGCGAGCTCATGGCCCGGCACGCCGCCTGCTACCACGAGGACGTCGCCCCCGCACTCGCGGAGGAGGGCATCCACCTGGTCCGCTGGAGCGAGCTGCAGGAGAAGGAGCAGGCCCGCCTGTTCACCCTGTTCCGGCACCAGATCTTCCCCGTGCTGACCCCGCTGGCGGTCGACCCGGCGCACCCCTTCCCGTACATCTCCGGCCTCTCCCTGAACCTGGCCGTCGTCGTACGGAACCCGGTCACGGGCCACAAGCACTTCGCCCGCGTCAAGGTGCCGCCGCTGCTGTCCCGCTTCCTGGAGAGCTCCCCGGGCCGCTACGTCCCCATCGAGGACGTCATCGCCGCCCACCTGGAGGAGCTGTTCCCGGGCATGGAGGTGCTGGAGCACCACGCCTTCCGCCTCACCAGGAACGAGGACCTGGAGGTCGAGGAGGACGACGCGGAGAACCTGCTCCAGGCCCTGGAGAAGGAGCTGATGCGGCGCCGCTTCGGGCCGCCGGTGCGCCTGGAGGTCGAGGAGTCCATCGACCGCGAGGTCCTGGACCTGCTGGTGCGCGAGCTGAAGATCAGCGAGGCCGAGGTGTACCCGCTGCCGGGCCCGCTGGACCTCACGGGCCTGTTCCGGATCGCCTCCCTGGACCGGCCCGAGCTGAAGTACCGCAAGTTCGTCGCCGGCACCCACCGCGACCTCGCCGAGGTCGAGTCGGCCTCCGCGCCGGACATCTTCGCCGCCCTGCGCGAGCGGGACGTCCTGCTGCACCACCCGTACGACTCGTTCTCCACCTCCGTCCAGGCCTTCCTGGAGCAGGCGGCCGGCGACCCGGACGTCCTCGCGATCAAGCAGACCCTGTACCGGACCTCGGGCGACTCCCCCATAGTCGACGCCCTCATCGAGGCCGCCGAGACCGGCAAGCAGGTCCTGGTCCTGGTCGAGATCAAGGCCCGCTTCGACGAGCACGCCAACATCAAGTGGGCGCGCAAGCTGGAGGAGGCCGGCTGCCACGTGGTCTACGGCCTGGTCGGCCTGAAGACCCACTGCAAGCTGTCGCTGGTGGTCCGCCAGGAGGGCGAGACGCTCCGCCGCTACAGCCACGTCGGCACCGGCAACTACCACCCGAAGACCGCCCGCCTCTACGAGGACCTCGGCCTGCTCACGGCCGACCCGCAGGTCGGCGCGGACCTCTCGGACCTCTTCAACCGCCTCTCCGGCTACTCCCGCCGCGAGACCTACCGCCGCCTCCTCGTCGCCCCCAAGTCGCTGCGCGACGGCCTGGTCTCCCGGATCACCAAGGAGATCCAGCACCACCGTGCGGGGCGGCCCGCGTACGTCCGCATCAAGGTCAACTCGATGGTCGACGAGGCCGTCATCGACGCCTGCTACCGCGCGGCCCAGGCGGGCGTGCCGGTGGACGTGTGGGTGCGCGGCATCTGCGCGCTGCGCCCGGGCGTGACGGGCCTGTCGGAGAACATCCGGGTCCGCTCCATCCTCGGCCGCTTCCTGGAGCACTCGCGCGTGTTCGCCTTCGGCAACGGCGGCGAGCCCGAGGTGTGGTTCGGCAGCGCCGACATGATGCACCGCAACCTCGACCGCCGGATAGAGGCCCTGGTCCGGGTCACCGATCCGGCCCACCGGGCGGCCCTGAGCCGGCTGCTGGAGACCGGCATGTCCGACGCCACCGCCTCCTGGCACCTCGGCCCGGACGGCGACTGGACCCGGCATGCGACCGACGCGGACGGCCAACCCCTGCGCAACGTCCAGGAGATGCTCATAGACGCCCGGAGGCGCCGGCGTGGCACAGCAACACCTTGACCCGACGGACCCCCTGGCCGGGCCCGCCCCCAGCGGGGACACCCTCGCGGGTTACCTGAGGGCCCAGGCCACGGAGTTCCTCCGCGCGCTGCGCCTGCACCGGGAGACCGGATCCGGGGCGAACGGCGCGGAGGGGTCCGTCGAGGCGGCCCGCGCGCTGCGCCGCTCGGCCCGCCGCATCAGCGCCAGCCTGCACACGTTCCAGTCCCTCCTCGACACGGACTGGTGCGAGGGCATGCGCCCCGAACTGGCCTGGGTCTCGGGCACCCTGGCCATGGAACACGCGTACACGGCTCGCTTGGAACGCCTGCTGAGCGCCTTGCACCGCTTGTCGGGTTCCACGGCGTTGCCTGCTCAGGTGGATGCTGAAGTCGCCCCGGCTGCGGGCAGTCGTGCCGCTGGGGCGGCGCCCGTCCCAACGAGAGCGGCACCCCGCGACGCCGGGCTGCGCAACCCCCCGGCCTCAGCACAAGAACGCGGCAACCTGACAGTGGGAGCAGCAAAGGCAGGCGCCCTACTCGACCGCCAGCTGACCCTCGCCCGCACCCGAGCCCACTCCACCGCCCTCCAAGCCCTCGGCTCCAGCCGCTTCCACGCCATCGCGGACAAGGTCGCCGTCCTGGCCAGCGAGGTCCCCCTCACCCCCGCCGCGGCCACCGCGGACCTCCGCCCCCTGGCCACCGCCGCGAAGGACCGCCTCGCCGACGCCGTAACCGCCCTCCCCCTGGTCACCGCGGGCAACCCGTACAACGCCGCCGCCCTCATCCACGGCCTGTCCCCGGACACGGTCCCGCACCCGCAGGACGCCCCCTGGCACCAGGTCCGCCTGCTCCTGCGCCTGCACCGCTACGCCCGCGAAGCCGTCAGCGGCCCCAAGGCCAACGCCGTCGTCGACCTGCGTCTGCTCTCCGCCGGCCAGGCCCTGAACCGCCACCGCGACGCGTCGGAGGCGGCGGCAGCGGCGGCCCAGGCGGCCCGTACCCCCCGGATCGCCCCGGCCACGGCCTACGCCCTCGGCGTGCTCCACGCCGACCAGCGGCACGAGGTGGAGGCGGCACGCTTCGCGTTCCAGCAGGCCTGGCAGAAGGAGGCGGTGAGCACCCGGTGAGTTCGAGTTCCGGCTCCCCGGAGGACACCACCGTGCAGGCGGCCGGCTGCGTCCTGTGGCGCCGCTCCCCCGTGACCGGCGGGCTGGAGCTCTGCCTGGTGCACCGGCCGAAGTACGACGACTGGTCCTGGCCGAAGGGCAAGCTGAAGCGGGACGAGGAGCCGCTCGCCGGCGCCCTGCGCGAGGTGGCGGAGGAGACGGGCTGCCGGGCCGAGCCGGGCGCCGAGCTGCCCACCCAGCGGTATCTGGCGAACGGCCGCCCCAAGCAGGTCCGCTACTGGGCGGCCGAGGCGATGTCCTGCGCGTTCGCCCCGACGGACGAAGTGGACAGGGTGGTGTGGCTGACACCTGTCGCCGCCCGCGCCCGCCTCACCCAGCCCCACGACCGCCCTCTGGTCGACGCGCTGCTCGCCGTGGTGAACCGGCCAGAACCGGCCACAACCGGCCAGGAGAGCGGACGGAACCAGCCGGAACCGGACTGATTCCTTCAGCTTCGGAAAGCGGAACGCTCACGTGCTCTCCCCGTAAGCATTCCGTGACCTAACCACACCGTCGGCAGGGGTTCACCCGTCGTTCATGTCTGGCCATCGGCGCCTTCATCTGATCTGCCTAATTTCGGCCGTACCAGATGCGAGCCGCGCCTGCCGTGCGCGGCCTCGTCCCGCGACACCCAGACATCGCACGCCGCCGATCAGGACGGCGGCTCCTGGAAGGAACTCAAGTGAAGCTTCAGCGCATGAACCGGCGGGCCCTCGCTCTCGGTGCTCTCGCCGTCTCCGGCGCCCTGGCCCTCACGGCGTGCGGCTCCGACGAGACCGGCAACCCGGACGGAGGCTCCTCCAACGCCGCCGCGCCGAGCAACATCAAGTGTGACGACGCCTCGGGCCAGGTACTCTCCGACGGCTCCTCCGCGCAGAAGAACGCGGTCGACGCGTGGGTCAAGCAGTTCTCGGCGGCCTGCAAGGTGGAGATCAACTACAAGGCCGGCGGTTCCGGCGCGGGTGTCACCGCGTTCACGCAGGGCCAGGTCCCCTGGGCCGGTTCGGACTCGGCGCTGAAGCCCGACGAGGTCGCCGCCTCCAAGAAGATCTGCTCCGGCGGCCAGGGCATCGACCTGCCGATGGTCGGCGGCCCGATCGCCGTCGGCTACAACGTCCCGGGCGTCGACAAGCTCGTCCTGGACTCGGCGACGATCGCCAAGATCTTCGACAGCAAGATCACCAAGTGGAACGACCCGGCGATCGCGAAGCTGAACCCCGACGCGAAGCTGCCCAACCTCAAGATCCAGGCGTTCCACCGCTCGGACGAGTCCGGCACCACGGACAACTTCACCAAGTACCTGATCGCCACCGCCAAGAAGGACTTCCCCTACGAGGGCGGCAAGGCCTGGCAGGCCAAGGGCGGCCAGTCCGCTCCGCAGTCCTCCGGGGTCGCCGCGCAGGTCAAGCAGACCGCCGGCGCGATCGGCTACTTCGAGCTGTCGTACGCCAAGGACGGAATCAAGACCGTCGCCATCGACACGGGCGCCGCCGAGCCGGTCGAGGCGACCGTCGAAAACGCCACCAAGGCGATCGCGGAGGCCAAGGTCGTCGGCACCGGCAAGGACCTCGCGCTGAAGCTGAACTACGGGACCAAGGCCGACGGCGCCTACCCGATGGTCCTGGTGACGTACGAGATCGTCTGCGACAAGGGCAACAAGGCCGACACTCTGCCCGCGGTCAAGGCGTTCCTGCGCTACGCGGCCTCGGAGGACGGCCAGAAGATCCTCGCCGAGAACGACTACGCGCCCATGCCCGAAGAGATCATCACCAAGGTTCGCACGACCGTCGAGAGCCTGAGCTGACCTGAGTGCGGTCCGGTCCCCCCGGCGGGGCCGGACCGCACCGTCCGGTGCACCGCCGCCAAGGGCCGCACAGCACGTGCGGTTCCGCAGACCGGAGAACCCGATGGACACAACACAGATAGCTGACGCACCTCCCCCCACGCAGCCGCCCACGGCCGAGCAGAAGCGCGCGGCCCGTGGCGCCACCCGACCCGGAGACCGGATCTTCCTCGGTCTGTCCCGTGGCTCGGGCATTCTGCTGCTGGTGATCATGGCCGCGATCGCCGGCTTCCTCACCTACCGCGCCGTCCTCGCCATCAGCAAGGACGACGGCAACTTCCTGACCACCTTCGAGTGGAACACCGGTGTCAACCCGCCGGTCTTCGGCATCGCGGTCCTGGCCTACGGCACGATCGTCTCCTCGATCATCGCCATGGTCATCGCGGTCCCGGTCTCGGTCGCCATCGCGCTGTTCCTCACGCACTACGCCCCGCGCCGGCTGCGCGGCCCCATCGCCTATGTGATCGACCTGCTGGCCGCCGTGCCGTCCATCGTCTACGGCCTGTGGGGCGCGCTGGTCCTCGTCCCGCACATGAACGGCCTCTTCGGCTGGCTGAACGACTACCTCGGCTGGACCGGCGTCTTCTCCTGGCAGGGCGGCGCCGCACGCTCCATGCTCACCGTGGGCATCCTGCTCGCGATCATGATCCTGCCGATCATCACCAACGTGAGCCGCGAGGTCTTCCGCCAGGTCCCGCAGATGCACGAGGAGGCCGCCCTGGCGCTCGGCGCCACCCGCTGGGAAGTGATCCGCATGGCGGTCATCCCCTTCGGCCGCTCCGGTGTCATCTCGGCCTCGATGCTCGGCCTCGGCCGCGCCCTCGGCGAGACGATGGCCGTCGCCACCGTGCTCTCGCCCGACTTCCTGATCCACACCAGCCTGCTCGACCCGGGCGGCGGCACCTTCGCCCAGAACATCGCCAGCAAGTTCAGCGAGGCCACCGAGTTCGGCCGTGACGCGCTGATCGCCTCCGGTCTGGTCCTGTTCGTCATCACCCTGCTGGTCAACGGCGCGGCCCGCGCGATCATCGCCCGCCGCAAGGAGTACTCGGGGGCCAACGCATGAGCACCACACCCTCCGTCGCCGCCAAGCGCCCCAGCACCCTGCGCGGCGGCCATCTGCCCAAGTGGGCCCCGTGGGCCATCGCCGCCGGATCCGTCGCCCTCGGACTCGGCATCAGCGCCGCCGCCGGCCTGCACAGCAGCATCCAGTGGGCGCTGATCGCCGCGATCCTGTACGTCCTCGGTACGTACGTCATCGCGGCCCGGGTCGAGAACCGCCGCCAGGCCAAGGACCGCGTGGTCACCTCGCTGGTGTGGGTCGCGTTCCTGCTCGCCGTGGTGCCGCTGGCCTCGCTGGTGTGGTCGACCGTCAAGCGCGGTGTGAAGGTCTTCGACCTCTACTTCCTGACCCACTCCATGGGCGTGGTCGCCGACTCGGAGACGGGCGGCGGCATCTACCACGCCATTCTCGGCACGCTGGAGCAGGTCGGCCTCGCCACGCTGATCGCCGCTCCGGTCGGCGTGCTCACCGCGATCTACCTGGTGGAGTACGGGCGCGGCAACCTCGCTCGGGCCGTCACCTTCTTCGTCGACGTCATGACCGGCATCCCGTCGATCGTCGCCGGCCTGTTCATCCTCAGCCTCATGCTGATGTTCGAGTTGGAGCCCTTCGGCTTCGCCGGGTCACTCGCCCTCGCGATCCTGATGATGCCGGTCGTCGTCCGCTCCACGGAGGAGATGCTCAAGCTCGTCCCGAACGAGCTGCGCGAGGCCTCTCTCGCGCTCGGCGTGCCCAAGTGGCGCACGATCCTGAAGGTGGTCCTGCCGACCTCGCTCGGCGGCATCACCACCGGCATCATGCTGTCCATCGCCCGCATCGCCGGTGAGACCGCGCCCGTGCTGCTGCTGGTGTTCGGCAGTAAGTTCATCAACGCCAACCCCTTCGAGGGCGCGCAGGCGTCGCTGCCGCTGTACATCTACCAGCAGTACGGATCGGGCGAGGTCACGGCGTACGACCGCGCCTGGGCGGCGTCGCTCACCCTGATCGCCTTCGTGATGATCCTGAACCTGGTGGCCCGCGGGATCGCCCGCTGGAAGGCCCCGAAGACCGGTCGCTGACTGCGGCCACAGCGACTGATCTGACTGTCTGGAAGTGAAGTAATCATGGCCAAGCGAATCGACGTAAGCGGACTGACCGCCTACTACGGCTCCCACAAGGCGATCGAGGACATCTCGATGACCGTCGAGCCCCGTTCGGTGACGGCGTTCATCGGCCCGTCCGGATGCGGCAAGTCGACGTTCCTGCGCACGCTGAACCGTATGCACGAGGTGACGTCCGGCGGCCGGGTCGAGGGCAAGGTGCTCCTCGACGACGAGGACCTCTACGGCACGGGCATCGACCCGGTGTCCGTGCGCCGCGAGGTCGGCATGGTGTTCCAGCGGCCCAACCCCTTCCCCACGATGTCGATCTTCGACAACGTGGCGGCGGGGCTGCGGCTCAACGGCAACTACAAGAAGAGCGAGCTCTCCGACATCGTCGAGCGCTCCCTCAAGGGCGCGAACCTCTGGAACGAGGTCAAGGACCGCCTGAACAAGCCCGGCTCGGGCCTGTCCGGCGGCCAGCAGCAGCGCCTGTGCATCGCCCGCGCCATCGCGGTGGAGCCGAACGTCCTCCTCATGGACGAGCCCTGCTCGGCCCTGGACCCGATCTCCACCCTCGCCATCGAGGACCTGATCGGCGAGCTGAAGGAACGCTTCACGATCGTCATCGTGACGCACAACATGCAGCAGGCGGCGCGCGTCTCCGACCGCACGGCCTTCTTCAACCTCGCGGCGGTCGGCCAGCCCGGCAAGCTCATCGAGATCGACGACACGGAGCGCATCTTCTCCAACCCGTCGGTCCAGGCCACGGAGGACTACATCTCCGGCCGCTTCGGCTGAGCCACACCTCGCCGAGACCCCTCGCGGTGCTGCATGGCGGTGCCACCGCGAGGCCGAAAAGGGCCCGCCCCTCTCCCAGGGGCGGGCCCGTTCGCGTACTCACTCGGCTGCGCCGAGCAGCACCTACAGGAACGCCAGATTCACGACCCAGAACGACACCGCAGCCACCAACGCAGCGGCCGGCATCGTGATGAACCACCCCAGGATGATGTTCTTGGCGACCCCCAGCGCACGGCATTCACGCGCTTGGTCGCCCCGACACCCATGATCGCCGAGGTGATGACGTGCGTCGTCGAAATCGGCGCCTTGAACAGGAACGCCGTGGCGAACATGATCGACGCCCCCGTCGTCTCCGCCGCGAACCCCTGCGGCGGATCCAGCTCGATGATCTTCCGCCCGAGCGTCCGCATGATCCGCCACCCGCCGGCATACGTCCCCAGCGACAGCATCACCGCACAGGCGATCTTCACCCAGACCGGAATCGGATCGCCGTAGTCCTCGACATCCGCGATGACGAGCGCCATCACCACGATGCCCATCGTCTTCTGCGCGTCCTGGAGACCGTGCCCGAGCGCCATCCCGGCCGCCGAGACGGTCTGCGCGATGCGGAACCCGCGCTTGGCCTTGTGCGGGTTCGCCTTCCGGAACATCCACATGATCGCGGTCATCACGAGATAGCCGGCCAGGAGACCGACCACCGGGGAGATGAACATGGGGATGACGACCTTCTCGAGCACCCCGCTCCAGTAGACCGTCGTCCCGCCGGCCAGCGCGGCACCGACCATCCCGCCGAACAGCGCGTGCGAGGAGGAAGAGGGCAACCCGAAGTACCAGGTGATGAGGTTCCAGACGATCGCACCCACCAGCGCGGCGAAGAGGATCCCCATCCCCTTCGACCCCACCGGCGTCTGGATCAGCCCCTCGCTGACCGTCTTGGCGACCCCGGAGCCCATGAACGCACCGGCGAGGTTCATCACCGCGGCCATGGCCAGCGCGGCCCTCGGCGTCAGCGCCCGCGTCGACACGGACGTGGCGATCGCGTTCGCCGAGTCGTGGAAACCGTTGGTGTACGTGAAGAACAGCGCGACCCCGATGGTCACGACCAGAGCAAAGGTGTCCATGAAGGGCTCAGGACTCCTTGACGGCGATGGTCTCCACCGTGTTCGCCACGTGCTCGAACGCGTCCGCCGCTTCCTCCAGCACGTCCACGATCTGCTTGAGCTTGAGCACCTCGATGGCGTCGTACTTGCCGTTGAAGAGGTGCGCGAGCAGCTTGCGGTGGATCTGGTCGGCCTGGTTCTCCAGCCGGTTGACCTCGATCCAGTACTCGGTGAGGTTCTCCATCGTCCGCAGGTGCGGCATCGCTTCGGCCGTCAGTTCGGCAGCGCGCGCCAGCACCTCGATCTGCTGCTCGACGCCCTTGGGCAGTTCCTCGACGTTGTAGAGGACGACCAGGTCGACGGCCTCCTCCATGAAGTCCATGATGTCGTCGAGGGACGACGCGAGGGAGTAGATGTCCTCGCGGTCGAACGGCGTGATGAACGAGGAGTTCAGCTGGTGGAAGATCGCGTGCGTGGCGTCGTCACCTGCGTGTTCCGCTGCCCGCATACGCTCTGCGATCTCGGCCCGGGCGGAAGCGTCCGCCCCGAGCAGTTCCATCAGGAGTTTCGAGCCCGTGACGATGTTGTCCGCGGATGCGGCGAACATGTCGTAGAAGCTCGTCTCCCTGGGGGTCAGACGAAAGCGCACGTGGGGTCCTCGGCTTGCTTCGGTTTCGGTCAGGCTGATGCTAGGCGCATCATTCGGCCACGGCTATCGGGCCGCCCACCAGTGTCGCCCATCAGGCACAGTGATGAGCACGGGGGCGGTCCAAGGCCCGTATACCCCGCAAAGTTCGGTACCATATACCCACTAGGGGTATATGTCGGCGCACAGCCCACCAGGAGGACGCGATGACTGACGTGACCGACGTTACGGATGCCGGGGATGTCACGGATGTCACCGCCGGGGCGGACATCGTGACCGACCACGACCAGGGCGTGCACGGGTACCACAAGCAGAAGGACGAACACCTCAAGCGCCTGCGCCGGATCGAGGGCCAGATCCGCGGCCTCCAGCGCATGGTCGACGAGGACGTCTACTGCATCGACATACTCACGCAGGTCTCCGCCTCCACCAAGGCGCTCCAGTCCTTCGCCCTCCAGCTGCTGGAGGAGCATCTGCGGCACTGCGTCGCCGACGCGGCCCTCAAGGGCGGTGACGAGATCGACGCGAAGGTCAAGGAGGCGACCCAGGCGATCGCCCGTATGCTGCGGACCTGACCCGGGCCTGCCGCTGTTCAGCGCCTGGAGGCGTCCCGCTCCTCGGCCACTTTCAGCACCGCGTCGATGCTCTCCAGGCTGAGCCGCTCCTCGTGGGCGGCCGAGGCCGCGATGATCAGCTCTCCGCACAGCTCGATCTCGGCGAGGGCCACGTGGTCCTGAACTGCCGTACCGCCGACCGGAGCCACGTGCATCACCTCATCTCTGCCGTTCCCGACTTCCTAGAGTAGGGAGCGGCCTACACACCGCGCATGGCACGGACGGGCTAGTTCGCGCCGGTCACTCCTCGGCGATCTTGCCCGCGTAGATGTCGTCGGTGTCCGGCAGCCGTACGCGCACCGAGGCCCCGAAATCGTAGAGCAACGTGGTCGAGGCGACGGCCACGGGGCTCTTCTGCCCGCCCACGAAACTGAACCGGTGCCGGACCTTGCGGATGCGCCCCTCGTCGTCGAGGTAGACGTCGAACGGCACTTCGGCCGTGGCGAACCCTTTCGCCGCCGCGCTCAGGGACTCCTTGTTGCCGTCGGAGGCCTGCTTCGCGGCAGCGCCGAGATCCGCCGTGCCCCGGTAGTGCCGCACCCTGGTGCCCGCGACCTCGGTCCGGCCCACGAACGTCGCCGACCGCGTCCCTCGCAGCACCTCGGCCGCCGCGAACGGATCGGTGGCCCCGCCGGTCACGAGATTCCCGTCGGACAGGGTCCGCGTGTCCACCCGCACCCACTTGTCCGCGGGCACACCGGCGCCCCGGTTCTTCATGAAGAGCGCTCCCGGCGCGAGCAGTTCGGTGATGGGCCGGCGCTCGGTGGCCCCCGCGGGGTCCTGCGGCAGCAGCACCTTCAGCTGCCCCATCCGCTTCCGGTAGTCGTAGACCCCCGCGCCCCGGATGGTCACCCGCGTCCCGCCGGCGGCCATCTCCATCGACGTACGGGCCTTCGAACTCCCGGCCTCCACCAGCTGGTCCGCGGCCCGGTGCAGCACGACGACCGCGTCCCCGCCCCGGGCGTCGCCGGCCACCGCGTCACCGCCCGCGCACCCGCCGGCCCCCAGCGCCACCCCGGCCACGAGGCCGGCCGCGACGACCGCCGCACCCGTCCGCCTGTGCCGCCGTTCCCGCTGCCGCCCAGTCATCGCCTGCCTACCCCCAGCCGGTACGTCCGTCACGGGCCCCCTTGTTGTTCCGGTTAACGACCGGTATGTGACCCCGTCACGCGAGCCCGCGGGACTCGGCATACGAACCCTTTACCCGCGCTGGGTAACGTGGTCGCCGTGGCGCAGCAGGACGGGCTGGAACCTCCCCCCAACCTCCCGGAACACCGCACGACGACACAGGACAAGGGCCGCTTCTGCATGGCCCACTGCACCTGCGGCTGGCACGGCCCGGCCAGAAGGGCGAGAAGCCAGGCACGCACGGACGCGGAGAACCACCGGGCCGGCTGACACGGCCGTGCCACCGGGGCGCTGGGATCCGCATGGAACCCCCACCCCCACCACCCCGTCTCCCAGGACGGAACCACCGGGAGGCCCCATGGAACGGCGCACATTCCTCGCAGTCGGCACGGCGGGCATCGCCACGGCCGCAACCCCCCTCACCGCCGCCTGCACGACATCGGACACCCGCTCCAGGACCACGGCCACCGCCAGGACCGCCACCACCACGAAAACCACCGCCGCCAACTGGTCCGCCCTCGCGCGCGACCTCGACGGGCCCCTCATCCGCCCGGGCGACAGCGCCTGGAAGACGGCCCGGCAGCTCTACAACACCCGCTTCGACACCCTCAAGCCCGCCGCGGTCGCGTACGTGTCCCACCCGGACGACATCCGCACCGCCCTGGCCTACGCCCGCCGCCACGCCCTGCGCGTGGCGATCCGCAACGGCGGCCACTCCTACGCCGGCTGGTCCTCCGGCGACGGCCGCCTGATCATCGACGTCTCGAAGCTCAACCGCGTCCGGGCCTCCGGCAACACGGCAGTGGTCGGCGCCGGCGCCAAACTCATCGACGTCTACCGCGCGCTGGCCGCGAAGGGCGTCACGATCCCCGCCGGCTCCTGCCCCACCGTAGGCGTCTCCGGCCTCACCCTCGGCGGCGGACACGGAGTGGTCTCCCGCGCCTACGGCCTGACCTGCGACAGCCTCACCCGGGCCACCCTGATCACCGCGGACGGCAAGCAGCTCACCGCCGACGCCCGCGAGCACAAGGACCTCTTCTGGGCCCTGCGCGGCGCGGGCAACGGCAACTTCGGCGTCGTGACGGAACTCCACTTCAAGACCCACCCGGCCCCGCAGGGCGTCTCGGCGTACCTGTCCTGGCCGGCGTCGAAGGCGGCCGCGGTGGTGAAGGCCTGGCAGGAGTGGGGCCCCTCGCAGCCCGACGAGATCTGGTCGTCCCTCCACCTGGCGAACGCCGCCGGCGGCAACCCGACCGTCTCCGTCGCGGCCTTCTCCCTCGGCACCTACGGCGAGCTCCAGAACGCGGTCGACCGCCTCGCCGACCGCGTCGGCGCCTCGGCGAGCAGCGTCTCCCTGCGGCGCCGCTCGTACGAGGAGTCGATGGAGGTGTACGCCGGCTGCTCCTCGTTCCCGACGGACGCCCAGTGCCATCTGCCCGGCTCGACCCCGGGCCGTTCCCCGAAGGGCGCGCTGGGCCGCGAGACGTACGCCGCGGCGTCCGACTTCTTCGACCGCTCCCTCTCCGCGGCCGGCATCCGCACGCTGCTGTCCCAGATCAGGTCGGTACGCGGCGGCACGGGCAGCATCGCCCTCACGGCCCTCGGCGGAGCGGTGAACCGCGTCTCCCCGACGTCCACGGCCTTCGTCCACCGCCGTTCGCGCATGCTGGCCCAGTACATCGCCGCCTGGCGCCCGGGCACGACGGGCGCCACGGCCCGCGACTGGCTGGCCTCCGCCCACAAGTCCATGCGCCCGTACGCCTCAGGCGCGGCCTACCAGAACTACACGGACCCGACCCTCACCAACTGGCGCAAGGCGTACTACGGCGACGCGGCCCCTCGCCTGACGAAGCTGAAGAACGAATACGACCCGAACCGCTTCTTCACGTACCCGCAAGCGCTGTGAGCCCAGCCGCGAGCGCTCGTCCCAGCCCAGCTGCGGGCAGTCGTCCCGCCCAGCTGCGGGCAGTCGTGCCGCTGGGGCGGCACGGGTGGGCGCAACGGCACCCCGCTACGCCGGGCTGCGCAACGCCCCGCCCTCAGCACCAACGCCGAGAACTAGGCAGCAAGGTCCCGCTCGGACGCCCCGGCCCCGGCCCGCTCACTCCGCGCCCCGGGAACCACCGCGTCGGCCCCGTCCCCAGCACCCCCGCGCCCCCGAGCCCGCACAAGCCACCCCACCCGAGGCGACCGCTCAACCGCCCGCGTAACAGGCGTCAGCAGCGCCATGGCCACCGGCGACAGCAGCAACGCCACAGCCGTCCCCAGCGCGAACCCACCCACGACATCCGTCGGGTAGTGCACACCCATGTAGACGCGAATGAACCCGCCGAACACGGCCAGCACCAACGCGACCAGCCCGAACTTCCGGTTCGCCACGAACAGCCCGACCGCCATCGCCATGACGATCGTCGCGTGGTCGCTCACGAACGAGTAGTCGTTCTTGCCGGCGACGAGCACCTCGAGCCCCTGATGGTCGAGGAACGGCCGGGGCCGCTCCACGAAACCCCGTATCGGCACGTTGACCAGCACGGCGATCCCCGCCGCGAGCGGCGCCCAGACCAGCGCCGCGACGGAGGACGCCGCGTCCTCCTCGCCCCGGCGCCGCACGGACCACCAGCACCAGAGCACGAGCAGGACGATGGCGAGCAACAACCCGTACTCGCCGACGAACTCCATGACCCGGTCGAACCACGGCGGCGCGTCCTTGGCCAGGCCATTGATGTCGTAAAGCAGGTCGACGTCGGGGTTCGACCCGGATTCGGCGAGTCCAGCCATGATGCTGCGGCCCCTTCGTCGTCTCTCCCGGCGCACCTGAGTGTGCGCCGCTCCTGCCACCCCCGTGGTTGTAGATCCGCTTCCGCTGCACGCGTCCGTGACACGTGCCGACATACGTCTGCTCGGCTACGTCAACAGGAACGCATGGTCCCCGCTGATACGTTCCACACTCCACCGAATGATCACGCAGACGTTATCGAAGAGAGACACGTCTTTGCAGCTCAGGGGGTGGGTTCACACTCGGCTCACACCGTCGTGGGCAGTGCTTTCGCGCCATCTTCGGTGACCCGGGTGGCCCCGAAGTAGTCGGGGGTGTCGATCGGGTCGAACCGGATCACCGCACCCGTTCGCGGCGCGTCGATCATGTACCCACCTCCGACATAAATGCCGACATGCCGGATGGCACGCGAATTGGTGAGGTCGTCCGAGAAGAACACGAGGTCGCCGGGGAGCAGTTCGTCCCGCGCGGGGTGCGGCCCGGCGTTGTACTGGTCGTTGGCGACGCGCGGCAGCTTGATGCCGACGGTCTCGTAGGCGGCCTGGGTCAGTCCCGAGCAGTCGAAGCGTCCGCCCTGCTCAGCGGTGCCCGTGCCGCCCCACAGGTAGGGCGTGCCGAGCTTCTTCTGCGCGTACTCGATGGCGCCCGCGGCCTGCTCGGAGGGATCGACCCGCCCGACGGGCGCCGCGAAGCTCTCCGAGAGCGTCGTGATCCGCTTCACGTAGTTCCGGGTCTCGGTGTACGGCGGCACGCCCCCATACTTGATCACCGCGTATGCCCCCGCGTTGTACGCGGCCAGCATGTTTTCGGTCAGATTCCCGCCCACCTTCTTCACGTACGACGCGAGTTCGCAGTCGTACGAGGCGGCAGAGGGAATCGCGTCCTTCGGGTCCCACACGTCACGGTCGCCGTCGCCGTCGCCGTCGATGCCGTGCGAGGCCCAGGTGCCGGGGATGAACTGCGCTATCCCCTGCGCGGCGGCGTGACTCTGGGCCTTCGGGTTGAACCCGCTCTCCTGGTAGAGCTGGGCGGCGAGCAGGGCCGGGCTGATGGCGGGGCAGAGGTTGCCCCACTTCTGCACCAGGGCCGAGTACGCGGCGGGCACCGACCCCTTGGCCAGCGCCTTCGCCCCACCGCCGACCCCGTTGACCAGGTTTCCGGCGACGATGTAGACCCCGACGACGAGCAGCATCACGAAGGCCAGGGCGGAGCTGATCGCAACACTCGCCACGATCCATGCCTTACGCACCGTCAACCGCCCCTCGCCGGCCAGGAGTCCGTCGCCTGGTCAGTGTAGAGGCGGCCGCCGTAGGCAGGAATGATCACGGGGAGGAGAGTCGGGGCGGAAAGGGGAACAGCCGACAGCAGGGGGCGGCACGCCGGGGGCAACCGGCGCACGGCCCCGTCACGGGTCGCCCGCCGCCTCCCGGTACAGCCGCTCCGCCTCCCCGCGGAGCACCACGCTGTAGGACACGTCGGGGGTCGTCCCGCCGTCGTCATGGCCGCCGAGGACCCCCACGACCTGCCCGTCCCCGTTCACCCAGGGGCTTCCGCTGGTGCCGCCGGCGAATCCCGGGCAGTCGATGCGCTGCTGGCCGGGACTGTGCGCGGTCGGCTTGTTGGTGCAGCTGACGGGCGTCTCGCGGGAGTCGGGGTACCCGGTGAGGGTCACGGCCGTCGCTCCCGTCGCCGTACCGGTGGTGAACCGGTAACCGCCGACGGCGTCCTCGACTCCCTTCCCGCCCCGCGGCGCGACCACGGCGAACGCCACGTCACTGTCCTCCCGCCGCCCCTCGACCCACCCACGGGGCAGGAACCGCCGCTTCACCTTCCACACCCCGTACGGCGCACGGCCGTTGCGGTACCCGGGCACGAACACGAGCTCCCCGCGCCCGTCCAGGCAGTGCGCCGCGGTGACGACGAGATTCCGGTACGGCGCCCGCACCACGGACGCGGTGCAGAAATGCGCACCCGCCGGGTGTGCCGCCCGGTCTGCGGGGACGAGCACCCCGACCCGCGCGCTCCCCGCGACCGCCCCCGCGGTGACGGTCACCCCGAAGGGCCCGGCCCCGTCGTCGGCCACCGCGGTGGACGCGGAGGTGAGGGCGGCAAGGACCACGGCAAGGGAGAGGACGCGCTTCATCGGGACCACTGTGTCGGGCGAAGGTGAGAAAAACGTGTGCCGCCGGTCCCAAGCCCCGCTGAAGTCAGGCCCCTTGGGTCAAGCCGCGCCCATCTCCCGGCCATCGGCCCGTCACCGACCGGTAAGCCCGGCACCCGCTTCAGTAAGGCGGAAGTCAGGATTCCGAAACCCGTCTTGTTGTCACGTACTCAACAAGCGATCGTCGTCGCGGGTCGCCGCCCCCGCCGGGAACCGTACCGGCGGATCCCCACCCGCAGGCCTCTGTCCACCACTGCCAGGAGGCTGTACCTTGCGCACGACACCCCACAACTCTCCCGCCGGCCGCCGCAGATGGCGCCGCACAGCCGCCGTCGTCACCGCCACCGCCGCGCTCCTCCTCACCGGCCTCACCACCGCCGCCCACGCCGACACGGCCCCGGCGAGCACCTCCCGGGTCACCTGGACCCGCTCCTGCGCCCTCCCCCGCCACAAGGACGAGATGGCCTGCAACGCCCTGCGCGTCACGGGCGGCCGCACCGCCTTCCAGCAGCAGCACGGCATCTCACCCACGGCCGCCGAGGCCACCTCCCCCTCCGGCTACGGCCCCTCCGACCTCCAGGACGCCTACGGCCTGACCTCCGCCGCCGCGACCAACGGCACCGGCCGGACCGTCGCCATCGTCGACGCCTACGACGATCCCGACGCCGAGTCCGACCTCGCCGCCTACCGCTCGCACTACGGCCTGCCCGCCTGCACCACCGCCGGCGGCTGCTTCAAGAAGGTGAGCCAGACCGGCTCCACCACCGCCCTCCCCACCGCCGACAGCGGCTGGTCCGGCGAGATCTCCCTCGACCTCGACATGGCCAGCGCGATCTGCCCGAACTGCCACATCCTCCTCGTCGAGGCCAAGTCCGCCTCCATGGCCAACCTGGGCACCGCCGTCAACGAGGCCGTCGGCCTGGGCGCCACGTACGTCTCCAACAGCTACGGCGGCGGCGAGTCCTCCTCCGACGCCACGTACGACTCCGCGTACTTCAACCACCCGGGCGTCGCCATCACCGTCAGCGCGGGCGACGCGGGATACGGCGCCGAGTACCCCGCGGCCTCCAAGTACGTCACGGCCGTCGGCGGCACCAGGCTCACCACCTCCTCCACCACCCGCGGCTGGACCGAGAGCGTCTGGCGGACCAGCAGCACCGAAGGCACCGGCTCCGGCTGCTCCGCCTACGACGCCAAGCCCGCCTGGCAGACCGACACCGGCTGCGCCAAGCGCATGATCGCCGACGTCTCCGCCGTCGCCGACCCCGCGACCGGCGTCTCCGTCTACGACACCTACGGCGCCGACGGCCAGGGCTGGGCCACCTACGGCGGCACCAGCGCCTCCGCCCCGATCATCGCGAGCGTCTACGCCCTGGCGGGCACTCCGTCCGGCGGCTCCTACCCGGCGAAGTTCCCCTACGCGAACACCGCCGCCCTGAACGACGTCACCAGCGGCACCAACGGCACGTGCGCCACCAGCTACTTCTGCACCGCCCGAACGGGCTATGACGGCCCGACCGGCTGGGGCACCCCGAACGGAGTCGGCGCCTTCACCGGCTGACCCTGCCCCTCGTGACGGAACGTCACCGGTCGAACGGGCCGCGGCAACCCAGCCGCGGCCCGTTCGCCGCGCCAGGTAGCCTTCACCCGGAGAACACCGGGACGACCCCTCACCCGACCGGCCGTCAGAAACGGCCCGGAAAGGTGACACAGGCCGTAAAAGGGCACAACGACGGAACCGCACAACAGGTTCCGCTCAGGCCTCATTGCCCGGCGTGACCTGCCGTGATACACAGAGTGACCATACGATACTTCGCACACCGTCCGTCGCCTCCCTTAGGGCCCGGCCCGGAACGGTGGCAAGGTATTCGTACGAAACCCGCCAATCAATGACGCCAAGTCGACATCCGACAGCGTCATTGTCGGCGAGAATGAGGCCTGACCTCTGCACGACCGCAGAGGATGCGGAACTACCCAACAGGGGCGGTGACTTACATGCTCTTTGCGGCCGACAAGGGAGACATCAACACGATCATCGGCGGGATCGCTCCGGACTGGGGCCCCTTCGGCAGCCTGGGCAACGAGGCCAAGGTGATGATCGAGGTCGTGATGGCGGTGGCCATCCTGCTCTGCCTCGGCATCGCCATCTGGGGCGCCGCCAAGCAGCGCATCGGTGCCACCGCCCTGCGGGACACCTTCAGCGCGGAGCAGGGCAAGGGCCTCATCATCGCGGGCCTCACGGGAGTCTTCATCATCGGCTCACTCGGCACGCTCTTCACCATCGTGTACGGCATGGCCGTGTAGGCCGGGCCCACCCGCCCCGGCCGGGCACGCCCGGCTCCCCCCTCCATCCCACCCGCCCGTCGTGCCCACCGGCGAAGGTTGCGTTTCCCTGATGTCGAGTCACCACACCGCGCCCGCGCGGGAACCAGCACGGCTACCGTCGTACGAGGAGCACGAGCAGTACGACGTCGAGGGGGCGTACGCGGCATGAGTCTCGGTGACGAGCACGAGGCCTCCGGCGGCTACGGCGGCACGGGCCAGACCCGCACCCGCCTGCCCGACACCGGAGCCGACCCCTACGGCACCCCCCGCCGCACCCGCTCGTCGCGCAGCCTGGTCACGGTGGTCGGCGTGGTGGTCCTCCTCATCGCAGCCATCGCCTTCGCGAACCGGGGAGGTGGCGATTCCGAGGCCAGCGGCTCGGGCAGCGACAAGGCTTCGAGCGCGCCGACTGCCCCCTCGGGGGAGGGCCAGTGGTGTCGAAGGCGGCGGGGATTCCCACGGGCTACGCCCACGACGAACAGGGCGCCCAGTCAGCAGCCACCAACTACGGCATCGCCCTGGGGTCGGCTGACATGTACAACACCGAGAAGCGGCACGCAATCGTCAACACCGTGTATGCCCCCGACGTGGCTGCCGCCCAACTGCCGGCGTTCGACCAGGTCTACTCCCGGGCGAGCTTCCTCGAGAAGATCGGCCTGGACAAGGACGGTGCCGCGCCAAGCGGTCAGACCTTCGTCTCGCGCGTCATCCCGGTCGGTACCAAGGTCACGTCCTTCAGCGGCAGCACCGCCACGGTCGCGCTCTGGTACACATCCCTCTTCGGACTGTCGGGCGACGGCTCGAAGAACCCCGTGACCGAGAGCTGGTACACGACGACCTACCAGTTGAAGTGGGTCGATGGTGACTGGAAGGTCACCGACTTCACCCAGGAGGACGGCCCGGTCCCCGTCGGACGCGACCAAAGAGCCTCCACCGCAGAGGACATGACCAAGGCTGTCGAGGAGTACGGAGGGTTCACCTATGCCCGCTAAACACCACGTACTCAAGCTTGGTGCCATGGTCACAGCGGTTCAGGCGGCCATGGTCCTTGCGGCCACCCGTGCCTTCGCCGCCCCCACCCCTTCCCCGTCACCGAGCAACAACGCCTGCGACCTCCTCAGGGGCCAGGCCAGGGAAATCTGCGAAGGCGACACCGGCAGCGGCGCCAACCGGTCCGGCGGCACCTCCCGCCTGGACCCCACCTCCACCCTCGACCCCCTCTCCTCCCTCGCCAAGGGCTGTGCCGACGCCGCCTCCTGGACCGTCGACAAGCTCAGCGACGCCGTGAAGGAGACGGCGAACGTCGACTTCACGAACCCCAAGTTCCTCCAGCAGTACGCCGTCGTCTTCGCCGCGTCGACCATCCTCACGCTCCTCCTCTGGCTCCTGGCCGTCGCCAAGCGAGCCGTCCGCGGCGTGCCCCTGACCACCGCCCTGTCCGAGGCCATCGGGTTCCTCTGGCTGACCGTGCTCGCCTCCGCCTTCACCCCCCTGATCCTCTACACCGTCGTCTCCGCGACGGACGGCATCACCGAGGTCCTCGCAAAGGCCACCGGCGACCAGACCGACGCCTTCTTCGGCACGTTCTCCGAGGCCCTCAACAAGGGCGAGGACATCGGCGGCGGCCCGATCATGCTGATCGTCGTCTCCCTGGTCAGCATCCTCGCCGCCGGCGTCCTCTGGCTGGAGCTCGTCATCCGCGCCGCCCTGCTCTACGTCGGCGCCCTCCTCGGCACCGTCGTCTACGCCGGCCTCGTCGACAAGAACCTCTGGGGCCACGTCCGCCGCTGGGCCGGCATCATGATCGCCGTGATCCTGGTCAAACCGGTGATCGTGATCGTCCTCGGCCTCGCCGGCGCGCTCTCCGCCGACGACGGCCCCGACGCCTTCTCCGCCGTCGTCTCCGGCCTCGCCATCATCCTGCTCGCCATCTTCGCCAGTGCGATGATCTACCGCTTCGTCCCCGGCTTCGGCGACGAGATCGCCGGCTCCCGCAACAACCGCCTCATGCAGGGCGCGGAGAGCAAGGCCGCCGCGGTCATCAGCTCCCCCGCGACCTTGGTCGCGCAGGGCATCAAGACCCACAGCACCCGCGCCGACAACAACGGCGGAGGCAGCCAGTCCTCCGCCCCCGCCCCAGCAACCCCGCCTCCGGCGGAGTCGCCGCGCACAGCTCGCGCCCCTCGAACGGCGGCGGCGGATCTGTCCCCTCCGCCGCACCCGCACCCCGTTCGAGCAGCCCCGTCAACACTCCCCACGCCAGCAACACCCGCAACAGCAGTACCAATCGCACGGGAGGTGAAGGGCGTTGACGACCGAGTCCCACGTGTCCCATCCGGTCACGCCCCGCCGTACATATCTGATCGGCCGCGCCCGGCCGAACGCGATCATCGGCCGCAACCGCGAGACCGGCGAGATCGCCCTGATCGTCGTGGGCGCGTTCCTCGGCATGATGTGCGGGCTCCTCGTCCCCGTGCTGTCCCTGCGCATCGTGCTGCTCGCCGGATTCCCGATGCTGGCGCTGGCCGCCGTGTACGTGCCGTACAAGCACCGCACGTTCTACAAGTGGTTCGAGATCAACCGCAGCTACAAGCGGACCCTGAAGCAGGGCACCGCCTACCGCTCCGCCGTCATCGAGGCCGGCACCCGGCTCGACGGCCGCGAGGTCGAGATCGGGCCGCCTCCGGGCATCGGCCGCATCACCTGGCTGGCCGCCCCCTTCGGCCCCGACGAGATCGCCGTCCTGCTGCACGCCGACCGCAAGACCGTCACCGCCGCCATCGAGATCGAGGGCCCCGGCGTCGGCCTGCGCGACTCCGAGGACCAGGAAGCCCTCGTCGACCGCTTCGGCACGCTGCTCAAGCACGTGGCCAACGGCGACGGCTTCGTCACCCGCCTCCAGATGCTCGCCCGCACCCTCCCCGCCGACCCGGACGCCCACGCCAAGGACGTCGCCGTCCGCGGCGACGACAAGGCACCGCCGTGGCTCCAGCAGTCGTACGACCAGCTCCAGTCGATGGTGTCCACCAGCAGCGAGCAGCACCGCGCCTACCTCGTCGCCTGCATGCACTACACCCGCGACCTCGCCGCCGAGGCCAACGCCATGGCCCGCGCCGCCCGCGCCCACGGCGGCAAGGTCGACCGGGACGCCGGACTCGCCGTCGTCATGGCCCGCGAGCTCACCGACATCTGCTCGCGCCTCCAGGAGGCCGACATCCGCGTACGGCAGCCGCTCGGCCAGAGCAGACTGTCCTCGCTGATCCACTCCATGTACGACCCGGACCACCCGATCGACCACATCCAGGCGATGACGAAACGCAATGCCTGGCCGGCCGAGCTGGACGCCATGGAGCCCACCTACCTCCAGGCCAAGACCCGCGAGTCCTCCACCCGCGCCCCCTGGTGCCACGCCACGGCCTGGGTGAAGGAGTGGCCGATGACCCCCGTCGGCGTCAACTTCCTCGCCCCGCTGCTCGTCCACACCCCGGACGTCATCCGCACGGTCGCCGTCACCATGGACCTCGAACCCACCGAGGTCGCCATCGAGCGCATGCTCACGGAGAAGACCAACGACGAGGCCGAGGCGTCCCGCGCCGCCAAGATGAACCGCACCATCGACCCGCGCGACGTGGCCGCGAACTCCCGGCTCGACCAGCGCGGCGAAGACCTCGCCAGCGGCGCCGCCGGGGTGAACCTCGTCGGCTACATCACCGTCTCCTCGCGTTCCCCCGACGCCCTCGCCCGCGACAAGCGGACGATAAGGGCCTCGGCCGGAAAGTCGTACCTGAAGCTGGAATGGTGCGACCGCGAGCACCACCGCGCCTTCGTGAACACCCTTCCCTTCGCCACCGGCATTCGGAGGTAGGACCTGATGCGGGACCCGCTGTCCGTCCTCACCGACGCCTTCACGTCCTTCCTCTTCGGAAAGGTCGAGACGACCCGGCTCCCGGTGCGCACGTCCACGGGCCAGGCCCAGGCGGTCTACCTCCCGACCGCCGCCCCCGGCCTCGGCGACTCCGGCGTCATCATCGGCCGCGAGGTGTACTCCGGAAAGGGCTACATCTACGACCCCTTCCAGCTCTACGGCCAGCAGCTCCCCGCCCCCCACTGGCTGGTCCTCGGCGAGTCCGGCAACGGCAAGTCGGCGCTGGAGAAGACGTACGTCCTGCGCCAGCTCCGCTTCCGCGACCGCCAGGTCGTCGTCCTGGACGCCCAGGGCGAGGACGGGGTGGGCGAGTGGAATCTCATCGCCCAGGAGCTGGGGATAACTCCCATCCGCCTGGACCCGATGGCCGCCCTGGACATGGGGATCCGCCTCAACCCGCTCGACCCCGCGATCACGACCACGGGCCAGCTCGCGCTGCTCCGCACGATCATCGAGGTCGCGATGGGCCACGGCCTGGACGAGCGCTCCGGCTTCGCCCTCAAGGTCGCGCACGCCTACGTCAACGAGACCATCGTCGACCGCCAGCCCGTCCTCACCGACATCGTCGAGCAGCTGCGCCACCCCGAGCCCGAGTCGGCCGAGGCGATGAACGTCGCCATAGACGACGTACGGGCCTGGGGCCTCGACGTCGCCCTGGTCCTGGACCGCCTCGTCGACGGTGACCTGCGCGGCATGTTCGACGGCCCGACCACGGTCGGCATCGACCTGGACGCGCCGCTCATCGTCTTCGACCTGTCCCACATCGACCGCAACTCCATCGCCATGCCCATCCTCATGGCGATCGTCGGCGTGTGGCTGGAGCACACCTGGATCCGCCCCGACCGGAAGAAGCGCATCTTCCTGGTCGAGGAGGCCTGGCACATCATCAACAGCCCCTTCGTCGCCCAGCTGTTCCAGCGCCTGCTGAAGTTCGGCCGGCGACTGGGCCTGTCGTTCGTGGCGGTCGTCCACCACCTGTCCGACGTGGTGGACGGCGCGGCGGCGAAGGAGGCGGCGGCCATCCTGAAGATGGCGTCGACAAGGACGATCTACGCCCAGAAGGCCGACGAGGCGAGGGCCACGGGCCGGGTCCTCGGCCTGCCCCGCTGGGCGGTCGAGATCATCCCGACGCTCACGCCCGGCATCGCCGTCTGGGACGTCAACGGCAATGTCCAGGTCGTCAAACATCTGGTCACGGAGACCGAACGCCCATTGGTCTTCACCGACCGCGCGATGACCGAGTCCTCCGCGGACCTCACGGACCACGACGCCCTGCGCGCCGCCGAACTCGAGGCGGAGGAACGGGCGGCGGCCTTCGTGGAGCACCACCTGGGCGACTCCGAATCGACGGTGGCGTAGGGGGAGGACGCGTGAGACCGGACGACCGCCGCAGCCGGCACGACAGCCAGGGAGGCATCCCCGACGGCCTGCTGGTCGGCATACTCGCGTTCCTCCTCGGCATGACCCTGCTGGTGTGGACGGCCACCGGCCTCGCCGCCCTGTTCGCCCACGGCTCCTGGCCGTCCGGCGTCACGTTCACCCGCACGCCCCTGGCCATGCGCGGCCTCATCGCCCAGCCCCACGACATCCCCGGCGCCTGGCCCGACACACCCCCCGGCGAACTCTCGGGCTACGGCCTGTTCTGGGGCCTGTTCATCGGCCAGCTGATGATCCTGATCGTCCTGACGGTGTTCGTGATGGGCACGCTGGCCAGGTGGCGGGCGGTCCGGGCGAGGCGCCGGGCGGAGCGGACGGCACCGCCGGATCCTGCGGGGGTCGCGTACGGGGCAGGCGGGCCGACGCAGCACGAGATGCCGACGGCACAGCAGCGCGGCGCACCGGCCCCGGTGCAGTACGACGCCCCCGCACCGGCGCAGCACGGCGCACCCACGCCGGCGCAGCACGCGACCCCAGCGCCCACACCGCACGACGTGCCGGCACCGGCACAGCACACCACCACCCCCGCATCGACGCAGCACACCACCCCCACGTCGGCGCAGCACGACGTCCCCACGCCCCGCCGCGCAGACCCCGAACCCACGCCCACGCACCTCCCGGAGCCGACGGCACCCCTCGCCCCGGCCCCGGCCCCGGCGGCCGCGCCCACGAGCCCCGCTTCTCTGTTCGGCCAGGAACGGGTGAGCGGGTGGGAAAGAATCCTCGTAGCCCCAAGGGAAACCCGCCAAATCACCGCCACCCAGGCGGTACGCGACGCGGAGGGCCCAGCCCTCATCGTCACCTCGAACCCCGCCCTCTGGCAGGAGACAAAAGACGCGCGGGCCAAACTGGGCCCCACCAACCTCTACGACCCCACCCACCGCTGCGCCACCCCCGCCCGCCTCCACTGGTCCCCCACAGCCGGCTGCGAGGACAAGGCCACAGCCACCGGAAGAGCAACCGCCCTCCTCACCCCGGTCCGCCCCACCGCCAAACTCGACCAGGCCCTCAGCGACACCGCCGAGACACTCCTGCGGAGCTACCTGCACGCCGCCGCCATCGACGGCCGCACCATCCGCCACGTCCACCGCTGGTCCCAGGGCACCCAGATCCAGGACGCCGTACGCATCCTCCGTACCAACCCCAAGGCCGCCCCGGGCTCCGCGGGCGAACTCGAAGGCGCCCTCACCGCCCACCCCGAACGCCGGGACATGGCCCAGCAGCTGACGACCCGTGCCCTCGCGGCCCTCTCCACGGTCAATATCCGCGAGGCTTGCACTCCCAACCGAAATGATGCCCTCGCCCTGGATTCCTTCGTCCATGAAGGGGGCACGCTTTATGTGGTGGGTGAATCCATCGAGGACCCCAGGACGAACCCGGGCGCGATGCCCCTCCTGACGGCCCTCGTCTCCAGCGTGGTCGAGCGCGGCCGGCACATGGCCGAACGGTCATCCTCCGGTCGCCTCGACCCACCATTCACGCTCGTCCTGGACGACGTCGCCGCCGTGGCCCCGCTCCCCCAGCTCCCGGAGCTGCTGGCCACCGGAGCGGACCGGGGCATGCCGACCCTGGCCCTGCTCCGCTCCCGCGAACAGGGCCGCGCCCGCTGGCCGCACGACGAACTACCGGTCTGAGAAGGGCACCCCCACGGAGCTCCGCTCGAGCACGAACTCCAGCTCCCGCTCCTCGGAGTCCCCGAGCGGCACGATCAGCCCACTCGGCTCGAAACCCACCCGCCGGTAGAACCGCTGCGCCCGCCCGTTCTCCTCGTGCACGATGAGCCGCATCCGCTCCAGCCCCCGCCCCCACGCCCACTCCAGGGCCGCGTCGAACAGCACCTCGGTCAGCCCGCTCCCGCGCTCCTCCGGCCGTACGAACACGCCGACGACATGCCCCTGCTTCCGCTCCACCGGAAACCCGGCCCAGTCCGTCGTCCCCGGCTCCTCCACGAGCACGGTCAGTGTCCCCACCCACTGGCCGTCGGGCCCCTCGGCGATGATCTGCTGCCTCGCGTCCGCCCCTTCGGCGGCACCGGCCGTCCGCTCCTGCCAGAAGGAGTCCGGCCTGGCCACGGCCTCCTCGTACGTCTCCAGGAAGGCCAGGTGCGCCACCGGGTCCCGCAGCGCCGCGAGCCGCAGCTCCTTCGCCGCAGGCCACTCATCAGCACGGACGGACCGGATCACATAGCTCATGCCGGCAACGGTAGTACCCGGGTACGACGCCCCTCACCCCGATTACCCCGCCGGTCCGACGCCCGCGGCCCCCGCACGCACGAGCATCGAAGCATGCTGACGGCACACGAACTGACCAAACGCTACGGCGACCGGACGGTCGTCACGGACCTGTCCTTCACCGTCCGCCCCGGCATCGTCACCGGCTTCCTCGGCCCGAACGGCGCCGGCAAGTCCACGACCATGCGCATGATCCTCGGCCTCGACGCCCCCACCCGCGGCCACGCCACCGTGGACGGCCGCTCCTACGCCGCCCACCCCGCGCCCCTCACCGAGGTCGGCACCCTGCTGGAGGCCCGCTCGGTCCACCCCGGCCGCACGGCCTACCACCACCTGCGCGCCCTCGCCCTCACGCACGGCATCCCCCGCACCCGGGTCGAGCAGGTCCTCGCCCTCACCGGCCTGACCGACGTGGCCCACCGCCGCGTCAAGGGCTTCTCCCTCGGCATGGGCCAACGCCTCGGCATCGCCGCCGCCCTGCTCGGCGACCCGGCCGTGCTCATCCTCGACGAGCCGGTCAACGGCCTCGACCCGGAGGGCGTCCTGTGGATCCGCAACCTCCTCAAGTCCCTCGCCAGCGAGGGCCGCACGGTCTTCGTCTCGTCCCACCTCATGAGCGAGATGGCCCTCACCGCCGAGCACCTCGTCATCATCGGCCGCGGCCGTCTCCTCGCCGACACCACGGTCACCGACTTCGTACGCGACTCCGGCGCCGGCACCGTCAAGGTCGTCACCCCGCAGGCCTCCGACCTCGTACGCCTCCTCACCGCCCCCGGCGTCGACATCACCACCGACACCCCCGGCACCCTCCAGGTCCACGGCACGGACGCCGAACACATCGGCCGCACGGCAGCCGCTCACGGCATCCCCCTCTACGAACTGACCCCCGGCACCGCGTCCCTGGAGGAGGCCTTCATGGACCTCACCCGCGACGCGGTGGAGTACACGGCGACCCTCGAAGGAGCGGCAGCATGACCACCACGGCGACCCTGCCCTACCGCGTGACTCCGGCCCGCGTCCTGCGCTCCGAGTGGCACAAGCTCCGCACCCTGCGCTCCACCTGGATCACCCTCGTCGCGACCAGCGCCCTCACCGTCGCCATGGGCACGGGCCTGGCCGCCGCCTACGACGGCACCGGCGAAGGCGGCATGGACACGGTCGTCTTCGTCCTGCTCGGCACCCAGTTCGCCCAGATCAACCTCGGCGTGCTGGGCATCCTCGCAACGGCCGGCGAGTACTCCACGGGCCAGATCCGCGCCACGATGACCGCCGTCCCCCGCCGCCTGCCCGTCCTGTGGTCCAAGGCAGCCGTCCTGGCCGCGATCGCCTTCCCCCTCACCCTGCTGACGAACCTGGTCACCTTCCCCCTCGCCCAGTCCCTCCTCACCGGCACCGACCAGGCGGCCTCCCTCGGCGACCCCGGCGTCCTGCGCGCCCTCGCCGGCAACGCGGCCGGCCTCACCCTCCTCGCGGTCCTCGCCCTCGGCATCGGCGCCCTGGTCCGCTCGGTCCCGATGGCCATCGGGGTCTTCATCGGCCTCCTCATGATCGTCCCGGAGGTCCTGGCCATGCTCCCGTACGACATCGTCGACGAAGCCGTCCGCTACTTCCCCGGCAAGGCCCTGGAAACCCTCACCACGGCTCAGCCCCTGCCCGGCACGGCCTCCCCGGGCGCCGCCCTCCTCGCCATGACCCTCTGGACGACCGCGACCCTCACGCTGGCCGCAGCGGTCCTACGACGCCGAGACGTCTGACAAGCGGCATCGGAATCCTCCACGATGAACCCCGTGACGGAAGACCGGGCGCCGGAGCCCCTCACCGAGTACGCCCACCGCCTCACCCGCCGGGTGCGTGCCTTCGACCGACGCCACCCCCTGCTGTGGGACCTGCACATCACCGGTTTCTGGGTGACAGCCGCCCTGATCGACTACGCCGGTGGCGGCTGGCGCCACAACGCCCACAACCTCGACGTCCCCGGCTGGCTCCTCCTCACCCTGAGCCTCGGCCTCTCGACCCCCCTCCTCTGGCGACGCACCCACCCCCGGGCCGCCCTCGCCGCCATGGCCCTCTTCGCCCTCGCCAACGCGTGGACCGGCGCGGCCCTCCAGGCGGCCCTGCTCCAGCTCGCCCTCGTCTACCACATCGCCCTGCGCCGGGCCCTGCGCAACCTGTGGTGGGCAACGGCCCTGGTGATCGCCCCGGTCCTGGTCTCGGTCGCCCGCCACGGGGAGGGCACCTGGGACCAGCAGCTCGGCTCCCAGCTGATGTCCATCACCGTGGCCGCCCTCATCGGTATCACGGTGCGCACCCGCCGCAACTACACCGAGGCCCTGGAGGACCGCGCCCGCCGCCTGGAGACCGAACGCGACCAGCAGGCCCAACTCGCCACCGCCGCCGAACGCGCCCGCATCGCCCGCGAGATGCACGACATCATCGGCCACAACCTCTCCGTCATCACCGGCCTCGCCGACGGCGGCAGATACGCCGCCGCCAAGTCCCCGGAACGCGCCGCCCAGGCCCTCGACGCCATCGCCACCACCAGCCGCCAGGCCCTCACCGAACTCCGCCGCCTCCTGGACGTCATGCGGGAGGACGAACAGAACCAGGCCGACCTGACCCCCCAACCCGGCCTCACCGACCTCGACCAGCTCCTCGACGGCGTCCGCTCCGCAGGCCTCCCCGTCCACACCACCACCCACGGCAGCCCCACCGTCCCCCCAGGCCGCCAACTCACCGTCTACCGCGTCATCCAGGAAGCCCTCACCAACACCCTCAAACACGCAGGCCCCGGTGCCACCGCGCAGATAGAACTGTCCTACGAGGACAAGGGAGCCGTGACAGTGACGATCACGGACACAGGCAACGCCGGCCGAGCCGACGCCCCACCTCCCGACGGTCGCGGTCTGCCCGGAATGCGCGAGCGAACCGCCCTGTACGGCGGCACACTTGAGGCCGGCCCCCGCCCGCACCCCGAGCAGGGCTGGCGCGTCCGCCTACACCTCCCGGAGGAAAACCCGCAGTGACCACGGTCCTGATCGCCGACGACCAGCCCCTCCAGCGCTTCGGCTCCCGCATGCTCCTGGAGAGCCAGGACGACATGACGGTCGTGGGCGAGGCGGCGAACGGCCGCGAAGCGGTCCGCCTCGCGGCAGAGCTGCACCCCGACGTCGTCCTCATGGACATCCGCATGCCCGGCCTGGACGGCATCGAGGCGACCCGCCGCATCACCGCCGCCGGCGACCGCACCCGCATCCTGATCGTCACCACCTTCGACCTGGACGAGTACGCCTACGCCGGCCTCCGCGCAGGAGCCTCCGGCTTCCTCGTCAAGGACGCCCAGCCCGAGGAACTCCTGGCCGGAATCCGCGCCGTCGCCACGGGCGACGCGGTCGTAGCCCCCAGCCTCACACGCAGGCTCCTCGACGCCTACGTCCATCACCTGCCGACCGACCCGGCCAGGGAAACGCCGCCTGGGGAAGACCCACGCCTCGCCCCCCTCACCGACCGGGAACGCGAAATCCTCACGGTCATCGGCCAGGGCTGGACGAACACGGAGATAGCCACGCGCCTGCACCTGGCCGAGTCGACGGTGAAAACGCACGTGGGCCGCATCCTCGCGAAGACCGGCTCCCGCGACCGCATTCAGGCGGTGATCCTGGCGTACGACACCAAGCTGGTGCAGCCGTCATGAACCCACTCGAGAAATACGCTCGTGGAACGCAAAAAAGGCCCACACCATAAGGTGTGGGCCTTTTCAATAATTGTTCGGCGGCGTCCTACTCTCCCACAGGGTCCCCCCTGCAGTACCATCGGCGCTGTAAGGCTTAGCTTCCGGGTTCGGAATGTAACCGGGCGTTTCCCCTACGCTATAACCACCGAAACACTATGAAACTATCCAGCCGCACCACGTGTGGCAACGTGGGGCTGTTCGTGGTTTCAGAACCAACACAGTGGACGCGAGCAACTGAGGACAAGCCCTCGGCCTATTAGTACCGGTCAACTCCACACGTTACCGTGCTTCCATATCCGGCCTATCAACCCAGTCGTCTACTGGGACGCCTTACCCTCTCTAGGAGGTGGGAGTCCTCATCTCGAAGCAGGCTTCCCGCTTAGATGCTTTCAGCGGTTATCCCTCCCGAACGTAGCCAACCAGCCATCGCCCTTTGGCAGAA
>KE354024.1 GCA_000415505.1 Streptomyces afghaniensis 772
GCGGGAGTTGCCTGATGCGCAGACCGTGGATCGTGGGTGTGCTGGTGGCGGGGTTGCTGCTCGGCGCGTGCGGTGATCCGTCGTCCGGGCCCGGGACTCCCCCGCCGTCCGCCCCGGACGTGTCCGCGACCACGCATCAGCGGGCCCCCGCGTCCCCCAGCGCCCGGGCCCCCGTGCAGGCGCCCACCGTGCTGTACCTCGGCGACTCGCTCGCCATGGAGAACCACAAGGTCCTCGGCCAGGAACTGCGCCGGGACCTGCGCGCGAAGTACACGAGCGCCCCCTACTCGGGCACCACGCTGTGCGACTACCTGGAGGGCACGGGCGAGCGGTCCCTCGTCCCGGCCCGGGACAAGGCGGCCGCCCTGGTACGGTCGCTGCGTCCGGACTTCGTGGTGTTGCAGTTCTGGGGCAACGCCTGGGACTTCACCTGGTGCATGGACCGGATCACGTACGACGGTTCGCGGGAGCGGTACTTCGAGCGGTACGAGGCCGACGCGCGCAGGCTCGTCGAGCAGATCGCGACGGCCGGCGGCTCCCACCGGCCGCGGATCGTGTGGGTGCTCCAGGGTCCGGATCCGATCACGCCCGACCGGGTGCGCCGGGTGAACGGACTGTACGAACGGCTGGCCGCCACGACGGGCGGCGTCGTCGCCGACGCGGGGAGAGCGGTGAGTCCGGGCACGGACCGCTACGCCTGGACGCAGTACCTTCCGTGCACCGCCTACGAGCGTGCCCATCCCGACTACTGCACTCAGCCGTCCCGCGACCGGACGGCCCTGCACCGGGACGACGACTACCTGCACTTCTGCCTCGCGCCCACGACGTCCACGCCCAAGCCCTGCCCGGTCCGTTCCCCCGGCATCCTGCGCATGGCCCGGGAGATCACGAAAACCGTTCGACAGTCGGCGAGTTGACCGTTCGAATGGCGCCATGTGTGCGGTGCGGATGCATGAGGACGAAGTGGACATCGACGTCTCGGTCGTCGGCCGGCTGATCGCGGGACGGTTCCCGCGGTGGGCAGGGCTGCCCCTGCGGCGTCTGGAGTCCTCCGGGACGGAGAACGCCGTGTTCCGCCTCGGCGCGGACAAGGTCGTACGCCTCCCCCGGCATCCCCGCGCCGTCGAGGCCATCACGCACGAACTGCGGTGGCTGCCCCGGCTGGCACCCGGGCTGCCCGCCGCCGCGCCCGAGCCCCTCGGGCGGGGTGAGCCCGGCGAGGCCTTCCCGTGGCCCTGGGCGGTGTACGGCTGGCTGGACGGCCGCAATCCCGTGCCCGGAGCGCTGGAGGAACCCCGGCTGCTCGCCGAGGATCTGGCGGCGTACGTCGCCGCCCTGCGCCGGATCGACGCTGCGGAGGGCCCGATCGGGTACCGGGGTGTGCCTCTGGCGGCCCGGGACCGGTTCATGCGTGAGGCGCTCGCGCAGCTGGCGGGGCGGATCGACACCGCGGCGGTGACGGACCTGTGGGAGCAGGCCCTGCGCGCCCCGGAGTACACCGGGCCGCCGGTGTGGGCGCACGGTGATCTGATGGCCGGGAACCTGCTGGTCAGCGGCGGGCGGCTGACCGCCGTGATCGACTACGGCACGGTGGGCGTGGGCGATCCCGCCGTCGACCTCATCGGCGCCTGGTGTCTGCTGCCCGCCGAGGTCCGCGGCGTCTTCCGCGAGGCCGTGGGCGCTGACGAGGCCGAGTGGGCGCGAGGCCGGGGCTGGGCCCTGTCGATCGCGGTCATCGCACTGCCGTACTACTGGGAGACCAACCCGCCGGTCGCGGAGAACTCGCGGCATGTGATCAGGGAGATCCTGGCCGAGTCCCGGTAGGGGCAGGGGTTCCCGCCCCTGTCCGGGAGCGCGTCACTCGCCGGCGTACGCCTTGTCCAGGGCCGCGATGTCGAACTTGCCCATCGCCATGAACGCCTGGGTCACCCGGGCCGCCTTCGCCGGGTCGGGGTCGGTGATCATGTCGTCGAGCCGGTCGGGGATGACCTGCCAGGACACGCCGTACCGGTCCTTGAGCCAGCCGCAGGGGCCGGGCTCGCCGCCGTTCTCGGTGAGCTTGGTCCAGTAGTAGTCGATCTCCTCCTGGTTCTCGCAGAAGATCATGAAGGAGACCGCCTCGGTGAACTTGAACTGGGGGCCGCCGTTGAGTGCGAGGAACCGCTGGCCGTTGGCCGTGAACTCGACGGTCATCACGCTGCCGGCGGGCTGGGGCGCTCCCTCGGGGTAGCGGGCGGTTTTTCCGATGCTGGAGTTCTTGAAGACCGAGACGTAGAAATGGGCGGCCTCCTCGGCCTGGCCGTCGAACCAGAGACACGTGGTGAAACCGTCGGATGCCATGAGTACCTCCTGGGGCGTGGATCGCTGTCATCTGTGTCGACCGGTCCACACCGGGAAACTCATCGGCCGCGCGGGCGATATTTCTCCGGCCGCACGAGCTGCCCGGCACGGGACGGGCGTACGGCGGGGTGATGTGCCGGCGTTCTTCCGGAAGTTGGGCGAGAAGGGCTGAGTCGGGCGGTACGGGCGCGGGCTCTGCCGGGAGCGGATCTGCCGAGGGCAGAGAAACCGCCTGCGGGCGTCGTCCGAGGCCAAGAGTGGAGTCGACGGCACCTCCGCGGCATGTCCGCGGCCCTTCTGCCACGACGAGGAGAACCGATGACCCCACTCACGACACTCGCCCCGCGGGCGGAGGAGGGCGACACCCCTCCGACCCGGTTCGACGACCATCTGGCCGCCCAGCTGCTCGCGCAGCGCATCGTGCTGCTGGGCACGCAGGTCGACGAGGTCTCCGCGAACCGGGTCTGCGCGCAGCTGCTGGTCCTGTCCGCGGAGGACCCGCGCACCGACATCAGCCTGTACATCAACAGCCCCGGTGGGGCGGTGCACGCGGGGCTCGCCATCTACGACACGATGCGGCTCATCCCGAACGACGTCTCCACGCTGGCGATGGGCTTCGCCGCCAGCATGGGCCAGTTCCTGCTCAGCGTCGGCACGCCGGGCAAGCGCTACGCCCTGCCGAACGCGCGGATCATGATGCACCAGCCGTCGGCGGGCATCGGCGGCACCACCGCCGACATCGAGATCCAGGCGGAGAACCTGGAGTTCACCAAGCGGACCATCGAGCGGATCACCGCCGAGCACACCGGCCAGAGCCCGGAGACGATCTCCCGGGACGGCGACCGGGACCGCTGGTTCACGGCCGAGGAGGCCAGGGAGTACGGCATGGTGGACCGGGTCGTGGAATCCCTCGATGACGTCCGCCCGGCCACGACGCGACGCAGGATGGGGCTGCAGTGATGGGGAGCTACACGATTCCGAACGTCATCGAGCGCACCGCGCAGGGCGAGCGGTCCTTCGACGTCTTCAGCCGGCTGCTCAACGAGCGGATCATCTTCCTCGGCACCGAGATCGACGACGGGGTCGCCAATGTCGTCATCGCACAGCTCCTCCATCTGGAGTCGTCGGCGCCGGAGAGCGAGATCTCGGTCTACATCAACTCCCCCGGCGGCTCGTTCACCTCCCTGATGGCCATTTACGACACGATGTCGTACGTACGGGCCCCGATCTCGACGTGCTGCGTCGGGCAGGCGGCCTCCACCGCGGCGGTGCTGCTGGCCGGCGGTGACCCCGGGCGGCGGTTCGTCCTGGAGCACGCGCGCGTGCTGCTCGGCCAGCCGGCGACCGGCGGGCAGCGCGGCATGGTCTCCGACCTGGCGCTCCAGGCCAAGGAGATGGTGCGGATCCGCTCCCAGGTGGAGGAGGTGCTGGCCCGGCACACCCACCACGACGTGGCGGCCCTGCGGGCCGACATGGACCGCGACAAGGTGTTCACCGCGCAGGAGGCGGTGAGTTACGGGCTGGCCGACGAGGTGCTCAGCCGGCGTCTCGTGCGGGTCTGAGGCGCCGGCCGGCCCACCGGGCTCAGGCTGCCATGCACAGTCCGTCGTGCGACGGGGTGGACGCCCCGCGGCGGCTGCCGCCCGGGTACCGCGCGGTGACGCGGGTCAGTTCGCCCTGCGCCCTCGACAGCAGGTCGCCGAGGCTCAGTCCGAGGGCATGGGCGGCGGCTGCGAGGACCTCCGAGGAGGCCTCCTTGCGGCCGCGCTCCACCTCGGACAGGTACGGCATGGAGATCCGCGCCTCGTCGGCGACGTCCTTCAACGTGCGCTCCTGCGCAAGACGTTCGCGCCGCAGCACGTCACCGACCAGGTCGCGCCACAGGGGCTCCTTCGCGGCGGGAGGCGGCGGCCCGTGCCGTGGCGGAGCGGTGGCCGGACGGGCGGCCTGGGGGCGCGCGCCGGACGGGCGCAGGGGGATGACGCGGGCTTCGTTCGGCACGTGGTTGCTCACTTCTCCAGCCTAGGAGTCCTGGTCGCCGGCGGAAGGGGGCGGCGTTCCGCTCTCGGTGGAATCGCCGAACCGGCCGGTCACCGGGCGGCGTTGGGAGCCCTGGCCCCGCCCGGACCCGCCTGCCCGGTGCCGGTCACGCGGGTGGCGTGCGACGGCCCGGACCGTCGCACGGCACCTGTTTTCCGCCGCCCCGCCGATTGCCGGGCATGTGTAGCACGGAACCGGGTACCCGCAACCCGGAAGGACCTAGGCAGATGTCCGCCGTGACGCTCAGGGGAGAGGCAATGGAGACCGCCGTGATCCGGTCGCAGGCACAGGTCGTCGAAGAGAACGCGGAGGCCGGCACGGGTGACGGAGCACTGCCGGGAGTCGTGGACCCGCGGTCCGTGGCCCCAGGGACGCCCGGGAGCTGTCCCGTCAGTTCTTCCAGCGCCTGACGGAAGTCGAAGAGGGCACGCACGAGTACCAGTACGCGCGCAACACGCTGATCGAGATGAACGTGTCGCTCGTGCGGTTCGCGGCCGGCCGGTTCCGGGGCCGCGGCGACGACATGGAGGACATCGTCCAGACCGGCATGATCGGTCTGATCAAGGCCATCGACCGGTTCGAGCTGTCGCGCGAGGTCGAGTTCACCTCCTTCGCGCTGCCGTACATCGTCGGTGAGATCAAGCGGTTCTTCCGGGACACGACGTGGGCTGTGCACGTGCCGCGGCGGCTTCAGGAACTGCGGGTGGAGCTGGCCAAGGCCCGCGAGGAACTCGCCAGCCGGCTGGACCGAGAACCCACGGTGACCGAGCTGGCCACCCTGATGAACATCTCCGAGAAGGAGGTCGTCGAGGGACAGATCGCCGCCAACGGGTACAACTCGTCGTCACTGGACGCCGCGCTCACCGGAGACGGCCCGGAGGGCGGCGAGGCGGTCCTGGCCGACTTCATCGGCGTGGAGGAGGACGGGCTGCGGCTCGTCGAGGACTTCCACTCGCTCGCCCCGCTGATGGCGGAGCTCAGCGAGCGCGACCGGCAGATCCTCCACATGCGGTTCGTGGAGGAGGCCACACAGGCGGAGATCGGTGAGCGGCTGGGCTGCTCGCAGATGCATGTCTCCCGCCTGATCAAGCGGATCATCACACGGCTGCGCGAGGGAATGCTGGGCGAGCTGGGCTGCGCCTGACGCGGCCGGCGACCAGCGGGTGCCGTCCCCCACGTGCGGGAGTGGGACGGCACCCGCCTCTGTGTCGGCTCCGGGGGCGTCTGTGTCGGCTCCGGAGGCGTCGCTGGACGGCTCAGTGATCGGTTTCGCCGACGAGCGGCAGCACGGCGCGTACCCGCTTGCCCACCGGCACCCGCTCGACGCTGACCTGCTCCGCGAGCGCGTGGACGATCTCCAGGCCGTGGCGCCCGACGCGCTCGGGGTTGCGGGGGAAGATGCGGGGCAGTGCGGAGCTGCTGTCGTAGACCGACACCGTCACCGCGGTGTCGGTGCCGACGAGCTCCAGGATGTACGGCCCGTTGCTGTGCCGGTCGGCGTTGGTGACCAGCTCGCTCACGACGAGCTGCACCGCTCCGCCGACCCGGTCGTCGATGCGCGCGCACCACTCGGTCCTGAGCTGGTCGAGGAAGAGCGCGGCGAAGGACCGCGCCTCGGCGATGCAGCCCTGCTCGCCGGTGTAGTGTGCCGCCCGCCTCAGCGGTTCCACGGGCACGTCGAAACCAGTCGGTATCACTCGCCCCGTCAGGTGGTCGATCATTCGTTTCTCTCTGGGAAGCCGGACTGGCCGGACGCTCTGCACAGTGCTCGTACCCCGAGCCTGGCTTCGCAGTCCTGACTAGGTGTTCGGCCCGTTCGGTGCCCCGGGCATTCGTCCCTGTCCGCGGGCACCGGTAGGAACCGGGTCCGGCGGCCGACGCCGGGGACGGTCATCGCGTACGGGCCGCCCGCGGGGAGTCGCGCGATGAACGAGCTGAGGGCGGCACGGAGCCTGACGACCCTGCCGGTGGTCACCCTGGGCGGCGACGCCGTCGCCCAGGTCAAGGACACCCTCTTCGACGCCGCCGCCGGGCGGGTCGACGGCTTCACGCTCAGCGGCCGGGGACTGCTGTCGGGCCCGCTGAAGCAGAGCCTGCCGTGGACGGCCGTGCACTCGCTGGGCCATGACGCGGTCATGATCGTCGACGCCGGTGCCCTTGCGGACACACCCGTCGCGGTGGCACGCCGCGCTGTCCAGCAGGGCCGGGTGCTGCACGCGAGGGTGCTGACCGACGAGGGCGCCGAGGTGGGCACGGTGCTCGACGTGATCGTCGAGGGCGGCACCGAGGCGGCCGGGTCGTGGGCTTCCGGATCGCCGCGGGCAAGGCGCTGGCGCAGGGCTCCAGGGGGCGCCGGCACCGGGTGTACGTGCCGCGCGGCGAGACGCTCACGGTCTCCGGCCGGGCGCTGGTGATCCCGGCGGACGCCACCCGCTACGTGGCCGACGACCTGCCGGCCTTCGCCGCCCGGGTCGGTGCCTTCGACGAGGGGCACGAGGGGACATCGCCATGATGCTGTTCTCGCAGGCCCGGGGCTGCCGGTGCTGACGCTGACCGAGGCGGAAGAGATCGGAGTCCTGAAATCCCTGACGGTCGACGCCCGGCGGTGTGGTCACCCACGTCCGGGTGCGCCGCAGGCACTCCCGCAGGGAGTCCGTGCTGGCCTGGGGCGCCCTGCACGCCGTCGGCCCGGACGCCGTGCTCGTCCGCTCGGCCGCCGCCCCGTCCGAGGTGCCGCAGCACCACGAGCTGCCGGGGCTGAGGATCCTCACCGAGACGGGCGACGGGCTCGGCACGGTCCAGGACGTCGTGTTCGAACCGGAGACCGGCCGTCTCGAGGCGATCCGCACCGCCCACGGCGACCTGCCGGCCGATCGTCTGCTCGGTCTCGGCGATTACGCCCTGGTGGTCCGTGCCGGGTGAACCGGGCCGGGTCAGGAGGACGGGGCCTGGTCCGTCGTGTCGCTCCCGGTGCCGTCCCCGGGCGGAGGCGGCGGCTGGGACGACGTCCCCGGGTCCGAGGTGGGCGGCTCCGACGACGTCCCCGGGTCCGAGGTCGGCGGTTCGCTCGTGGGCGGCTCCGACGAGGTCGTGTCGGTGGTCCCCGTCGGCGTCGTGATGCTCACCGAGGGGGAGGGCTTGTCGGGCTTCTCGGTCTTGCGGTCCCTCGTGCCCGTGTCGCCCTTGTGGCGCTCGAACCACTCGCCGTCGGGCTCGCACATGACGAAGACGTCGACCGGCTCCGGGGCGGGCGTGACCGCGACGACGTTCGACTGCTTGAACCCCGGCCACGCGTCGCCGGTCGTCTTCGGCGCGCTCTGCTGGGCGACCGGCGCGGACAGCGGGTTGCCGCACGCGCAGCGCACCCGGGGCATGCCGCGGTCGTCGACCAGGACGGCCGTGCCGGCCTGGAGGACGGCCTGGTAGCCGGTCGCACGGCCGTTGCTGTAGCCGTGGTTAGTGACGCGCGTGTCGATGCGCAGCACGACGGGAGTGAGCGAGCGCAGGTAGGCGGGGACGTCGGGCGGGTCCACCGGGCGACGGAGGCGAACGCCCGCTGCTTGTCCGGAGCCCCCTTGAAGAACGTGATCTGCTTCTCCACGTCGCAGCTGGCGACGTTGCGCGTGCCGCCGTACAGACCGGGCGCTCCGCCCTGGACGCCCTGGACGGCGTTCCGCGTGGCCAGCTCGGTGGGCGAGGGCGAGACCGGTGAGGCCGAGCTCTCCTTCGCCGTGGACTCGGTGAACGGGTCCGGGCCGGTGTCGGCCGCGGGCTGGAGGAAGACCTCGCCCTCGGCCGTGCTGGTACCGCCGTCGGACGCGCCGGTGCCGCCGCCGTCGGGCCGGGTGAGCACCACGGCCAGGATCACGGCGGCCACGACGGCGGTGGCGATCAGCGCCACGCGAGGTACCGACCCCCACCAGGGGCGGCGGGGCTCCGGTGCCTGCCCTCCCCCGCTCGGCGGCTCGGAGGGCGGCCCGCCTCCCGACGGCGGCTGGGAGGGACCCGACAGCGGCCCCGAGGGAGGTCCTGTCGGGCGGCCGGACGACGGCGGTTCGACGCTCACGTGCTCTTCTTCCCGCGTGGGTTCCCTGCGGCCTGCTCACACCGGGAGGTGGTTAGTCCTGGTGTATACCGCTTTTTCCACTACGAGTTCATTGTGTGCCCCGGTCCCGTACGGCTCGCAAGCCGACGCGGACGGACCTCCCGGCGGGCGTCCGGCGCGGGTGCTGCTTAGCGTGGCAGCGTGAGTTCGCGCACCTCCTCCGGCCAGGCACGTACCTCCGGCGAGCGGGCCGTCGCCCGCCACGGGTGGATGCATGCCCTCGTCACGGTGGTCGGCGCGCTGCTCGCCATGGCGGCGGTGTCCGCGCTGGGCCTGTGGGCGGCCGGGGCGGCGGACCTTCCGGACGGCGCGTTCGCACCGGTCGTCGCGGCGACCGTGGTCACCGCCGTCGGGGGCACCGTGAAGCTCTCCGGAAGCGCCGGAGACCTCGCCGACACGCAGGCGGGCCTGACCGTCATCCCCCTGTCCGTCACGCTCACCGGGGCGCTGGTGATCGCCTGGGGATTCCTGCGGCCCCTGCGGCACCGCGCGGTCGCCGGTACGGCGGAGCTGGCCGGCTGGGCCGCCAGGATCGCGGTGCTGTGGCTGCTCGGGCTGATCGGTCTCGCCCTCGCCGCCCGCCACACGTTCGACATCTCCCTCGGGAACGACGCGCTGGGCGAACTGGGCGACCTGTTCGGCGCCTCGCCGAGGATCGGTTTCACCACCGACGTTCCGCTGTCCGTGTTCGTCGGCGTGGTGTGGCTGGCCGGTGTGCTGGTGCTGGCCCTGCTGGTGTCGCGCGGGGCCCCGTTGCCGGCCGGGCTGCTGCGCTTCCAGGCGTCGGTGCGGCCGGCCGCGTACGCGATGGTCGCGCTGCTGCTCGCGTGCGTCGTCATCGGCGTGGTCGTCGCCCTGGTCGTCGCGGCGACGCGGGGGCACGTGGCGGAGACGTTCGCCGTGATCCTGCTCGGCATGCCCAATCTGGTGTGGCTGGCGCTGACGATCGGACTCGGTGCCACCTGGAACGGCCGGGTGGAGGGGCCGTTCGGGCTGCCCATGCCGCATGTGCTCGACGAGGTGCTGCGCACCCCGGACATCTCCGAGCTGAACCTGCGGACACTCGCCGAGCACGACGGCAGGGTGTGGTGGCTGCTGGTCGTCGACGTGGTGCTGCTGCTCGCCGCCGCGTTCGTGATGGCGGCCCGGTCGCCGGCGCGGGTACGGGCCTGGCAGCACGCGGTGCACATGGCGTTGGCGCTCGCGCTCACGGTGTTCATGATCTGCCTGGTCGGGCGCGTCTCCGCGCACTACGGCCTGTCCGTGCTCGGCATCGGCGACCTGGGCGGCGGCCTCGCGGGTGAGCTGTTCCTCAGACCCCGGCTGTGGGGAGCCGTGGGCCTGGCCGTCCCGTGGGGGCTGCTGACCGGGTTCGCCGGCGCGCTGTCGGCGCGGCACGTGCGGCGGCGGGGTGAGGTGCGCGCCGAGCAGACGGGCTGACGCCGGGCACACCGGCTGCCCCGCAGCCGTGCTCTACGCCCGCTCCACGAAGACCGGTTCCGCCCAGCGCGGCGGCGGCTTCGGCCCCTCCTACCCCGGCGGCCGGCCCATCCGGGCTGGCGCGGGCCCGGCGCCGGCTCCGCCACCGGTCGTCGCGGCGCGCAGGGCTGCGACGAAGGTGAGACAGGAGGGGTAGCGCTCGTCGGGGTTCTTGGCGAGGGCCTTGGCGAACACCGGGTCCACCTGGGGTGGAAGGCCGGGCCGGGACTCGGTCAATGGCGGCGGGTCGTCGTACTGGTGAGCCCACAGCAGGGCCATGTCGTCGTCCCGGAGGAAGGGCGGGTGTCCGGCGAGGACCTCGAAGACGACGCAGGCGAAGCCGGTACACGTCACAGCGGGCGGTCGACGGGCGTTGCCGGAGATCTGCTCGGGCGCGACGTAGTCGAGGGTTCCGACGAACTGGCCGACCGTGGTGAAGCCGGTCAGCGACAGCGACTTCTTGGTCAGGCCGAAGTCGGTGAGGTAGACGTGCTCGGGGTGGTCGCTGTCGGTGCCGCGGGAGACCAGGATGTTGCCGGGCTTGACGTCCCGGTGCACCAGGCCGTGGTCGTGGGCGGCGTCGAGCGCGGAGGCGACCTGGGCGGCGACGCGTACGGCGGTGGCGGGCGGCAACGGGCCCTCCCGGTCCAGGAGATGACGCAGGTCGCTGCCGGCGACGAACCGCATCGCGATGTACAGCACGCCATCCGTCTCGCCTGCCTCGAAGACCGGCACGATGTGCGGGTGGTCGATCGCGGCGGCGGCCCGGGACTCGTGGGTGAAGCGGCGCCGGAAGGTGTCGTTGCGGGCGAGCTCCGGGGCGAGCAGCTTGAGCGCGACGGTGCGCTCCAGACGCAGGTCCCGGGCCCGGTAGACCACGGCCATGCCGCCGCGCCCGATCTCCTGCTCGATCCGGTACCCGGCGATCTGCTGCCCGACCAGCTCGGAGGGCCGCCCCGAGAACAGACTCGTCTCGCGGGTCAACGGACGTCACCCTCGGGCGACACGATCCGGGTGGGCTCGGACCCCACGACCCGCGTGGGCGGCGCCTCGCCGGAACCGGCGGCCTCCTCGTCCGAGGCCGGCTCGCCGTCCCCCTCGGGGGACACGACCCGCGTGGGCGGCGCCTCGGGCGTTTGTGGTGACACCGCCCGGGTGGGCTCGGGAGCCTCCGGAGGCACGAACCGCGTTGGCTCGCCGGCGTCGGCAGACCCGGCCCGAGAGGGCTCGGCAGCCTCGGGCGACACCACCCGAGTCGGCTCCGGCGGCACACGAGGCGCGGCCCGAGGGGGTTCCGGTGGTACGACCCGGGTGGGCGGTGCCTCGGTCGGCGGGGTCGGCCGCACCGGCCGGCCCGGCTGCTCCGCCCCGGGTACCTCCTCGATGACCTCCGCCGGTACGACCCGGGTCGGCGTGCGCGTCGGGACCGGGGGCTCGGCCGGCTGGGATTCCGGGTCGGACCGGGGTGTCTCGTCCGTCGCGTACGTGGTCGCCCGGGTGCCGTCGGCGTACACCCAGTGCCCATGCGCGGCGTCGTAGAGCCACACGGACTCGCCGTCGACGACGACGCCGATCCGCAGCCCGTGGGTGCGGGCGTGGAAGGACTCCCGGTCCGAACCGGCCGCGAGGTCCTCGACCGCGGACCGGTAGCGCGCCAGGGCCTCCTGCGCCCGGCTCAGCAGCGGACGCGGATCGGCGCTGCGGGTGAGCGGCCCGTCCGCGGCGGGCGGATCCTGCGGTACGGCGACCAGGCGGCGGCCGTCGACCCAGGCCGACCAGCCGTTGAAGCACAGCACGTGCCCCCAGTCCCCCTGCCGCTCCAGCAGCTGCACCGGCAGCAGGGGGTCCAGGTCCACCGTGGGCCGGGACGGGTCGGGGGCTTCCCAGGCGGGCATCCCGTTCTGCGGGACCACGTGCGTGGGCCGGAATCCAGGAGTCGTCACAGGCGCTGCCTACTTCCGCATCACGGCCGGTTCGTGGCGGCGCAGCAGCCGGGACACCAGGAAGCCGAAGAGCGCCGACAGCACGAGCAGCATCGCGACGTCGAGCAGCCACGTGCCCGCCGAGTGCTCGAAGAGCGGATCCTTGGTCAGCTCGTCGGGCACGATCCGCTCCAGCCCGACGGTGCCGGCCATCGCGGCGAGCGCCCAGCGCGCGGGCACCAGCCAGCCCAGTTGCTCGAGCCCGGGCACACCGTCCAATTTCAGCAGGGCACCGCAGAAGACGACCTGGACGATGGCGATGAGCACGAGCAGCGGCATCGTCACCTCCTCCTTGCGCACCAGCGCGGAGATGAACAGGCCGAGCATCATCGCCGTGAACGCCAGCAGGGCGACGGCGACCGCGATCTCCACCAGGGGCGGCATCAGGACGCCTTCGCCACCGGGCGCGTTGAGGTCCACGCCGAGCAGGGCGACCAGGGTCAGCACCACCGCCTGGAGCACGGTGATGACGCCCAGGACGACGACCTTGGACATCAGGTACGCCGATCTGGACAGGCCCACCGCCCGCTCCCGCTGGTAGATCACCCGTTCCTTGACGAGTTCCCGCACGGCGTTGGCGGCCCCGGTGAGCACCGCGCCGACACACAGGATGAGCAGGGCGTTCATCGCCGTCTCCTGCGTCAGCTTGCCGCCCGCCAGGGCCCGCGCCATCACGCCCATCACGAACGGCAGGGCGATCATGATGATCAGGAACGTACGGTCGGCGCTGAGGGCGGCCGCGTACCGCCGTACGAGCGTGCCGAGCTGGGAGGCCCGGCTGCGCGGCCGGGGCGGCGGAGTGATGACGACGGGTCCGGACCGGGGCTGCCGGGGCTGGGCGGTGGCGTCGGCGACGTACCGGCCGTGGAAGGGCGAGGCGCTGTAGTCACCGGCCCAGTCCCGGTCCGCGTCCCGGTCGAAGGCCTCGAAGGCCTCCGGCCACTGCTCGAAACCGAAGTACGCCAGGGCGTCCTCGGGAGGCCCGTAGTAGGCGATCTTCCCGCCGGGCGCGAGCACGAGGAGCCGGTCGCACACGTCCAGGCTGAGCACGCTGTGGGTGACCACGATGACGGTCCGGCCGTCGTCGGCGAGGCCGCGCAGCATGTGCATCACCGAGCGGTCCATGCCGGGGTCGAGTCCGGACGTCGGTTCGTCGAGGAACAGCAGCGACGGCTTGGTCAGCAGCTCCAGAGCCACGCTGACGCGCTTGCGCTGGCCCCCGGACAGGCTGTGCACGGGCTGGCCGGCGCGCTGTTCCAGGCCCAGTTCGCGGATCACCTCGTCGACCCGGGCGCGTCGTTCGGCCTTGGCGGTGTCCTGCGGGAAGCGCAGCTCGGCGGCGTAGGACAGGGCTTTGCGGACGGTCAGCTGGGCGTGCAGGATGTCGTCCTGCGGGACGAGGCCGATGCGCTGGCGCAGCTCGGCGTAGTCGCGGTAGAGGTCGCGGCCGTCGTAGAGGACGGTACCGTGGCCGGCGGGCCGCTGGCCGGTGAGGGCGTTGAGGAGCGTGGACTTCCCGGCGCCGCTCGGGCCGACGACGGCGAGCAGGCACTTCTCCCCCACCGGGAACGACACGTGGTCGAGCAGCGTCTTGCGGCCCCGGTCGACGGTGACCGCGAGGTCCTGCACGTCGAGGGAGATCTCACCGGTGTCGACGTACTCCTGGAGCTGGTCGCCGACGAGGCAGAACGCCGAGTGGCCGATGCCGACGATGTCGCCCTGGCCGACCGGGGCGCTGGTGACGCGACTGCCGTTGAGGTACGTGCCGTTGTGGCTGCCGAGGTCGGTGATCTCGTACGTCCCGTCGGGCAGGGCGCGCAGTTCGGCGTGCCGGCGGGAGACCACCAGGTCGTCGATGACCAGGTCGTTGTCGGCGGCGCGGCCGATGCGGACGGTGCGGGAAGGCAGCGGCCGTACGGTCGTGGGCCGCCGGTAGGTGCCCGTCATGGCGGGCATCGAGACGGCGGAGGGGCGTTCCGGGGCCGGAGGGGGGCGGCCCGTCAGGACCACGCGCGGTCCGTCGGCCGGATCGCCGAGGCGGATGACGCTGCCGGGTCCGACGTCCCAGTCGTGGATGCGGCGGCCGTCGGCGTAGGTGCCGTTGGTGCTGTTCTCGTCCTCGATGGTCCAGTGCCCGTCGTCGGGTCTCAGTACCGCGTGGTGCCAGGAGACCCGGTCGTCGTCGATGACGATGTCGCTCAACGGGTCGCGCCCGACGTGGTAATCGCGCCCCGGAATCATCACTGTCGAGCCCGTCTCGGTCTCCAGGACGAGTTCTGGTGTCACCGACGACTGCGCCATGACCAAGATTCTACCGATTTGCCTGATGTATGACTCGGCGAGCCGCTCAGGCCACGGGTACGCCCAGGGAGGGAGCCGCACGCTGCATCCGCAGGGCGTCCACGGACTCGGCGAGCAGTTCGTACTCGGTGGTGTCGTCGCTGGTGGCGATGCGTACCAGCCGTCCGGCCGCCAACTCCTCGGCGACCCTCTCCTGCTGACCGGGGTCGGCGCACCAGGCGCGCAGCAGGGTGGGCACGTCGGGCACGGTCTCGGCGACCGGCACGAGCGCACCCGGCGGTAAGTGCTCGGCGTCGGGCTGGGGGTCGAGGCGCTGGGCGATCCAGGAGGCGCGGTCGCGCAGCCACCACAGGGCGAGGGCGAGGGTCGGCGCCCGGTAGGTGCCCAGCGGGACCCCGATGCGGCGGCCGTCGCAGACTCCGTAGGCCGTGACATGGCACAGAAACTCGTCGTGCACGTGACCCTCCCCCGTTGCCCTGCCCGCCTGCCTGCCCGGCCTTGCCTGTCCTGCGGCTCGCGTGCTGTGCGTGAGGGCGCCGTCGCTGGATGTGAAAGCGCTCTCGCTGGTCAGTATGTTCACTACTGAAACACTGTCACCATGTCTTTCCGGCCAGTCTCCTGGCATATTCACACCCCGAGTTGGCCGAAACGCTGCGGGCGGTCGCCAGGGGGTGATGACTCCGGAGGTAATCGACGGTCCCGCCGGACGCGGGCAGGGTGGTCCGTGCCGGTTCGCCGCGAGCGGTGATCCGGGGCCTGACCAGCACACACGACCTTTCGGAGGCTGATCGCCCATGTCCGCACCCGCCCACCGTTACGGGGACGCCGTCGCCCGCTACTTCGAGGCCTGGAACGCCGAGGACCCGGCGGCCCGGGCGAAGGCGGTCGCCGCCGCGTGGACCGAGGACGGCGGCTACACCGACCCTCTGGCCGACGTCCACGGCCACGAGCAGATCGCCGCGTTGATCGCCGCGGCCCGCGAGCAGTTCCCGGGGCTGGTGTTCCGGCTCGCCGGCGCCGTCGACGGGCACCACCACATCGCGCGCTTCTCGTGGGAGCTGGTCAGCGAGACCGACGGCTCGGCGCCGGTGGCCGGGTCGGATGTGATCACGCTGGACGAGCAGGGCCGGATCAGGGCCGTGCTCGGATTCCTCGACCGGGTGCCCGCCGGGGCGTGAGACCGGCTCCGGCGATGAGTTGTCCGGTATCCGGCGGTCTGTGTGGGTGAGAGGCCGCCGAACATCGGAGGACATCATGGCCACGACCGGAAAACTGGACACGGAATTCACCGCGGTCCTGCGCAAGAGCCCCGCCGAGGGCGGCTGGACCTACCTGGTCTGGCCAGGGTCGGCCGAGTTCTTCGGTACCCGCGGCCTGGTCAAGGTCCGCGGGACGATCGACGGGCACCCGTTCCGCAGCTCGTTCATGGCACTGGGCGACGGCACGCACAAGCTGCCCGTGAAGGCCGACGTCCGCAAGTCCATCGGCAAGGAGGAGGGCGACACGGTGACGGTGCGCCTGGAGGAGCGGATCGGTTCCTGATCCGCTCGACCGGGGGCGGCCGCCCCCGGTCGAGCAGACCCGGTTACTGCTTGACGACCGCGTCGATGCCGGCCAGCTCGTCCGCGTCGAAGTCCAGGTTGGCGATGGCTCCGACGCTGTCCTCCAGCTGCTGCGGGCTGCTCGCGCCGACCAGCGCGGAGGTCACCCGGCCGCCGCGCAGCACCCAGGCCAGCGCCATCTGGGCCAGCGTCTGTCCGCGCGACTTGGCGATGTCGTTCAGGTCGCGCAGCCGGCCCACCAGCTCCTCGGTGACCGCGTCGGAGTTCAGGAACGGGCTGTCGCTCGCGGCCCGGGAGCCCTCCGGGATGCCGTCGAGGTAGCGGGCGGAGAGCAGGCCCTGCTCCAGCGGGGAGAAGACGATGGAGCCGACCTGGAGCTCGTCGAGGGCGTCCAGCAGGCCCTCGTCCTCGGGGCGGCGGTCCAGCATCGAGTAGCGCGGCTGGTGAATCAGGAGCCGGGGTGCCCAGCTCGCCCAGGATGCGGGCGGCCTCGCGGGTCTGCTCCGCGGAGTAGTTGGAGATACCGACGTACAGCGCCTTGCCCTGCTGCACCGCCGAGTGCAGGGCGCCCATCGTCTCCTCCAGCGGAGTCTCCGGGTCGGGCCGGTGCGAGTAGAAGATGTCGACATAGTCCAGGCCCATCCGCGCAAGGCTCTGGTCCAGGGACGACAGCACGTACTTGCGCGAGCCCCACTCGCCGTACGGCCCCGGCCACATCAGATAGCCGGCCTTGGTGGAGATGACCAGTTCGTCGCGGTAGGTGGCGAAGTCCGACTTCAGGAACTCGCCCAGCGCGGACTCGGCGGCACCGGGCGGCGGGCCGTAGTTGTTGGCGAGGTCGAAGTCGGGTGACGCCGAGGTCGAAGGCGCGGCGCAGGATGGCTCGCTGGGTCTCGACCGGCCGGTCCGGGCCGAAGTTGTGCCACAGGCCGAGCGAGAGCGCGGGGAGCTTCAGGCCGCTGCGTCCGGTGCGCCGGTAGGGCATGTCCGCGTAGCGGTCGGGGTGTGCGGTGTACAACGCGACACCAGAGGGGTTGGCTCGGTCGGGAAGAAACCGGTGTCCACTCTGTCGTGACCTGCTCCCACTGCGTCCAACAGAAGAATCCGATGGAATTCAGCGGCTACGCTTCTCAGTCATGGAACTGCGCCACTTGCAGCACTTCGTCGCGGTCGCCGAGGACCAGCACTTCACCCGGGCGGCGGAGCGGCTCCTGGTGTCCCAGTCCGGCCTGTCGGCCTCGATCCGGGCGCTGGAGCGGGAGCTGCAGACGCCGCTGTTCGTGCGCACGACCCGCCGGGTGACGCTCACCCCGGCCGGGCGGCGCTGCTCGGCGAGGCGGAGCGGATCCTGGCGCAGGTGCGCGCGGCCCACGAGGCGGTGGCGGCGGTGCAGGGCGTCCTGCGCGGCATGCTCGCGCTCGGCAGTGAGCAGTGCATCGCCGGGGTGCATGTCGCGGGGCTGCTCGCCACCTTCCGGCCACCAGCATCCGACGTCGGAGATCTGTCTGCGGCAGGCGGGGTCGGGCGCGCTCGCGGAGGAAGGTCGCGGCCGGCGGCTCGACCTGGCGTTCGCCGTCCGGACGCAGGCGGACAGCGACCAGCTGCGGTCGGTGCCGTTGAGCAGCGAGCCGATGACGCTGCTGTGCCATTCCAGCCACCGGCTCGCCGCCGCCGGTGCGGCCGTCACGCCGGAGGAACTGGGCGGGGAGGTGTTCGTCGACTTCCACCCGGACTGGGGTCCGCGCCGGACCACCGACACGGTGTTCGCCGCCGCGGGCGTACGGCGGACCGTGGCCCTGGAGGTGAACGACGTGCACACCCTGCTCGACCTGGTCGACGAGAACCTCGGCGTCGCCGTCGTGCCGCGGCACTTCGCGCACAAACGCGCCTCCCTGACCGCGCTGCCCGTGAAGGGAACGGGCGAGGCGGTCTACGAGACCGGTGGCCCTGCTGCCGCCCCGGCAGGCCACGAGCCCGGCGGCCCGGGCGCTGATGGCGCTGCTGGAGGCCACGGGCACATCGACGGGGAGCACGGGCACATCGCTGGGGGCCAGGGGCGGTCGCCCGGGGCCACACGGCGCGACACCGGAGACCGCGAGCGCCTCGCCCGGGGCCACAGGCGCGACACCGGAGACCACGGGCGCGTAAGGCGCAGACCACAGGCGCGACACCGGAGACGTGGGCGCGCCACGGGACACGGCGAGCGCATCAAGGGATCAAGGGATACAGCGAGCCCGCCACAGGACACGGCGAGCGCGTCACGAGACACGGCGGGCGCGCGCCACGGGAGACCACAGGCGCGCAAGCGGGGACCACCGGCGCAACACCGGATGCCACCGGCGTGTGAACCGGGGCGCACGGGGCGCGGCGATGCGCGATGGTGGAGGCATGCATGCGAAGGACATCCTCATCGACGGCTACAACCGCATCCGGGAAGAAGTCCACGCCACCGTCGAGGGCCTCGCGCCCGACGAACTGAGCGCCCGCCCCTCCCCCGACACCAACTCCATCGCCTGGCTGGTCTGGCACCTCACCCGCGTCCAGGACGACCACGTCGCCGACGCGTTCGACCTCGACCAGGTGTGGCTGTCCCAGGACTGGGAGAAGCGCTTCGGCCTCGGTCTGCCCCGGCACGACACGGGCTACGGCCACAGTCCCGCCAAGGTCGCCAAGTCCGGGTCGACTCGGGCGAGATGCTGACCGGCTACTACGACGCCGTGCACGACCAGACCCTCGAAGCCCTGCGCGGTCTGGCGGCCAAGGACCTGGAGCGCGTCGTCGACGAGCGCTGGGACCCGCCGGTCACCCTGGGCGTCCGGCTGGTCAGCGTCCTGTCCGACGATCTCCAGCACATCGGACAGGCCGCCTACCTGCGGGGGCTCCTTCAGAGCGCGGCCTCGTAGCCGGGCAGGACCACGTCCCGGATCAGCGCGTTCCGCTCGTCGAACGGGAGGAACGCGCTCTTCAGGGCGTTCACCGTGACCGTGCGCAGGTCTCGACGGTCCAGCCCGCCTGCTCGACCAGCAGGGACATCTCGCGGGTCATCGTGGTACCCGACACGAGCCGGTTGTCGGTGTTCAGGGTGACGCGGAAGCCGAGGTCCTTCAGCGCGGTGATCGGGTGCTCGGCGATGGAGGTCGCGGCGCCGGTCTGGAGGTTGGAGGTCGGGCACATCTCCAGGGCGACACGCCGGTCGCGCACCCAGCCCGCGAGACGGCCGAGCTTGCCCGACGCGAGGTCGGGGATGTCGTCGGTGATGCGCACGCCGTGTCCGATGCGCTGGGCGCCGCACACCTGAAGGGCCTGGTGGATGCTGGGCAGGCCGTGCGCCTCCCCGGCGTGGATGGTGAACGGCACGTTCTCGCGGCGCAGGTGCTCGAAGGCAGCGAGGTGGTCGGCGGGCGGGAAGCCGTCCTCGGCGCCGGCGATGTCGAAGCCGACGACACCGGCGTCCCGGAACGCCACGACCAGATCGGCGATCTCCCGGCTCCGGTCGAACATCCGCATCCCGCACAGCAGCGTCCCGACCCGCACGGGCGTCCCGGCGGCCGCCGCCTTCGCCATACCGGCCGCGAGTCCCTCCTGCACGGTCTCGACGACCTCGGGCAGGGTCAGCCCGCCCCGGACCATCAGCTCCGGGGCGTAGCGCACCTCACCGTAGACGACACCGTCCGCGGCGAGGTCGAGCACGTACTCCTCGGCCGTGCGCAGCAGGCCCTCGCGGGTCTGCATGACGGCCAGGGTGTGCTCGAAGGTGGCTATGTAGCGCACCAGGTCGCCGGAGTTGGCGGCCTCGTAGTACCAGGCGGCGAGTCCGGCGGGGTCGGTGGTGGGCAGGGTGTGGCCGACCGCGTCCGCGAGCTCCACCACGGTCGCGGGGCGCAGGCCGCCGTCGAGGTGGTCGTGCAGCACGGCCTTGGGGAGGCGACGGATCACATCGGCGTCTACGCGCGTAGCAGTCATGGCGAGTCTTTCCTTGAGCGAGTGGTTCACAGGGGTGGGGACAGGGTCAGCCGGCGGGCTGGAGCAGGTCCCAGCGGTTGCCGTACAGGTCCTGGAAGACGGCGACGGTTCCGTACGGCTCGTGCCGCGGCTCCTCCAGGAACGTGACGCCGCGGCGGCCATGCGGGCGTGGTCCCGGGCGAAGTCGTCGGTGTGCAGAAAGAACCCGACCCGCCCGCCGGTCTGATCCCCGACCCGGCCGGCCTGCGCCGCCCCTTCGGCACGGGCGAGCAGCAGACCGCTGCCCGTTCCGGGACTCCCGGGTTCGACGACGACCCAGCGCAACCCGTCGGGCCGGGGAGCGTCCTCGGCGATCCGGAATCCGAGAGCCTCGGTGTAGAAGCGGATCGCCTCGTCGTAGTCGACGACGACGAGGGTGACCAGGGCGATACGTCGCATCAGAGCCTCTCGGAGCGCGTGGTTGACGAGAGAGGTTATACGTAACACCCATGGGATGCAAAACAGCCGTGCAAACTCTGTACCTACTAGTATGTACGATCAAGGCAACGCCCCTACGGCTCCGAGGAGACCTCCGTGCCCTTCGTCCGCATAGACACACTCCGGGCCGGCCCCGAGCAACTCGCCGCACTCGGTCGCGCCGTTCACGACGCCCTCGTCGAAACGATCGACATTCCACCCGACGACCGCTTCCAGGTCCTGGTGGACCACGACGGCGCGAGCAGCACCCTCCGGTACGACGACTACCTCGGAGTGCACCGCGACGACGGCATCGTCTACGTCGCGATCACGCTGCGCTCGGGTCGCCCGCCCGCGCGGAAGCAGGCGCCGTACGGGAGGATCGCCGAGCTCGCGCATGCCTACGCGGGGACGGAACCGAGGAACGTGTTCGTCGTCCTGACGGAGAACGGACCGGCCGACTGGTCGCTCGGAGAGGGACGGGCGCAGTACCTCGACTTCCCGAGGACCTAGGTCTCGGCCTACGCCGCCGGCCCGAGGCGGTATGCCCGGCCACCCACTAGCGTCCCGGCCATGAAGATCACCGAACCGCCCCGCACCCCCGAGCAGCGCAAGGCCGACCTCCTGAACCGTATGGAGCGGGAGATCGACATCTGGGTCGCCACGGCGGACACCGAAGGCGTGCCGTGCCTGGTCCCGCTCTGGTTCGTGTGGCACGACGAGGCCGTGTGGCTGTGCACACGGCTGAGCAATCCCACGGGCCGCAATCTGCGGGACGGCCGGCGGGCCCGGCTGGCCTTCGGGGACACCCGGGACGTCGTGCTCGTCGACGGTGAGGCGGAGACCTTCACGATCCCCGAGGTGCCGCCGGCGGCGGCCGAGGCGTTCCGCGCGAAGACCGGCTGGGATCCTCGCGAGGACCATGCGTCGTACGCGTTCTTCCGGGTGCGGCCGCGCGCGGTGCAAGCCTGGTGCGAGGTGCACGAGCTGCCGCGCCGGCATCTCATGCGGGACGGGGCCTGGGTGGTCTGACCGGTCAACCGGCCGCTGGGCGCAGCGAGTTCAGCCGGTCCAGTTCCCCGTCCGTGAGACGGATCGCGCCGGCCGCCACATTTTCCACGAGGTGGTCGGGGTTGCCCGTGCCGGGGATGGCGAGCACATGTGCGCCTTGGTGCAGGGTCCAGGCGATGCGGATCTGCGCGGGGCTCGCGCCGTGGGCGCGGGCCACGGCTCGTAGTTCCTCGTCGTGTGGGGTGGCGGCGCCACGCTCGCCGCCCTCGCCGGCGACCGCGTAGAACGGCACGAAGGCGACGCCCTGTTCGCCGCAGATCTCCAGCAGTTCGTCGGTGGCGGGGTCGGGACGGTCGAGGGCGTACCGGTTCTGCACGCAGACCACGGGGGCGATGGCCTGTGCCTCGGCGAGGTGGCGCGGCGTGACGTTGGAGATGCCGAGGTGCCGGATCAGACCTGCCTCGCGCAGTTCCGCGAGGGCGCCGAAGTGCTCGGCGATCGAGTCGTACTTCGGCATCCGGCGCAGATTGACCACGTCGAGGTGGTCGCGGCCGAGCTGGCGCAGGTTCTCCTCGACGTGCCCGCGCAGGTCCTCGGGGCGGGCCGAGGTGCCCCACTCCCCGTCGTAGGTCCGGTGAGGGCCCACTTTGGTGACGATGACCAGGTCGTCGGGATACGGCGCCAGCGCGCTGTTGATGAGCTCGTTGGCGGAGCGCAGCGACGAGAAGTAGAAGGCGGCCGTGTCGATGTGGTTGACGCCGAGGTCGATCGCGTTGCGCAGGACGGCGATCGACCGGTCGCGGTCACTCGGAGTGCCGAGGTGGAAGGCGGCACTGCCCGTCAGCCGCATCGCGCCGAAGCCGATGCGGTGGACGGGCAGGTCGCCGAGTTTCCAGGTGCCCGAGGCGTCCGCTGTGATCGTCTGTGAGGTCATCGACGGAGTCTCACACACGGCCCGCCGTCAGCAGTAGAGATTGCCGCCCGGTGACGTCCCGAGGATCTGCGTGAACCGCTGGTAGTTGGTCACGCGGCTCTGCACCTGCGCCGGGTTCTTGCCGTCGCACTCCAGGGAGCCGTTGATGCTGCGGATCGTCTGGCCGAAGCCGGCGCCGTTCACCATGGCGTTGTGCGGGGTCATGGTGCCGGGGCCGGTCTGGGTGTTCCAGTACCACAGGGCGGTCTTCCAGGCGACGGCCGCGTCGTTCTGCACCAGCCACGGGTTGTTGAGCAGGTCGATGCCGAGCGCGTCGCCCGCGGCCTTGTAGTTGAAGTTCCAGCTCAGCTGGATCGGGCCGCGCCCGTAGTAGGCGGCCTGGCCGGCCGGGCAGCCGTAGGGGCGGCTCCAGTCGCAGTAGTGCGGGTAGTTGGCGGTGTTCTGCTCCACCACGTGCACCAGGCCGCCGGTCTCGTGGCTGACGTTGGCGAGGAAGGCGGCGGCCTCCTGCTTCTTCACCGTGTCGCTGCCGGTGTTGGCGAAGCCGGGGTAGGCGCTCAGGGCCGCCGTCAGCCCGCTGTAGGTGTAGAAGGGGTTCCGGTTCGGGAACATCTGGTTGAACTGCGCCTCGCTCACGACGAAGCGCGCGTCGGGCGTGCCCGGACCGCTGTCGCAGGCGTAGGGCTCCCAGTACCAGGTGCTGATGGTCGGGTCGTAGCCCGGGTTGGCGTGCTCGGCTCTGTACGCCTTGCCGTCGGTGTAGCGGACGATGTCGCCGGCGGCGTACGGCTTGCCCGCCACCCAGTTGGGATAGCTGGAGCACGCGGCGGCGGAGGCGCTGGTGGCCGGCAGGAGTACCGGCGCGGTGCCCGCGAGGGCGAGGGCGGCCAGGACGGCGGAGACACGGCGTCTCGACACGGGATCAACTCCTTTGCGGGGCACGGCCGCACACGGCAGGGCAGGGTGAAGCACAGCCCTGGCGCGGCCGTGGTGGGGGGTGTCGGAGGCACACTCAACCGCGTTGGTCTGTACCAGTCAAGGGTGTAGACCAGTCATCGTGCGCAGGGGCGCCGCTCGGCGGCTCGAAGGTGTCCGCGGGGGCCTGCATACGCCCCGGACGCTCACACGCGTGCCGACTCCGCCAGCGTCGCGGCCAGCCGGTCCAGCAGGGACCGCAGCAGTTCGTCCTCGCCCTCGCCGAGCGGCTGCCAGCCGGCGCGCACCGCGCGGTCGAGCCGCTGCCAGTACTCCCGGCCGCGAGGAGTGAGGTGGGCGAGGACGCGACGGCGATCGAACGGGTCAACCCGGCGGTGCACGAGGTTCTGGTCGACGAGTTGGTCGACCAGCTTGGTCAGCGTCGGAGGCGGCAGAAAGGCGGCCTCCGCGATCGCCGTCATGTGGTGCCCCTGCCGTCGGACAGCAGCGCCAGCACCCGCACGCGTCGAGCGAGCAGCCCTCTTC
>KE354025.1 GCA_000415505.1 Streptomyces afghaniensis 772
GGGGCGCGGACGGGGCGGAACGGGCGGGGGCCTGCCGGGAGGTGGTCATGGCCGGTCTCCGATCGTGATGAGGAGCGCTTGCTCGGCGGGCGCCCGGACGTCGACGCCGAAGGCGCGGCCCTCGCTCAGTCGCGTCAGTTCCTCCTCGGCGAACGGGATGTGGTTGGTCAGGTGGATGACGTACTCGTCGTCCGGTGCCCGGGACTCGACGAGCCAGCGCAGGGTGTCCTCGCTGGGGTGGTGGTGGCGGACACCGTCGGCGGATATGACGTAGTGGTCGGCCCGCACCTGCTCGAAGAAGCCCGCCTCCACGTTGCGGTCACTGCCGTGGTGCGGCAGTTTGAGCAGGTCGACGTGGAGGGGTTGCGAGTCGTCGAGCAGGCCCAGTTCGCGCAGCCCGGTCAGGACGCGGTCGCCGCGGGCGTCACCGGTGAGCAGGGCGGTGCGGCCCTCGTGGCGCAGCAGCAGGACGATGCTGGAGAGGTTCGGCACCGACCCGTCGGTGTAGCCCGCGGTGATGACGTCGGGATCGCCGCGCTGTTTCGCCTTGCGCCACCGCTCCTCCAGCTCCTCCAGTGCTTCCCGGTCCGGCGCGACGACCGTGACGTCCAGGTCGTCGAGGACGGCCTCGGCGCCCTCGGTGAGCGGGCCGCCGAACGGGGCGTTGCCCTCCAGGTGCAACGCGGTCGCCGCGTTGCGGATGTCGCGGCCCTGGTTGTAGCTCGCCCCGACCGCGGCGTCGGTGGCGGCGCGTTCGAGGAGCGGCCGGACGGAGGCGCTCAGCCCGGGGGCGCGCCGGTCGACGAGTTCCTCCACGGAGTTGAACCACAGGGCGTCCACCGCGTACGGCGGGGCGTCCCCGTCCTGCTGCGCCTGCCTCATGTCGCGGAAGAGCCGGACGAGCCCGCCGGCGTGGTCGTCGTCGACGTGGGAGAGGCACACGACGTCGAGGTGCGGCGGGTCACCGCCGTCCGGTCCGCCGAGCTCCTGCAGCCGGCCGCGGAGTGTGGCCCGGTAGACGCCGCTGGGACCGCCGTCGACGAGCATGACCCGCTCGTGCGGTGTGCCCCAGTGGACGAGGAAGCAGTCACCGTGGCGGGCGTCGAGGAAATCGAAGGTGAGCATGTCGGCTCCTGGCTGGTGGACCGTTCCGTCAGACGGACTGGATGGCACGCAGCACGTCGACGAGCCCATGGCCCTGGAAGTGGCGTTCGCGAGCCAGGTCCGTCGCCGTGGCGCACAGGATCTCCTTCACACGTTCCGGGCGGCCGAGCAACTCCCGGTTGCGGGCCAGCAGCATGGCCGCGGCTCCGCTGACATGGGCCGCCGCCTGGCTGGTGCCGTGCATGGCGGCGATGCCCTCGCCGGGGATGGGGCCGTCGATGTCCTCCCCCGGTGCCACCAGGTCGGGCTTGGGCCGCCCGTCGCCGGTGGGGCCTCGGCTGGAGAAGTAGCTGACGCCGTGGCGGTGCGGGTTGCTGCGGTGGGTGGAGCCGACGGTGATGACGGACTCCGCGTTTCCGGGGTCGGAGATGCTGATGTCCCGGTAGTCGGCGCCCACGGTCCGCGCGGTGCCGGCGAACCCCGCGTTGCCGGCCGCGGTGACGACCACGACGCCCGACCGTGACAGGCGGTCGCACTCGACACACACGGGTGTCCACCCGGTGGAGTGGCTGGCGACGTCGTGCGGGACCGACAGGCTGATGTTGACCCCGGCGATGATGAACCGCCCGGTCTGCTCGTTGATGTGACGGATCGCCTGGAGCGCGGTGACGATGGAGAACTCGTCGCCGCCGCCGTCGTCGTCGAGGACCCGGAAGTCGTAGAGCCGGATGCGCGGGCAGATCCCGCGGAAGTCCAGCTCCGGCCACCAGCCGCCGATGATGCCGGCGATGTGGGTGCCGTGCTGGTCGCCTGGCGGTGGCCGTGCGGGCTGCTCCGGGGCCGGAGTGGTCTCGACGGACGGCAGGGCGGCCGCCCAGTTGACCAGGCCGCCCACGAGCACGTCGGCGGAGAGTTTGTCCCGTACGCCGGTGAAGTCGAAGGAGCGGGCGATGCGCGTCTCCAGTCGCTGCGGCGTCGGGCCGGTGGTGTCCCAGTCGTGGAAGGCGGGGTGCCGCGGGTCGATGCCGCTGTCGGCCACGGCCCAGCCGATGGAGGCGGTGTCCACCGAGAAGACCTGCTCCGCCGCGTCGGCTTTGATCGTCCGGCGGGATCGTACGACCGCTCCGGCCGCGGGCCGGTTCGTCGTCACGGAGACGACCGGGTACTTCTGTCTCCGGTCGACCACCCGTCCGACGGGTGCGTGCGGCCGGCGCACGGGGCCGGTGTCCACGACGACGGCGTCCAGCATGTCCACGAGCACGCCCGTCACGGCCCGTTCCCGTGTCTCGTCCCGGGCCAGGTCCGGCCGCGCGTTGCGCACGATGCGGTGCAGCAGCCTCAACAGCCAGGTGACGTGGCGGCCGCGCTCCTGGCGGCGTTCCATGCTGTCGTGGATCTCGCTGGTGGCCGGGGTCCGGACGTGTCCGGCAAGGGCTGCTTCGATGCCTTCGGTCCCGCCGCTGCGGGCGAGTTCGTGGGCGACACGCACCGCACCGGCCAGACTGGTCAGGGGCAGGACGTCGCTGACGAGTTCCTTCAGGGTCAGCTGCGCCGCCACGAAACTGCCGGCGGCGATCGGACGGCACTTCTCCATCAGCCCGCGGCTCTGGAATCGCTCCAGCACCTGCTCGACGCCGTACTCCTCGCGGATCGCGAGAATCAGGTCCTGCCGTCCCCGCTCCCCCGCCCGGGCCACGGCTGCCGGACCGGCGCCGGCCCCCGCGCCGCCGGCGTCCCGCCGTGAGGACGGCGGCTGGGCGAACGCCAGCCACACGTCGAAGTGCACGGGGCAGTAGGTGGCCCACAGGACAGGTACGGGACCCTCCCCGTAGAACACCGCTGAGAGGTCGGCTCGGTCCATGTGGACTCCGGGTGCGCGTGCGTGCGGCCCTGCGCAAGGCGGTGGGGGACGGCGGCAGCGGCCGAGGGCCTGTTTCCATCCTCGGCCCTGGTCATGGGCGCCGCAACCGCACGGGCCAGGCCGCGCCGGCACCGTCGTTCGGACCGCGGCCACGAGGCTCGCGAAGCCCTCCGGAGCTGGTTCCTGCGGGATCCGCGGCACGGAGCGGCGGTCCGCCGGGCACACCGGTAGGCGCTGACGCCGTTTCAGGCACGACGCGGTGATGTCGCGGTCACGGCAAGTGGGGGGACGGCTGCTGACGACGGCATCACAGCGGTCGGGGTCGGCCGCGCCCCGGCCCGGCAGGGCGGCGGTGGGGCCGCTCCTATGCCGTCGCGGGCGGCCCGCCCTCGTACGCCGCCCGCAGCAACGACCGGACCCCCTCCGCCGTCACCTCGCGCGGGTTGGCGTACGGCTCGCCCGCGACCCGGTCGGCCGCCGGTGCCACATCGCTTTCACGGAGGCCGAGTTCGGCGAGGGAGCGCGGTACGCCGAGGCGCCCGGCCAGCTCCCACAGGGCGCGAGGCGCGTCGTCGGCGCCGAGGGCCCGGCGCAGTACGGCCAGCGCCTGGGGGGGCGCCGGGGCGTTGTAGGCGAGGGCGTGGGGCAGCACCACGGTGTGCGTCTCGGCGTGCGGCAACCCGAAGGTGCCGCCCAGCACGTGGCACACCTTGTGGTGCAGCCCCATCGTGGTCGAACCGAGGCACGAGCCGCACAGCCATGCCGCGTACAGTGCCCGGCTGCGCGCGTCCAGGTCCTTCGGGTCTGCGGCCAGGCGCGGCAGTGCCTCGGTCATGGCGCGGACGCCCTCCTCGGCCATGACCGAGACCAGTGGCGAGGTGTCCGGGGCGTACAGCGCCTCGACGGCGTGCGCGAGGGCGTTGACGCCGCTGGTCACGGTCAGCGGTACGGGCAGGGAGAGGGTGAGCCGGGGGTCGTAGACGACGCTGCGGGGCTGGACGACCGGGTCGCGGCCGGTGCGCTTGGCGCCGTGGTCGGTCAGGCCCCACACCGGGGTCATCTCCGAGCCGGAGTAGGTCGAGGGCACGGCGATCAGCGGCAGTCCGGTGCGCAGGGCGATCGCCTTGCCGAGCCCGATCGCCGAGCCGCCTCCGACCGCGACGCAGCCGTCCGCCCCGGCCGCCCGTACCGCCGCGACGGCCCGGTCGGCGTCCTCGACCGGGACGTGCATCCGGGCCTCGGCGTGCACTCCCGCGCAGGTGTCGCCGAGCGCGTCCGCGACCGCCCGGGCGACGGCTTCGCCCCGGGTGCCGCAGACCACGAGCAGCCGCCGCAGGCCCAGGCGGGCGGCCTCGCCCGGGGTCGCGGTGACGGCCGCGCCGGGCCGGAAGACGACCCGCACGGGCCGGGTCTCGTACGAGAAATCGCTCTGGAAACTCTCGAATCTCTGGAAGCTCGGGGACGTCATGCGGCACGCTCCAGGACGAGGTCGAAGCGGGCGTGCCGGAAGGGGTTCGGCACGCCGAACTCCCGGGCCAGGGACGGGTCGTCGGTCTCCGCGAAGTCCTCGACCAGGCTCTCCTTCACGGCGAACACCGCGTCGGAGTCGAGGTAGTCGCCGCCGGCCACGAAGATGTGCGTGGTGACGGGGGTGTGTCCCTCGGCCGTGGCGATGAAGTGGATGTGCGCGGGACGGTACGGGTGCCGCCCGGTCGCGCGCAGCAGCCCGCCGACCGGGCCGTCGGTGGGGATCGGGTACGGCGCCGGGACGCAGGTGCGGAACCAGAAACGGCCCTCGGTGTCGGCGGTGAACAGTCCGCGTCCGTTGCCGGCGGGCTGGACGCCGGGCTGCTGGACGTCGTAGAAGCCCTTGTCGTCGGCCTGCCAGACGTCGACGACGGCGCCGGGCAGCGGTGTGCCGTCCTCTGACAGCACCCGGCCGCTGACGACGCACGGTTCGCCGCCGCCCACGAGGTCGATGTCGTCGCCGAGGGCGCGGACCGGCGACTGGGTCATGTGGAAGGGGCCGAGCACGGTCGACTCGGTGGCGCCGGGCGCGCGATGGCCGTTGACGGTCTCCACGAGCATGGACAGCCCGAGCACGTCCGACAGCAGGATGAACTCCTGACGGGTGTCGGTGCAGGCCTGCCCGGTCGCCGTCAGAAAGGCGATCGCCCGCTCCCACTCCTCCTGGGTCAGCCGGGTCTCGCGCGCGAAGTCGTGCAGATGGCGGACGAGGCCGGTGAGCAGCTCGCGGAGCCGCGGGTCGGCGGTCCCCCGGAGGCTGGCGAGGGCCTGCTCCGTGACGCCGGCCCCGGTCGCTTCGGTGGTCATCCCGGCTCCTCGTCGTCGAAGGTCGCTGCTGCCCTTGCTTCCATGATTGCTCGCTCAGGCGTGTCCGAGGATCGTCCGCACCGCGTCCGTGAGCAGTTCACCGGCGTCCGGTGCGGCGGACGAGTACCGGAAGGCGACGAACCCGTCGGGGCGCACGAGCAGGGCGCCCGCGTCGGAGATCTCGCTCAGGCGCGCCCAGTCGCCGTACGGGTCCTCGTACTCCTGCCCGGGGCCGATCACCACGGTGGCGACCGGGATGTCCTGAGCCGAGGCGGCCCGCACCCAGTCCTCTCCCCCGATGCCGGTGAGCAGGGTGAAGCGGCCCCGGCCGACGGTGTCGAGGGTGGAGAGCGTGCGGGAGCCGGAGGTGATCCAGGCGTGCGGGAGCCGGGCGCCGGGGCGGGAGGACGGCTGGTGGTGCAGCTCGGGGTCGCGGGCGAAGCCCGGGTCGGGCGTGCCGTCCGGGACGATCGCGCCGGAGCTGTAGCGCTGGTTGAGGTCGACGCCGTGCGCGTTGAACTCGTACGCCTTGAAGGCGATCGCCTCGCGCAGCTCGGCGCGCTGTTTCCCGGCGGCCTCGGTGCTGTCCTTGCGGGCGGCGATGTTGGCCCACAGCTGCTCGGGGGTCTGCGGGGAGAGCCCGTCGAGGGCTTCGAAGACCGGGGCGGTCTCTCGGATGGACCGGTTGGCGCGGGTGACGACCTGCCGGCCGATGGGCGCGCGTTCGGCGGTGTAGCTGTCGAGCAGCCTGGGGTGGGCCGTGCCGTCGAGGACGAGCTTGAGCTTCCAGGCCAGGTTGTAGGCGTCCTGGATGGAGGTGTTGGAGCCGAGGCCGTTGGACGGGGGGTGCCGGTGCACGGCGTCGCCGGCGCAGAAGACGCGGCCGTTCGCGTAGCTCTCCGCGTACATCTCGTTGACGGTCCAGGCGGAGGACGACTTGATGGTCACGGGGATGTCGTCGTCGCCGACGAGCCCCCGCACGACGGATTCGGCGTACTCGGTGGTCAGGTCCGGGGCGCCCGCGGTGACGTCGTAGCCCCACACGATCAGCCACTCGGTCCAGGGGCGGACGCAGCGCACCAGGCCCGCGCCGATGCCGCCGACGGTCGCGCCCGGCGCGAGGACCCAGTACAGCGTGGAGGGGCGGTGGGCGGTGTACTGCGTCAGGTCCGCCTCGAAGACGATGTTGATGCTGCCGGCGACGCCCATCTGGCCGCCCATCGGCAGCCCGGCGTCCGCGGCGACCCGGGACCGTCCGCCGTCGGCGCCGATCAGGTACTTGGCACGGATCTCGTAGGTGTCCCCGCGCAGCCGGTCGCGGACGGTGGCCGTGACGCCGTCGGCGTCCTGGGCGTGGGAGAGGTACTCGGTCTCGAAGCGCAGCCGGGTGCCGCGGGCGACGGCCGCGTTCACGAGGACCGGCTCCATGAGGTGCTGCGGCATGTCGCACATGCGGGTGGGGCTGGCGAGTTCGTGTTCCGCCTGCACGAGCGGATCGTTGCCCCAGGAGCGCACCCGCCCCAGTTCCTCGCCCGCCAGGCTGGTGCAGAACGTCGTGTTGCCCATCAGATGCTGCGGGGTGGCCTGCGCGACGACGTCCTGTTCCACGCCGAGGTCACGCAGCACCTCCATGGTGCGCTGGTTGGTGATGTGCGCGCGGGGCGTGTCCGCGAGGCTCGCGTAGCGGGTCACCACGATGTTGGGCACGCCGTAGGTGCTCAGGGCGAGCGCGGCCGAGGCACCGGCGGGGCCGCTGCCCACGATCAGGACGTCGGTCTCGACGACGGTGGACACGGGGCGCTCCTGCGGGATCACGGGGGGTCGGACATCGAGCGTCCATGATCATGGAGGGGTTCGGCCGGTCGCGGGTGTCTCATTACGAGACACCCGGCGGGTCGGTAAGGGGGGCGCCGGGCACGGCAGTCGCTGCCCGTTTGCGGCCCGTTGTTGCCCGTTCAACCGAACCCGCTACGGTGTTGCATGCCGTGACCACGACCGAGCCTTCTCCCGCAGCCACCGCCCGGCCCTCACTGCGTCTCGCCCGCGAGCGGTTCCTGTCGGGGTGCCCGCTGCCCAGTGGCGTTCCGGAGGAGGTCGTCGCGGCGTGGCGCCGGGCGCGGTTCTTCGGTGTGCCGCACGACTTGAAGGAGCCGGCCGTCGCTCCCTCCCGGCCGGTGGAGTCAGCGCTGCTCGGTGCCGCGCGGCCGGTGCTCGACCGGATCGTGACGGCCCTGGACACGGACCGGTCCCTCCTCGTGCTGACCGACGAGCGGCTGCGCGTGCTGTGGAGCGCGGGGAGCGTACCCGGGCTCGATCCGTGCCCCGTCCTGTCGGAGCAGGAGGTCGGCAACAACAGCGCGGCCCTCGCCCTGCGCACCCGGCGCCGGGCCGAGGTGCACGGGCCCGAGCACTTCCTCGACCGGTGGCAGGACGTGTCCGCGGTGAGCGTCCCGGTGCTCGACCCGGAGGGCGGCCGGGTCGTCGGCACACTGACCGTCGCGTCGCTCATGTCGCGGCCGGGTGTCGCGCGATCGCCCCATCCACAGGCGGCACTCGCCGAGGCCGCAGCCACGGCAGTGGAGACGGAGCTGCGTACTCGGGCGGGGCGGGCCGAGCGGGTGCTGTTGGACGCGTATGTGCGGGCGGCGGGCGGACCGGACCGTGCCGTGGCCGCGCTCGACGGTCGTAACCGCCTGATCAACGACTCCGCACAGCAGTTGCTGACGCCCGAGGTGCTCGGGGCGCTGGAGCGTACGGCGCTGAGCGCACGGCACGCGGATGCCGCGGGTGAGGTCGGACAGTCCGAGGACACGGGCCCGGCCGAGCCGCCCGAAAGGCGCGACCTGCCCGAACGGGCGGAACCGGCCGAGCTGCCGGAGGGCGCCGGATGCGTCGCGCGGATCGACCGCGTACGGCTGGACGGGGTGGTCATCGGGATCGTCGCCGTCCTGGAGCCGCTCGCCGGTCCCGCGCCGTCGATGCCGGTGCCGGTGCCGGCCGTGCCGCGCCCGCCCTGCTCCCTCACCGGCTCGTCGGTCCCCTGGCGGCACTCCGTCGAGCGTGCCGTCGAACTGGCCCGCTCGCCGGAGCCGTTGCTGCTGACCGGTGAACGCGGAACCGGCAAGTCCGCGCTGGCTCTGGACCTGCTCGGCACGGAGGCAGGGGCTGCCGTCGAGATCGCCGACGCGGCGCTGGACGCCGGGCTCGACAGGGCCCTGCCCACCTGGCCGGCCGATCGCCCGCTGCTGCTCCGGCACGCCGAGCGCCTCGCGCAGCCCGGCGTGGCGGCGCTCAACTCCCTGCTCGACACACACCCGGACACCCGGCTGCTGGTCACCTACACGCCCGGCGCGCCGGTCGGCCCCTGCCTGCAGCGCCTGCTGGACAAACTGTCCGCCCGCTCGGTGACCCTGCCCCCGCTGCGGGAGCGTACCGAGGACATACGGGAGCTGCTGCCGGCCCTGGCACCACGGCCGGCCCCCGGGCAACCGCCGCTGACCTGGACACTGGACGCCCTGCGCGCCCTCGAACGGTACCCGTGGCCCGGGAACGTCACCGAGCTGGTCCATGTCGTCCGGGCCCTCGCGGAGGACCGCCGGATGTCGGGGCCGGTCCGCCGGGCGGAGCTGCCGGACGCCGTGCGGGAAGGCCCGGCAGCGCGGCCCCTCAGCCCGATGGAACACGCCGAGCGCGCCGCGATCCTCGAGGCACTGCGCCGCCACGGCGGCAACAAGGCCCGCACGGCGGCCGCGCTGGGGATCGGCCGGGCGACGCTGTACCGCAAACTGCGGGGCTACCGGGTCTGAGGGGCCGCGCCACGCAGCGCCCGCGGAGAGTCGCGGCACCCGTGGAGCACAGAAAAGGTGCCGACCAGAACTGGCCGGCACCTCTCGTGCACCGAAGCAAGTGTCCGAGGGGGACTTGAACCCCCACGCCCGATAAAGGGCACTAGCACCTCAAGCTAGCGCGTCTGCCATTCCGCCACCCGGACCAGGTGTCTGCCGCCTTGCCAGGGCCCTGCCCCGCGGCGACATGGACAACCATACCAAGGTTTCGCAGTGCCTTTCACCTGCGTTTCCTTCCCCAGGGCGGGGGTCCGGGACCTCGCGCCCCGATGCACCTAGGGTCACACCATGAGTGACTGGATGGTTACGCAGGGGTCTGCTGCGGGGCGTCGTCCCCGTGCGCTGTCGCCGCTCAGGGAGCATCTGCGGGACACGTTCTGGTTCGCCCCCACCACGGCGATGGTGAGCGTCTTCGTGGTCTGGGCCGGGGCCCAGGCGCTGGACACGGCCATCGTCGAAGCGCTCCAGGACGACCGCGACTACGACACGCTCGACGAGCTGCTGCGGTTCGCGGACGACGCGAAGGCCGTGGTGAGCGCGGTCGGCTCGGCGATGATGACCTTCATCGGCGTGGTCTTCAGCATCTCGCTGGTGGCCGTGCAGATGGCGAGCGGGCAGTTCACGCCGCGCGTGGTACGGCTCTTCGTCCGGAGCCGGATCACCAAGGCGACGTTCGCGGTCTTCCTGGCGACCTTCGTGCTGACCCTGCTGGTTCTGACCTCCTTCGACAGTGTCGACGACCCACGTGCCGTCACCACGGTGCCTCTGGTGCAGTCGGTCCTCACTCTCTGCATGGTCGCGCTGAGCCTGCTGCTCTTCGTGCTGTACGTGAACACCACCCTGCGGCTGATGCGGATCAGCCATGTGATCGCGCGGATCGCCACGGAGTCGTTCCGGGTGGCCGCCTCGATGCCCGTGCCGACGGGCGGACCGGACGTCGCCCGCCTCGGTTCCGTGACGGCGTGGGTCCCGCACGAGGGCCGGGCGGGGGTGCTGCGGGACGTGCACATCGCGCGGCTGGTGCGGGTCGCGCGCAAACACGGGGTCGTGCTGCGGCTGATCCCACGGATCGGCGACTTCGTGGTGCCCGGCACCCCTCTGCTGGCGGTCCACAGCGGGCCGGCCCCGGCGCGCCGGGCCCTGCGCTACACGATCTCGGTGGGTGTGGAGCGGACCTATCACCAGGATCTCGGCTTCGGACTGCGCCAGTTGTCCGACATCGCGCTGCGCGCCCTGTCGCCCG
>KE354026.1 GCA_000415505.1 Streptomyces afghaniensis 772
GGGCAGGCTGTTCATCGGCGGAGAGTGCGGGACGCGGAGTCCAAGCAGCGGCGCGACGTCATCGACCCGTCCACCGGCAAAGTCGTCACCACGGTCGCGGAGGCCGACGGGACCGATCTCGCCGTCGCGGTGGCCGCCGCCCGCGAGGCCTTCGACGCGGGGCCGTGGCCCCGGACGCCGGCCCGCGAGCGGGCCCGCGTGTTGCACCGGGTGGCCGATCTGGTGCGCGAACGGGCGGACGAGCTCGCCGCCGTGGAGAGCCTCGACGTCGGCAAGCCCGTCTCGTTCAGCCGGGGGGTGGACGTGGAGACCGTGGCCGAGACGTACGAGTACTACTCGGCGCTGGCGCAGTCGGTCGACGGGACCACGCGAGAGATCCCCCTCCCCTCCCACGCCTACACCCGCAGGGAGCCCATCGGCGTGGTGGGAGCGATCACCCCGTTCAACTTCCCGTTGATCCTGAGCACGTCGAAGTTCGCCCCCGCCCTGGCGGCCGGCAACACCATCGTCCACAAACCGGCCGACGAGACCCCCCTCAGCGCGCTGCTGATGGCGGAGATCCTCACTGACGCCGGCGTTCCCGCGGGAGTGGTGAACGTCGTCACCGGCAGCGGCCCCGTCCTGGGTGAGGCACTGCTGCGCCATCCGGGCGTCGACAAGATCGCCTTTACCGGGTCGACGAGGGTCGGCCGCCTGGCGGCGAGCACGGCAGGCGAGCAACTCAAACCGGTCACCATGGAGTTGGGTGGCAACGCGCCGCACATCGTCTTCGAGGACGCCGACGTCGGGAAGGCGATCGGCGCGATCATCAAGGCCTTCGTCTTCAACACCGGACAGTTCTGCATGGGCGGACCCCGGCTGCTGGTCCACCGGTCCCTGTACGACACCACGCTGGGCATCCTCGCCGACGCGGTTCCGGCGGTCCCCGTCGGCGACCCCTTCGACCCGGTCACAGTCGTCGGGCCGATGGCCGGCGAGCGGCACGTGGAGAACGTCGAGCGCTTCGTGAAAGCGGCCGTCGAGGACGGCGGCCGCATCGTCGTCGGCGGTGAGCGCTTGGAACTCAACGGCGGTTACTACTTCAAGCCCACCGTCATCGCCGGCCTGGACAACGACGCCCGCACCGTCCAGGAGGAGATCTTCGGCCCGGTGCTGACGGTTCAGCCCTTCGACACCGAGGAAGAGGCGATCGCGCTGGCGAACGGCACGCCGTACGGACTCGCCGCCGGTCTGCAGACCTCCGACCTGGCGCGCGCCCATCGGGTCGCCGCGCGACTGGACGCCGGCATCGTCTGGGTCAACGACTGGGCCATGCTCGATCCCGCCGTGCCCTTCGGGGCGTCAAGCAGTCCGGCTACGGACGCGAATCCGGGCCGGAGGCGCTGCAGGCGTACACGAGGACCAAGTCGGTCGTTATTTCCCTCGTCTGACCCTTCGACAGGGCCGGCTCCGAGCGCCCGGCCGCCGCCGGCGGGCCCTCCCGGCCGGATCGGCCGGGTGAACTCCGTCCCCGGCTCTTGAGAGCCGGAGGTGAGCCGGGGGGCATGGCGGCCTGGCAGTAGGAGTTGTCGCCCGGTCCGTGGACGCCACCGTTGAAGGTGACCTGGTACGGGCGCTTCGGCGCGAAACGGCGGGCGGTGGCGAAGCCGACCGCGTGCTCGTTGTGCATGCCGCTGACGACCCCGGCGCTCAGGTGCCGGCTCAGACCGTGGTCGGTGCTCAGGCCTGAAGAGGGAATGGGCGGTGAGGTCGGCACGGGACCAAGGCGGTGGCCTGCGGCGGTGGATCGCCCTCGACGGCCTCAGCTCCTGCCTGAGCGGCGTCACTTTGCAGGAAGGCGAGCCCGCAGCTATCCTCATATTCAACAATGCGACTAGGTGCCTAGTTGTTTAGCGATGGCCGTGTGCCACTTCCATCAGCAGCGTTGACGAGAGGCGGTCGGCCCCGTGTCGAGCAGTGGGTATCTGCGCTATGTCGCCCTGGGCGACAGTCATACCGAGGGGCTCGGGGACGGCGACGACGTCCGTGGTCTTCGGGGCTGGGCGGACCGGCTCGCCGAGCAGGTAGCCCGCCACAGCCCCGGCCTGCTCTACGCCAACCTCGCGGTGCGCGGCCGTAAGGCCGGTCAGGTGCGCGCCGAGCAGCTGGCTCCGGCTCTCGCGATGCGGCCCGACCTCGCCACCGTGGTGGCTGGGGTCAATGACGTGTTGCGCCCGGGCTGCGACCTTGACGAGGTGGCCGGCCATGTCGAGGCGATGTTCGCCGCCCTCACGGCGCAGGGCGCCACCGTCGCGACCCTCATGTTTCCCGATGTCGGGCGTATCACGCCGTTGGCCCGCCCGATCGGTCACCGTGTTCTCGCACTCAACGCGCGCATCCGGGAGGCCGCCGACCGCCACGGCGTGGTGGTGGCGGAGACGGCCGCGCACGCGGCGGCGACCGATCCGCGGTTGTGGAGTGCTGACCGGCTGCACGCCGGTCCGCTGGGACACATGCGCATCGCGGCTGCCGTGGCCCAGGCGCTCGGTCTGCCGGGCAGCGACGACAAGTGGACCCTTCCCCTTCCGGCCGAGGGGACAGACATCTCTGTCTGGAGGGCCGTGGGTGCCGAACTGCGCTGGGCCGGCACCTTCCTCGGCCCTTGGGTCGGCCGCCGCCTGCGTGGCCGCTCCTCCGGTGACGGCCGCCAGGCCAAGCGGCCGGCGCTGCTTCCGGTGGCCGCGTCCGCTGGGGACACCTCCCCATCGGTGTGATGCTCTGGCCTGCGACGACGCCGGCGGCTCCTCGTGCTGAACTGTTCTTCACCGGACGGGAGCTGGAAATGAGTGACATCCATCCCTTCGCGTACTGCGCGCGGAGCGTCTGCGGATCGTCAGCGACGTGGTCGTAGGCGTCGTGGCACTGCTGTTCACCGTGTTCTACGTCAGTCCAACATCGACCCCGCCAGTCACCTCCACCCTTCGGCGTGACCCGGTTCTGCGACCGCGAGGGACTGCATCGCAATCCCGCCGACAAGGAACCGCAGCCCGTCCTCGCTCGGACACAGACCGACGACCCCTGAGAGGCCGGGCTCTCACGACCTTCCAGCTCCCCACTTTGTTGACTAACTGTGTGGGTGGGCCGCCGTAGTCAGCCGTCGGCCCGGAGCGCGGCCGTGCGCTGTTCGAGCCTGCGCAGCGCCATGTCTCCCCACTGGAGGTTCTCCCGCTCGAACGACATCCCGCGCAGCAGGGTGAGATACGGGCCGATGCGCTCGGCCTCGGCGAAGTACGCCTCCTCAGAGCGCCCGTCGAGCAGACGCTGCCGGAGCCGCTCGTAGCGGGCCAGCTTGGCGGTGGCCCACTCCATGCGCTCGGCGATTGCGGTCCGGACCGCTTCCATGTCGCCCGCGTCCAGGCACTGCACCTTGACAAGCAACTCGTCCCGGATCACCGCCGGTTTACCCAAGGGCTCGGTGGTGTAGGCGTGGACGGCCTTCCGCCCGGCCTCCGTCAAGGAGAACAGTCGCTTGTTGGGGCGGCGCTCCTGCTCGACGACGCGGGCCGTGACCAGTCCTTCGGCCTCCATGCGATCCAGCTCCCGGTAGAGCTGCTGAGGCGTCGACATCCAGAAGTTGGCGACCGTCGCGTCGAACGCCTTCGCGAGGTCGTACCCGGACGCCTCGCCCTCCAGCAGCGCGGCCATCACCGCGTTCCGCAAAGCCATGAATGCACGGTAGCAGATTAATCAACAAAGTGACTAAGAGTCACGCCTTCCCTATGGACAAGCTCTAACGTGGCTTCTACTCTACAACGCACCTATTCACATTTCTGCGTATCAGAGGTGGGCTCATGCATCCCTTCCGCAAGGCCGTCGAGAGCGGCGACCTGGACGCTGTGGCCGCTCTGCTGGCCGACGACGTCGTCTTCACCAGCCCCGTCACCTTCAAGCCGTACCCGGGCAAGGCGATCACCGCGGCGATCCTGCGCGGCGTGCTCCGGGTCTTCGAGGACTTCACCTACATCCGTGAGATCGCCAATTCCGACGGCCGCGATCACGCCTTCGTCTTCACCGCCACTGTCGCCGGCAAGCAGCTCCAGGGATGCGACTTCCTGCACTTCGACGACGACGGGAAGATCGACGAGTTCACGGTGATGGTGCGCCCGCTCTCCGCCGCCCAGGCGCTCGGCGAGGCCATGGGCGCCCAGTTCGAGCAGATCGCCCGAGAGGCCGCCGAACAGTAACCACGACGACGGACTTCGACGCGGTGGTCATCGGCGCGGGGCAACGCCGGACTGGCCGCCGCCACCCTCCAACGCTGGGACTGCGCACCCTCCTGGCGGAGCGCCACAACGTCTCCGGCGGCTGCGCCACCTCCTTTCGACGAGGCCGCTTGGAGTCCGGGACGGCGCTGCACCAGCTGTCCGGAGTCGGCCTGGAACTCCAGCCGTACACACCCTGCCGAAGAGCACGAACGAACTGTCCGGTGTCGTCACCGGCCACTGAACCTCGCCCTCACGTCGACCAGGCCTCGTCCCACTGGTCCAGCAGGACGTCGGCCGTTGCTCCGTCGGCGTCGGATGCCGGGCCGTGGAGCGACTGCTCCGTCCAGATCACCTTGCCGCGGGCCGTGTAGCGGGTGCCCCACCGCCGGGAGAACTGGGCGACGAGGAACAGCCCTCGTCCGCCCTCGTCGGTGGTGGCGGCCCGACGCAGATGGGGTGAGGTGCTGCTGCCGTCGGCGACCTCGCAGATCAGGGTGTCGCGGTCGTGCAGCATCCGCAGCCGGATCGGCCCGGTGCCGTAGCGGATGGCGTTGGTGACCAACTCGCTGATCACCAACTCGGTGGTGAAGGCCATCTCGTCCAGCCCCCAGGCTCCGAGCCGGCGGGTGACGTCCGCCCGGATCCCGGCGACGGCCGCGGGATTGCCCGGGACGTTCCATTCGGCGACCCGGGAGGGATCGAGCAGGTGGGTACGGGCGACGAGCAGCGCGATGTCGTCGCCGGGGCTTGCCGGAAGCAGGGTGTCGAAGACGTCCCGGCAGATCTCCTCCGGACTCCGGCCCGGGCGCGCCAGGGCATCACGCAGCGCTTCCAGGCCGATGTCGATGCCCCGATCCCGGTCCTCGACCAGCCCATCTGTGTACAGGACCAGCCTGGACCCCTCGGGCAAGGTGACTTCGGCGGTTTCGAAGGGCTCCCCGCCGCCCAGCCCGAGCGGCGGGGAGCCCGGCACCCGCAGGTACTCCACCGTGCCGTCGGGGTGCACCAGAGCCGGCTCCGGATGCCCGGAGCGGGCCAGCGAGCACTGCCCGGAGGACGGGTCGTAGACCGCGTAGAGGCAGGTGGCTCCCGTGACGCCCTTGTCGTCCCGCTCAGCGCTCTCGTCGCCGTCGATCCGGGCGACCAGCTCGTCCAGGTGACCGAGAAGCTCGTCCGGTGACAGGTCCAGGGCGGAGAAGGTGTGCACCGCCGCGCGCAACTGGCCCATGGTGGCCGCGGCGTGGAGGCCGTGTCCGACCACGTCGCCGACCACCAGCGCGACCCGGGCGCCGGGCAGCGGGATGACGTCGAACCAGTCGCCGCCGACTCCGTCCAGAGCGGGCAGGTAACGGTGGGCGACCTCCACGGCCGGGTGGTCGGGCAGGGACCCCGGCAGCAGACTGCGTTGGAGCGTCTCGGCCAGGGCGTGCTCGCGGGTGTAGCGGCGGGCGTTGTCGATGGCCACCGCGGCCCGGGCGACCAGTTCCTCGGCGAAGGCCAGATCCTCCTCCTCGAAGGGAGGGGCCTCGGAGCGCCAGAAGCTCGCCATGCCCAGGACGCCGCCGCGGGCCCGGAGCGGCACGGTGATCAGGGAGTGGAAGCCGTGGTCCAGCACACGCCGTGCGCGGTCAGGGTCCTGGGCGGCCATCCAGTCTCCGGAGGCGGCCAGGTCGGCCTCCAGGACGGCGTGGCCGCGCTCGACACCGACGGCCGTGGGCGAGGTGGGGACAAAGCGGATCGGCTCACCGAGGGCGTGAAGCGTCCGGGCACCCTCGACGCCGTGCACCGCCGCGCGACGCATCTCGGAGCCGGGCCCGGCCGGCTCCTCACCCCGAAGGACCGGGTCCAGCAGGTCGACGGTGGCGGCGTCGGCGAACCGGGGGACCGCCACCTCGGTCAGCTCCTGCGCCGTGCTCGTCACATCCAGCGTGGTGCCGATCCGCACCCCCGCCTCGTACAGCAGCCGAAGCCGCTCCCGGGCCACGTCCGCCCGGCCCGCCAAGGCCCGCAGCTCCGTCGTGTCGCGCAGCGTGACCACGCTGCCCGCCGGCCCGCCGTCGGGGTCGACCGGCCGCATGTTGACCGCCAGCAGCCGGTCGCCGGCCAGGTGCACCTCGTCGGTGGCCACCCGGCCCGATCCCAGCAACCGGGCGGTGCCCGCCTCAAGGCCCAGGTCGGCGACACGGCGTTCCTCGGCATCCGGGGGCAGCGCCAGCAACCGCCGCGCCTCGTCGTTGGCCAGCAGGAGCCGTCCGTCACCCCCGACGATCAGCACCCCTTCCCGCACCGCGTGCAGCACCGCGTCGTGATGCTCGTACATGCGGGTCATCTCGGACGGGTCCAGGCCGTGGGTCTGCCGCCGCAGGCGCCGGGAGACCAACGCCGTCCCACTCGCCGAGACCACCAGCGCGCCGCCGGCGAAACCGAGCAGCTGCGGCAGTTGGCCCTGCACCACCTCGTCCACGCTGTCGACCGTGATGCCGGCCGACACAAAACCGACGATGGCCTTCCCGCCGGTGTCGTGGACGGGGACCGTCGAGTCCACGGAGAGGCCGAGACTGCCCTCGAAGGTCTGGGTGAAGGGTCTGTCGGCCGCAGCGCCCTCGCGAAGCGCGTAGATGTGCTTCCCGATCAGTGCCGGGTCCGGGTGGGTCCAGCGGAAGCCGTTCGGATCGAACGCGACGACGTAGTCGACCCCGGACTCCTTGCGGGCTTGCTCCGCACGCGGTTGCATCAGCGCACGGGGGTCGTCGGACTTCATGGCCTCCAGCGTCCCCGGGGCGTGCGCGAAGGCCTGGGCGACGCCGAAGGCCAGCTGCCGGGCCTCCTGCATGCTCGCGCTCCGGGCCTGGAACACGAGGGCCGCACCCGCGGCCGCGGCGAACAGAACCATGATCGCCAGCTGCAGCAGGAACACCTGGCCCGCGACGCTGCGTACCCGGGGCAGGGCGGTCGAGCTCGGCCTGCTGTACGGGCGGAACCGAGACACCGAGAGCCGACCGGAACGAGTGGCCATATGACTTTTCCTATCTTTCACCGCTCCATGTGCCTCGAGCTCAGGTGCGTGCCCATGCCTGCCAGCGCCTGGTCACGGCATCTCCGTTCTCGACCCACCACTCGACGTCCAGGTCGAAACCGGATTGCAGGTGTCCGGGAGAGCTGGCCAGGGGCGCGGCGGCGGTCTCGGTGAGGTGTGCGTAGGCGGCAGGCACCACGGGGCCCTCGGGGTGGATCCGTGCGAAGTGGGCCTGCACTTCGGGCCGCAGGGCGAAGTCGATCAGCCGATAGGCGGCCTCCGGATTCGCTGCGCCTTTGGGGATGCCGTAGCCGTTGCTCTGCCTGCGGGCCCCGTTCCACGCGTACGCGAGCGGGGAACCGTCCTTGACCGGACTCTGGACGCGGCCGTTCCAGACGCTGGAGGCCACGACCTTCCTACGGCCCAGCAGCTCACCCGGTACGCCGCCGCTCTCCCAGAACGTCAGCTCGGAACCCTTGATGTCGTCGAGGGCCGTGAAGGCGCGGTCCACGTCGAGGGGATACAGCTTGTCGAGTGGCACGCCGTCGGCAAGGAGGGCGAACTCCAGTTCCGGCCAGTCCAGCGCGCCCTGCAACGCGCGCCTGCCCGGGAATTGCCCGGTGCTCCAGAAGTCCGCCCAGGACTCGGGCCTTTTCCCGCCGAAGGCGTCGGTACGGTATGCCAGGACGCTGGCCCAATAGTTCTTTCCCACGCCATGAGAGGTCAACAGGGACTCGGCGATGCCGGCGTTCCTGGCGTTCTTCAGCCGGTCGTAGTCGAGTTCCTCTGAAACTCCCTCATGCTTGAAGAGCGCCAAGTGGGTCATGTTGATGTCCATGACATCGAACCGGGGGCGGCCTTCCTTGATCTGGGCGATCATCTGCTCGTGCAGGATGTTCACCACCTTGATCTGGATACCGGTCTCCCTGGAGAACGGGTCGTAGACGGCCCTTCGGTTCGCCGCTCCGTACGTGCCGCCGATGTCGCGGACGACGAGTGGTCCGCTGCTCTTGGTCCTGGTGGTGCCCCGGTCGGAGCGGGGGCTGCATGCGGTGAGCGAAACGGCGGCGACGCCTGCCGCGGCTCCTCCCCTCAGGAATGCTCTGCGGTCGATCCCGTTTTCTCTCACCCTCTTCCTCCTGTGGATCTAGGTGGGGGCAGTGTGGGGAGGGCGGATTCACGCGCAAGGCGCTTCCCTGCTCAGTGTCCTGACCATTCACCACGGGATCATCATTTCGGAAGAGATCTTCCTCGGTGAAGGTTGTGCAAGTATGCAGGCAATGTCATTCCTGTGCCAGGGCCTGGGTGAGCCTTTCGATTCGGTCGTGGAGGCGCTCCACGTAATGCTCGGACTCCGGCTTCATCAGGACGCTGCGGAGAATGCGCGCGCCCTCGGCGTCCGCGGTGACCTTCGGGTGGCGGGCGGTGAAGGCCTCGCGGTCGGCCTTGAGGGTGCTGAGGAACACCGGATCGGGGCCGGACATGCCGTCGGCCAGGACGCGGGCCGACGCCGCGTCCACGGCGGTGAGGCGGGCCGGGTCGACGGCGGGGAAGTAGGTGACGATGTCCAGCTCGGGCTGCTGGTACAGCTCAAGGGCGTCGGATGCGCCGATCAGCTCGGCCCAGCGCAGGGCGGCCCGGCGGCCTGCCGCCAGGACGCGGCCGAGACCGTCGGGTGTGGGCGCGAGGAGCTGGAAGGTGAGCCACAGGGCGGCGGCCGAGGCGCCGGCGCGGGAGCACTCCAGGCTGATCTCGCCCAGGTGGAGCTCGGTGGAGGTGAAGTAGGTGTACGGCGAGTCGTGGAGGTAGAAGCGGCCCACCTCGGGATCGCGGAAGAGGACGGCGCCGCAGCCGTAGGGCTGGAGCCCGTGCTTGTGCGGGTCGACGACGACCGAGTCGCACCGGGCGATCGCCCGCCAGGGCTCGGGAGCGAGGCTTTCGGGTCCTTCGCCGCCGGCCAGCAGGGTGAAGAAACCGCCGTAGGCGGCGTCGACGTGGAGTCGGACGCCGTAGCGCTCTTTGAGGCGCAGGGCCTCGTGGACCGGGTCCACGGCCCCCAGGCCGGTGGTTCCGGTGGTCAGCACGACCGTGCCCACCCGGCCGCCGCGCAGCAGGTCCTCCAGCGCGTCGAGGTCCATGCGACCCAGGTCGTCCGTGGGGACCGCGTGTCCGTCCATGCCCAGCACACGGCACATGCGGCCGTGGGTGTAGTGGGCGTCGGCGCTGTAGGCGATGCCGAGGCCGGGGTGGAGCTCGCGGGCGACGAAAAGGGCTTCGAGGTTGGCGATCGTGCCGCTGGTGGTGAGGTGGCCGAGATGGGTGTCGTAGCCGAACATCGCGGCGAGCTGCGCGACGGCCTCGCGTTCCATGCGGGCGGTGGCGGGGCCGCCGTCCAGGGCGTGGTTGTTGGGGTTGATCAGCATGGCGGTGAGGTAGCCGACCACGGCCGCCGGGTGCGGAGGCTTGAGCATCTGTCCCGCGTAGTGCGGGTGGAAGAAGGGGTAGTTGTCCTTCAGCCGCCCCGTGAACTCCTCGAAGGCGGCGGCGAAGCGGTCGTCCTCGACGAGGAGGGACGGGTGCCGCTCGTAGGGCCCGAAGGTGTCGGCCCACTGCTGTATCGCGTCGTCGGCCCGGCCGAGCCAGTGCTGCAGGTCCATTGATCTCCCTCTTCCTTTCCCGGTGGTGAGAGTGGTGCGCTCACCATAGTGTTTTGTTGACTGCTCAGCAATTGACTGCTCAGTAATTGAGGCGGCAGTAGGTGAAGAGGCAGTAAAGTCGGCCGGGTGAATCCCGCTAACCGAGACAACGACGAAGCCGTCCGCGCCGCCGGCAGCCCGCTCGTTCATGACTTCGGGCTGCTGATCAAGGCCGCCACCCGCCTGGAACAGCGGATCGACACCGCCCTGCGCAAGGAGTGCGAGGTCAGCCACACGATGTTCGAGGTCCTCATCCGGCTCTGCAGGAAGCCGGACGAGGCGGTCTCACAGCGCGAGCTCGCCGACGACCTCACGCTCACGAGCAGCGGCGTCACCCGCCTGGTCGACCGCATGGAGGGAGCCGGGCTGGTGCGACGCGTGCCGGCTCCGGGGGACCGCAGGAGCGTCCTGGTCGAGTCGACCGATCACGGCAGGACGGTCTTCCTGCGGGCCGCCGCCGTCCATGCGCGGGTCGTCGAGCGGTACTTCGTCGCGCCGCTGCACCCCGACGACTACGGACGGCTGACCGGCTCACTCGGCGCGATCGACAAGGCTCTGCGCGACACCTGACCTCGTCACGCGCCGGGCTCCGTCGCTGCCCGCACGTCCAGCACCAGCACCGCGACGTGCAGGGACGTGCACTGCAGGCCCGACTCCAGATCGCAGCCGAGGAGCCGTTCGATGGTGTGGAGGCGCTGGTAGTACGCCTGCCGGGACATGCCGGCCTGTTTCGCCGCGACCGACTTGTTCCCGGCCGCCGTCAGATACGCGCGCAGTGCCGGGAGCAGGTCGCCGCCGTTGCGATCGTCGTGCTCGATGAGACGGGTGAGCTGGCGTTCCGCGTACCGCTGGAGGCGGATGTCCTCCCGCAGCACGCCCAGGAGCTCCGGCAGCCGGACGTCGGCGGGGACGTAGAACCAGCGGTCGGGTGAGGCGGGCGTGATGGCCTCGGCCGTCTGCTCGGCCTCCTGCCACGACCGGGCGATCCCGGAGAGGTCGGTCACGCCGGGGCCGACGGCGACGACGGCTTCCGGGCCGAGCTCCTCGCGGCAGAGACGGCCGATCCGCTCGGCGACCGGCTGCCAGGCGCTGGCCTGCGCCAGGGTGAGAAGGACGCCGATCCGGCCCGGAGCCGTCTCGCCGACCAGGGCGCGGATGCCGGTCTGCGCCATCGCCTTCGCGATCCGCTCGTCGAGGTGCTCCCCGGTACCGGTGTGCGGATGCCGGATGACCACGGCGAAGAGGCGGTGCCCGAGGGTCGGCAGCCCCAGTGCCTCGGCCCGTGCGCGGGCGTCCGCGGGGGAGCGGAAACGCCGTTCGTACAGGTCCCGCAGCACCGAGCGGTGGGCCCGGCGCTCCCACCAGGCCGGCCCGGCCAGACGCGCCATGCTCAGGGCCACCGCCGCGCGCTCCAGGACCAGGACGTGCTCCGGGTCGGGCTCGGGGTTCAGCCGGCCCTCCAGCAGGACCAGCCGCCCCCAAGGCCCCTGGTGGTCCTGCACGGGCGCGATCAGCCACCCCTCCGGGCCGCTCGGCGTGATCTTCTCCGGGGTCGGGGTGGCCCGGGAACGCCGGGACCAGGCCGACACCACCGGCTCGTACGGCCGGCCGAGCAGTTCGCACATCAGGACCCGGTGGGTGAGGTCCTCCAGCACCACGGGGGCTCCGGTGAGCTCGGCGGTGGTGTGCACCAGTTCCTCGGGGTCCGCGCCCCGCAGCGTCAGGGCAGTGAAGATGTCCTGGATGTCCCTGCCGCGGCGCAGCAACGCCCCATGGGCGTCGAGGATGAGTGCGTGCACCGCCTGCGTGACGTCGATGAAGCGGACGCCGCGGGCCAGCTCGATCAGCGGCACTTCACGGGCACGGCAGGCCGCCACCAGCTCGTCGGGCACCTTCTGATACCGGTAACCGAGCTCCACGATCAGACCGGCCGCGCCGACGTCGGCGAGCTGGTCGACGTAGCCACGCAGCTCGGAGGCGTCCTCGGGATAGGGCATGCCGGTCGTCAGGACCAGCTCGCCGCCCTCGAGGAAATCGGCGGGGTTGAGTAGTTCGGTGACGTGCACCCAGCGCACCGCACGGTCCAGCTGCGACTCACCGGCCAGCACGCGCGGCATCCCTTCGGCCAGCACGGGGAGGCTCAGAACCTCCGTGATGGTCGGCAAGTGCCCGGTTGCGGGACGTTTGGGCGGCATAGGGAGTGCTTTCGTCCGAGGTATCGGGGGTCACCTTCGCACCGGCACATCACCGTGGCAAGAGGGGCAAGGTTACTTTCCGTGGTCGGCGGCTCGCCGTGACACATCGTCTCGAGAAGGTGCCGAGGCGGAACAGAGTGTGGCTTGACCTGCGTGTTAGCCGGGGTCGAGAGTGAACGCCATCCCCAAAGGGCCCGAATCGAAGGGGTCCGCACGGTGTCCCCACCGTGCCGGGGCACCACTGACACCCAGGCCGCACCAGGCGAAAGGAGCGACCTCATGCGTATCCCGAAGCGCGTCGCCGTGATCGGTGCCGGCAGCATGGGCAGCCAGGTCATGTGGCGACTGGCCGCCCGCGGAGCCGAGGTCATCGGCTACGACCGGTACGCCCCGGGGCACGACCGCGGCGCGCCGGGGGCGAGAGCCGCATCTTCCGCGCCGTACACCTCGGTGACCCCGGGTACATTCCGCTGCTGGGGCTCGCCGACCGGATGTGGGACCGGCTCCAGCGCGAAACCGGCCTCTCGCTGCGACGCCGCAGCGGCTGTCTGGTGATGGGCGAAACCGCCTCGCCGTCGATGCGTCTTCTCCTCTCCGCCAGCTCCACCCATCGTCTGGATCACGAGGTACTGGACCGGGAGGAACTCGCCCGCCGCTACCCGCAGCACCGCCTCCCGGACGGACACACCGCCGTCCTCGACCGCGAGGGCGCCATCATCAGGCCCGAGGCGTCGGTCCAGGCCGCGGCCGCCCGCGCCGAACAGCTGGGCGCCCGGCTGCACCGCTACACCCCGGTGCGGGAGATCGTCCCCGCGGCGGGCGGCGGGGTGCACGTCGTCACCGACCAGGGCACGGACCACGTCGACACCGCCGTGGTGACCGTGGGCCCCTGGATCAACACCCTGCTCCCGGACCTCCCACGGTCCGTGGACGTCCGCCGGCTGATCAGCTCCTGGCACATCCCCACCCGCCACGACTGGTTCGCGGGCGGCGCCCCCGCCTTCGTGCGCAGCGCACCGCATGACTGCTACGGGCTCCCGTCGCCGGACGGCATCTCCGTCAAGCTGGGCCTCTCCTTCGCCCGTTATCTGCCGGTACCCGACCCCGAACGGGTCGACCGCACGGTCCGCCCGGAGGAACTCGCCACCTTCCGCGAGCTCATCGCCGAGCTGATGCCCGACCTGAACCCCGACCCCATCAGGCTGTCGGTCTACATGGAGGGCTACACGGAGTCCGGGAACCCGCCTCGTGGGTCATCTCCCCGGCGAGGACGACATCATCGTCATGGCCGGATTCTCCGGCAGCGGCTTCAAACTCTCGCCGGCCATGGGCGAGATCGCCGCCGACCTGGCACTCGACGGCACCACGGAACACCCCATCGACTTCCTCGCTCCGGCAGGAGTCGCCGCCGCCTGACCCCCGGCGATGCCGACGGCACCGCCTCCGCCCCGCCACCTCTGTCATTGGCATGCCCGAAAAGGCACGCACCAGCCATAACCAGTTCCCCGCGGCAAAGACAGGAGCATCCTCATGCCCATTCCCTCGCTTCAGTTCCGCCCGAAGTACGTCTCGTTCGACTGCTACGGCACGTTGATCGAGTACCCGATCACCCCATCACGCGGGAGCTCGTCGGCGACCAGATCCCCGCCGAGCACTGGGACCAGTTCGTCCGGGAGTTCCGCGGCTACCGCTACGACCAGGTCCGCGGCGAGTACTACCCCTACGAGCAGGTCCTGCAGGACTCCTTCGAGCGGGTCTGCCGCAAGTGGGGTCTGAAGGCGGCCCCGGACGCGGGCAAGCGGTTCGCCGACGGCGTCCGCAGCTGGGGCCCGCACGCCGACGTGCCCGAGCCGCTGAAGAAGATGGGCGAGAACTACAAGCTCGTGATCCTCTCCAACGCCGACGACTCCTTCCTGAAGGAGAGCGTCCCCCGGCTCGGCGCGGACTTCCACGCGGTCTTCACCGCGGAGCAGGCCGGCTTCTACAAGCCCCGCTACGCCGCGTTCGAGTACATGCTCGACCAGCTCGACGCCTCGCCCGAGGACTTCGTGCACGTCTCCTCGCACACCCGCTACGACCTGATGCCGATGCACGACATGGGCTTCCGCAACCTCATCCTCCTCGACCGCGGCTACGACCCCGTGACCCACGGCTACGACTACGTGACGGCGAAGTCCCTGGACGAGCTCAACACCATGCTCGGCATCTGACGCGCGACGCACACCGTCCCGCACGGACAGTTCCGAAGAACCGCCACCGAGCTTGTCGGCGACGCCCGCGCCGAACTCGAAGTACTGGGCCGAGAGGGCGACGTCCTCGGCCGCATCATCGACCCGGCCGACGGCGGGGAGCACACGGTCCACGCCCCGCCCGACGGGCGGATCTTCTACGGCATGAACGGCCTCGCCGTCGTCCCGGCGCGGGCCTCGGATCCGACGAGGCCGACCCCCACCCTCAGAGGTCATCCCAGCGTCCCTCTTTCCACTTGAGCATCACCCCCAGAGGCATTCCATGAGAGACGCCCGTATAGATCGCAGGCTCTTCCTGCGCGGCGTCGGCGGAGCCACGGCGGGTCTCGCCGCCGCGACCGCCCTCAGCGCCTGCGGTACCGGCACCAGCCGCACCCCGTCCGGCAGCGCCAAGGGCGGCGGCAAGACGGTCGTCGTCCGCGACAGCGGTGGTTCCTACGGCGCGGCCTTGCAGAAGGCGATCTACACGCCGTTCACCCAGGAGACGGGGATCGGTGTCAAGGTGCTCAACCTGGACGACGCTCCGCTGCTGGCGCAGATCAAGCAGGGTCGCCCGCAGTGCGACCTCATCAACAACTCGATGATGGCTCACCTGAAGTATGTGAAGCAGGGTGCTCTGGAGACGCTGGATCCCGGCCGGCTCAAGAGTCTGAAGAGCGCGAAGGTCCCCGAGGCCCAGATCACCGACCACGCCGTCGGCCACAGTTTCTACGGCCAGTGCATCGCGTATCGCACTGATGCTTTCGATGGCCGCAAGCCGGAGTCGTGGCGGACTTCTGGGACACCAAGGCGTTCAAGGGTGGCCGCGCGATGGTCAGTCCGGACGGTGATCTGCCGGAGCTGGAGTTCGCGCTGCTGGCCGACGGTGTGCCGATGGACAAGCTGTATCCGCTGGATGTGGACCGTGCTTTTAAGGTGCTGGCGCGTCTGCGGGCCGACATCAAGAAGTTCTGGGACAGCGGCCCGCTGCCGGGTGTGCTCCTGAGCCGCCAGGAGGTGACGATGTCCACGGTGTGGGACGGGCGGATCGCCGATCTGCAGAAGCAGGGCGTGCCGGTGGAGCGGCAGCTGAACGGGATGCGCCGCCAGTTCTCGGGCTATGCCATCGCCAAGGGGGCGGCCAACGTGGACGGCGCCTACCGGCTCATGGACTTCGCGTTGCGTGCCGAGAGCCAGGCCGCCCTGGCCAAGGCCTTCCCGTCGAACCCGTCTTCTCCGGTGGCCTACGCCAAGCTCACCGAGGACGAGCGCAATGCCCTCGCGGGTGCGCCGAAGTACTACGACGAGGGTTTTGACACCGACATCGACTGGTGGCTGAAGAACGAATCGGCCGTCACCAAGCGCTGGCTGGAGTGGGCTCGTGGCTGAATTCGGTATCGCCGCACCGTCCCTGAAGGTGGCCGGCAAGGTGCCCACCGCGACGGGCAAAGCGCTGTCGGTGGTGGCCCTGCGCAAGACCTACGGGGACGTCGTCGCCGTCGACGAGGCGTCCATGGAGATCGCGGCCGGGGAGTTCGTCACCTTCCTCGGCGCCTCGGGTCGGGCAAGACCACGACCCTGATGATGATCGCCGGTTTCTGCGAACCGGACTCCGGCACCATCACCGTCGGGGACCGCGACGTCACCCGGCTCGCCCCGCAGAAACGCAACCTCGGCTTCGTCTTCCAGCAGTACCTGCTGTTCCCGCACATGACGGTCAGTGAGAACGTCGCCTTCCCTCTCACGCTGCGCGGGGTGCCGAAGGACGAGATCCGCAGGCGCGTGGGGGAGACCCTGGAGATCGCGGGCCTGTCCGGGTTCGGCAACCGCAAGCCGCGTGAGCTGTCCGGTGGTCAGCAGCAGCGTGTCGCGCTGTGCCGGGCGCTGGTCTACCGTCCGCCGGTGATCTTGATGGACGAGCCGCTGGGCGCCCTGGACAAGAAGCTCCGCGACCAGCTCCAGGTCGAGATCAAGTCCATCCAGCAGGAACTCGGCCTGACCGTCATCTATGTGACGCACGACCAGGAGGAAGCCCTGGTCATGTCGGATCGCATCGCGGTGATGCGCAACGGCCTGATCGAGCAGTTCGACACGCCCCGGGAGCTGTTCGAACGGCCCAGGACCCCGTTCGTGGCGGACTTCCTCGGTGCGGCGAACTTCCTGCCCGGCCGCATCGAGCAGCACACCGACGAGCACACCCTGGTCCGCCTCGACAGCAGTGGCGGCCTGATCAAGGCGCGTCGGCACGACCTCGTCTCCGGCACCGAGGTGAAGGTCGCCGTGCAGCCGGGCCGGCTGCGGGCCTGCGCTGCCGATGACGGGTTCTGTACCGGCACGGTCGAGACAGCCACGTACGTGGGCACCCTGGTCCGTGCCGGTGTGCGGATCGACGGTGACGCGCCGCTGCTGCGGCTGGAGGTACCGGCCGGCCGTGGGCCCGTTACCGGCGAACGGGTCGGCATCACCGTCGACGCCGACGACGTCAGCCTCTTCCCCACCGAACAGGGAGGGTGAGCCATGGCCGCCACCCTCGCGGGGGCTCCTGCCCGTCCGCGCAAGCTCCTGGCCTCGCGCAAGACCCGGGTCGGCATCCTGTACGCGTTGCCGGTCGTGGTCTATCTGCTGGTGCTGTTCGTCTACCCGATCCTCACCACGCTGTTCCTCAGCCTGAAGAACGACCGACGGATCGCTCACCCTGCACTGGTACGCCGAGGCGCTGACCGGCGTCAACTCTCCGTCCTGATCACCACACTGCGGATCTCGGCCGAAACGGCGCTGCTGAGCCTGGTCTTCGGTTTCCTCCTGGCCAACGCGATCTCGCGGCTGAAGCCCGTGTGGGCGGCACTGGCCATGCTGATCGTCGTCGTCCCGCACTTCATCAGCGCCCTGGTGCGCACCTACGGCTGGATCATCCTCCTCGGCGACAAGGGCCTGGTGAACGAGACCCTGGCCGCCATGTCGGTACCGGGGGCGCCGTTCCAACTGCTCTACAACGAACTCGGCGTGGTCATCGGCACACCTCCATGATGCTGCCCTACACCGTGCTGCTGCTGTACGGCGTGATGCGCGGCGTGGACCGCAGGCTCCTGGCGGCGGCGTCCAGCATGGGCGCCGGGCGTGTGACGATCTTCCGCCGGGTCTACCTGCCGCTGGTGCCCCCGGCCTGGCCAGTGCCGGACTGCTCAGTTTCATCCTCTCGCTGGGCTACTACATCACCCCCGCGCTGATCGGGGGCCCAACCAGACGATGATCGCACCCTCATCAACCAGCAGGTGACCAAGGAAACCAGTGGAACGGGGCCGCCGCTCAGGGCGTCATCCTGCTGCTGCTCACCTTCGCCGGACTGCTCCTGGTCAAACTCGTCACCTCCCTGGGCGCCAGCCGCAGAAAGAGGAGTGCGTCATGATGGAGCTGCGCAAGACCCTCGCCGGCCGCATCGCCCTGACCGCCGTCGCCACCGTCCATCCTCGCTGTTCCTGGCCCTGCCGATCGTCGTCATCCTCGTCACCTCCTTCAGCAACAACGCCTTCGCCTCCTTCCCACCCGACGCCTGGACGCTGAACTGGTACAAGGCCCTGTTCGCCGACGGCAGCAAATGGCCCGCCGCGCTGTCGCTGAGCGCGCTGGTCGCCTGTCTGAGCACCGTGTTCTCACTGATCATCGGTGTGACCGCGGCGACCGCCCTGACCCGCAGTGAACTGCCGCTGCACTCCGCGGTCTACGCCCTCGTGCTGGGGCCGCTGGTCATCCCCCAGATCGTCACCGCCCTGGGCCTGTTCCTGCTCTCCGAGCCCGCCGCGATGCTGGGCAGCCCGATCGCCATCGCCCTCGGCCACACCGTGCTGGCCTCGCCGATCGCGGTGCTGATCCTGATCGCGACCCTGCGCGGCATCGACGAACGCCTCGAGGACGCCGCCGCCAGCATGGGCGCGGGCCGGCTGACGATCGCCCGGCGGATCACCTTCCCCCTGGCCGCGCCCGGCATGATCGCCGCCGCGATCTTCTCCTTCATCACCAGCTTCGACGAGTTCTACATCTCCCAGTTCCTGTCCTCGGTCGACACCGTCACCCTGCCGGTGCAGGTCTACAACTCCCTGACCTTCGACATCGACCCCACGCGTCACCGCGGTCAGCGCCATCCTCCATCGGCCTTCCGCGGCCCTCGCCCTCGCCCTCGTGGCCCTGGTGCGCTGGCTCGGCTCCGGACGGCAGAACTCCCTGCTGTCGGTCGAGAACACGGCAGGCCTCGCACCCCCGGAGGCGAGGCCGTATGACCGCCGCCACCATTCAGCCGCACCCGCTGGTGCTCCTCACCCGAGCCGCGCGCCGGCACGGGCCGCGCTACCGCTGACAGCGCCGTCGGCCGGGCCCCCGAGCGGGTGCCCGGCCGGCATCCCCCCGAAAACTTCCTCGCAGGAGACCCGCAATGAAGACGATTCCCTACTGGGTAGAAACCGCCGGGGCGTTCCCGGACCGGTCCGGCAAGCCTTTGACCGAGGACACCGACCTCGGTGGTCGTCGGTGCGGGCCTGACGGTCTGTCCACCGCCCTCGCACTCGCCCGCAAGGGCGCCCGTGTCACCCTCGTCGAGAAGGGCCAGATCGGCTCCGGCGCCTCGGCACGCAACGGCGGCATGGCGAACCTGGGCTTCACGATCGGCGTGAACCAGGCCATCCGCCGGTACGGACTCGAGCGGGCCCGCGAGATCTACAACTCCTACGGCGAGGCCGTGGACACGGTTGAGCGGCTCGTGAACGAGGAGTCCATCGACTGCCAGTTCAACCGCGTCGGACGCCTGGGCGTGGCCTCCCGCCCCGCGCACTTCGAGAGCAAGAAGGCCCAACAGCGCGACCTGGCCAAGTACTTCGGCCACGAGACCACACTGGTCAGCAAGTCCGAGCTGCGTTCCGAGATCGGATCCGACGCCTACCACGGCGGCCTGCTCGACCCGTTCAGCGCCGCGCTGCACGTCGGCCGCTTCGTGCGCGGCATGGCCGAGGCCTGCGAGCGCACCGGTGTCGAGATCCACGAGCGCAACGCGGCCATCGGCGTCCGGCGCACCGCCTCCGGCCGTTTCGAGGTCAGCACCGAGCGCGGTGTGATCCGCGCCGGGCAGGTCATGATGGCCACCGACGCCTACACCGACAAGAACTTCCCGTGGCTGCGCCGCCAGCAGGTCTGCCTGGGCAGCTTCATCATCGTGACCGAGCCCCTCGGCGAGCAGCTCGCCCGGGACATCATCCCCAAGGCCCGCCTCATCGTCGACTCCAACCAGGTCTGCCACTACTTCCGGCTCACCCCGGACAACCGCCTGCCGTTCGGCGGCCGCGCCCGCTTCGCACCGTCCGACCCCACCTCGGACAAGAAGAGCGGGGCCGTGCTCTTCCGTGAGATGTGCGAGATCTTCCCCCAGCTCGCCCGGACGAAGGTCGAGTACGTGTGGGGCGGCTCCGTCGGCTTCGCCATGGACCGCATCGTGCACGCCGGGCAGACCGAGGACGGCGTCTACTACTCCATGGGATACGCGGGCCACGGCGTGCAGATGGCGACGCACATGGGGCAGGTCATGGCCGAAGTGATGGACGGCCACCCCGAGGTCAGCCCGGTGCGCGACCTGGCCCCGCCCCGCATCCCCCTCTACAACGGCACCGCCTGGTTCCTGCCCTTCGCGGGTGCCTACTACAAGACGCTGGACCGCATCCGCTGACCGTGCGGCAGCGCACCTCTACGCATACAAGGAGACCTCGAGATGACTGTTGTCCGTGATGTTCCCAAGCAGCTGTTCATCGGCGGTGGTTGGCAGGACGCGGAGTCCGGCCGGACGCTGTCCGTCGACAATCCGGCCACCGGTGAGGAGCTGTGCCGGGTCGCCGACGCCTCCCCGGCCGACGGCCGGCGTGCCGTCGAGGCGGCGGTCGCCGCGCAGGCGGACTGGGCCGCCACCCCGCCCCGCGTGCGCAGCGAGATCCTGCGCCGCGCCTACGACCTCATCATCGCGCGCACCGAGGACCTCGCGCTGCTGATGACGCTGGAGATGGGCAAGCCCCTGGCCGAGGCGCGTGCCGAAGTCGCCTACGGCGCCGAGTTCTTCCGCTGGTTCTCCGAGGAAGCCGTCCGTATCGACGGCGGCATGATGACAGCGCCCGACAGCAAGAACCGCCTCCTGGTCACCCGCCAGCCGGTCGGCCCCTGCCTGCTGATCACCCCGTGGAACTTCCCCCTGGCCATGGGCACCCGCAAGATCGGCCCCGCCATCGCCGCCGGCTGCACCATCGTCCTCAAACCCGCCCCCCAGACCCCCCTGACCAGCCTCGCCCTCGCCGCGATCCTGAAGGAAGCCGGCCTGCCCGACGGCGTCCTCAACGTCGTCGTCACCACCGACGCCGCCGGCGTCGTCGAGCCGCTGCTGCGCGGCGGGCAGATCCGCAAGCTCTCCTTCACCGGCTCCACCCAGGTCGGCCGGATCCTGCTGGCCCAGTGCGCCGACACCGTCATCCGCACCTCCATGGAACTGGGCGGCAACGCCCCCCTCATCGTCTTCGACGACGCCGACCTCGACGTCGCCGTCGAAGGCACCATGGTCGCCAAGATGCGCAACATGGGCGAGTCCTGCTGCGCCGCCAACCGCATCTACGTCCACACCTCCGTCGCCGAGGAGTTCGCCACCCGCCTCACCGCCCGCATGGCCGCCCTGACCGTCGGCGACGGCACCGAACCCGGCACCGACGTCGGACCCCTCATCGACCAGGCCGGCCGCAGCAAGGCCCACGACGTGGTCCGCGACGCCGTCAAGCGCGGCGCCACCGTCCTCACCGGCGGCGAACTGCCCGAAGGCCCCGGCTGCTTCTACCCGCCCACCGTCCTCACCGGCATCACCCCCGACGCCGCCATCAACGACACCGAGGTCTTCGGCCCCGTCGCCGCCCTCCTCACCTTCGAGACCGAGGACGAGGCCGTCGCCGCCGCCAACAACACCGAATTCGGCCTGGCCGCCTACCTGTTCACCCAAAACCTCGACCGCGCCCTGCGCGTCGCCGAACGCCTCGAAAGCGGCATGATCGGCCTCAACACCGGCCTCGTCTCCAACCCCGCCGCCCCCTTCGGCGGCGTCAAGCAGTCCGGCCTCGGCCGCGAAGGCGGACGCGTCGGCATCAGCGAGTTCCTCGAGTACAAGTACATAGCCGTTCCTGTCGGAGCATGACATGCCTGACCGACTCGTCGTCCTCTACCGGGGCAACCGGCCACCCGCCACCGGGCTCATCGAACGCCTCGCGGACACCGTCTACGCCACCGAGGAGGAACTGCCCTACCTTCTCCCCGGCGCCGACGCCCTCCTGGCCTGGGTCACCATCACCCCGGCCATCCGCGAGGCCTGGCCCGACAACCCCGAGAAGGCACCCCGCTGGGTGCACGCGTCCTCCGCGGGCGTGGACTCGTTCCTCTTCCCCGCCCTGGTGGACGATCCGGGCGTCGTCCTCACCAATGCCCGCGGGGTGTACGACGAGCCGACCGCCGAGTACGTCCTCGGTCTGGTCCTCGCCCTCGCCAAGGACTTCCCCGGCACCTGGGAGCACCAGCGGCGTCGCGAGTGGCGTCCGCGCCTCAGCGACGGCATCACCGGACGCACGGTGCTGGTCTGGGGGACGGGCCGATCGGCCGGGCCATCGCCCGGCTGCTGGACGCCGTCGGGATGCGGGTCTGCGGCGCCGGCCGCAAGGCCCGCACGGACGATCCCGACTTCGGCACGGTCCACGGCCCGACGACCTTGACTCCGGCCCTGAAGAAGGCGGATTACGTCGTCCTGGCCGCGCCCCTCACCAACGGCACCCGGGGCATGGTCGACGCCTCCGTGCTGGCGGCCATGAAGCCGGGGGCACGGCTGATCAACGTCGGCCGGGGCGGACTCGTCGACGAGGAGGCGCTCATCGACCACCTCGCCGCCGGCCGGCTCGCCGGCGCCGCCCTGGACGTCTTCGGCCAGGAGCCGCTGCCGGCCGAATCACCCCTGTGGGACATGCCCGGCGTGATGATCTCCCCGCACACGGCGGGGGAGACCACCGGCGAGCGGGAGGCGCTCGTCGAGGTGTTCCTCGACAACCTCACCCGGCACATCGAGGGCCGCCCTCTGCGCAACGTCGTGGACAAGCGGCGGGGCTACGTGGTCGACGAGACGCGCCCTGTCTGAAGGCCCCGTCTGAAAGGCGAGCAGCAGGTGCCCAGGCCCGTGGAGTCCACCGGCCTGGGCGCCTGCTACTCGCCTTTCTTGTGTCCCAGCGCGCTGCCCGTCACGGCCAGCACGGAGAGCACGACCAGCGCGGCGGCCGGGCCGAGCACCGTCCAGGGGGCGAGTTCGGCGTACGGCTGGTTCTCCGACAGGAGCCGGCCCCACTCGGGGGTGGGCGGCTGTTCACCCAGGCCGAGGAAGCCGAGCGAGGCCAGGACCAGGACGGCGGTGGGCAGCCGCAGCAGGGCGTTGCGCAGGAGGGCCGGCAGGACCGCGGGGAGCAGGTGACGGCGCAGCAGGTGCAGCCGTCCCGCACCGAGCGCGACGGAGGCGGCGATGTGACCGCTCGCGCGTTCCTGTTCGAGCAGGGCGGCGGTCTGGGCGGCGTACGGGCTCCAGCCGACCACGCAGACCGCGATCGCCGCGCCCCACACCGAGGGCCCGGTCACGCCCGCGATCAGCAGTCCGGTGAGGACCGCGGGCAGGGTCGACGCGACCTCCGTCGGACCGGCGCTCGCCCGTGGTGCCATGCCCAGCAGGAGTCCGGTGACCGCGCTGACCACCGTCACGGCGAGGGCGACACCGGCCGTGCGCAGTGCCCCGTGGCCCAGCCGGGCCAGCAGATCCCGGCCCAGCGCGTCCGTGCCCAGCGGGTGTTCGAGGGACGGGGACACCAGCCGCGCCGCCGTGTCTACCTGCAAGGGGTCGCGCAGGAGGCCCGCCGTGACGAGGGCGAGCAGGGCTACTGCACATGCCGCGGTGATCCAGCGCAGGGAGCGCGGCGGGACGAGCGGGGGCCGGTGCAGGGCAGGCAGGGCACCGTCGCGCAGGGGGCGGCCGAGGAGGGCGTGGCGCAGGGCCCGGATCAGGATGCCGGCGCTCACGCCGAGCAGGACCAGCGCCAGGGTCGCGGTCTGGAGCACCGGGAGGTCCTGCGCGACGGCGGACTCCAGGGCGAGCCGGCCGAGCCCCGGGATGTTGAAGATCTTCTCCACCGCGACCGCACCGCCGACCAGGGCCACCACGGTCGGCAGCAACTGCGGCAGCATGCCGGGCAGGGTGCGGCGCAGCGCGTTGCGGGCGATGTTGCCGGGCGGGAGCCCGACGGCGTACGCCGTGCGCGCCCACGGTTCGTGGAAGGCGGCGGGCAGCGCCTGGTCGAGCAGCCCGCCGAGCATCGCGCCCGACGGGATGCCGAGGGCGAGCGAGGGCAGCACCATCGACTGCGGCCCCGCCCAGCCGCTGGACGGGAACCATCCCCACCAGACCCCGCACACCGTGGCCAGCACCGAGGCGAGCAGGAATTTGGGCAGCGCGGCCAGCACGGCGGCCGTGGTGCCCGTCCGGTCCTGTCGCAGCCTGCGCCGGGAGCCGAGGAAGACGGTGCGGGCACACACCAGCGCGGCGACCAGGGCGGTCACCACGAGCGCACCCAGCATCAACGTCAGGGAGACCGACAGGGCGGTCCCCACCTGCGGCATGACCGGTGCGCCGGAGACCCACGAGACGCCCGCGTCTCCGCGGGGCAGGCCGCCCAGCCAGTGTGCGAGATGGACCCAAGGGCCTTGGTCCAGTCCCAACTGCTCGCGTACGACGGCCAGCTGAGCGGGTGTCGGGTCCTGGTCGGCGGAGCGGGCCCGCAGCACGGTGCGTGCGGGGTCACTGCCGGACAACCACGGCAGCGCGGCCACCGCAGCCAGCAGGGCGGCCCCGGCGAGGGCCCGGCCGGCCGCCAGCCGCCCGATGTACGGGCGGGCAGCGGGGAGGTGAGCGACGGCCATACCGCTACTTCAAGTGCGTGTCGAGGTCGACCAAGGCCCGCTCGCGCGGGTCGAGTACGACGCCCTCGACGTCGGTGGCGATGCCCTGGACGACCCTCTCGTGGACCAGCGGCACGACGGCGTCCGTGCGGAGGATCTCCGACTCCGCCTTCATGATCTTCTCCTGGCGCCGCTTCATGTCGCTCTCCGCGGCTGCGGCCTGGATCGCCTTGTCCACCTCGGCGTCCTTCAGCCGGGCGATGTTGTAGACGCCGTCGCTCGTGAAGTCGCTCGCCAGATAGGCGACCGCGTCACCGGTGTCGAGGAGTGTCACGCGGGAGAAGACCAGGGCGTCGTACCGGCCCGCGAGGAGGTCGCCCTCCATTTGTGTGTACTCGCGGACGTCCAGCTTGACCGTGAACCCGGCCTTCTCCAGCCGCTGCTGGAGGACGGTCGCCGCCTCGGGCAGTTCCGCGCGGTTCGTGATGGCGGCCAGACGCAGCGTTGTGCCCTTGGTCTCGGACCTGACCTGGTCGACGCTCGCGGCCCGGGCCCGCCCGGTCGCCGGGACGCGCCGTTCGGCGGCCCAGGGGACGGCGGGTCCGAAGAGGCCCTGAGCGGGGTCGGCGTAGCCGCCGAAGACGGAGTCGACGAGGTCGGTGCCGTCGACCGCCTCACGTGCGGCCGCCCGCAGGCCGGGGTCGGTGAACACGCCCTTGCCGGTGTTGAGGATCAGGCTGTCGGTGCGCAGCGAGGAGACCACGTGCCGGGTATCGGGCTTGAGGAGCTTCGCCTGCGAGGTCGGGATCCACTCGGCGATGTCGGCCTCGCCGCCGCGCAGGGCGTTGGCGCGCGCGGTGCCGTCCGGGATCCACGTCACGTCGAGGCCCGGTGCCTTCGCCTTGCCGCCCCAGTAGCCGTCGAACCGGTCGAGTGCCGCCCCGGTCTTGCCGGTCAGCTTCGTGATCTCGAAGGGGCCGGTGCCGGTGCCGACCGGGCTGACCTTGCCGTCCTTCGCGTACGCCTTGGCCGACAGGATCGCCAGTGCGGGGCTGGCCAGTCGCAGCGGCAGCACCGGGTCGGGCGACTTGGTGGTGAGGGTGACGGTGTCGGCGTCCTCGGCCTTGGCGGTGAGGGTCACGTCGCTCAGCACGCGGGGCTTGGGCTTGGCCGCGCCCGCGTGGTCGAGCGCGTTGACGACGGACTGGGCGGTGAACTCGGTGCCGTCCTGGAACTCGGCCTTGCGCAGCTCGAAGGTCCAGGTGGTGTCGTCGTCCTGCTTCCAGGACTTCGCCAGCGCGGGCTTGGCCGTGCCGTTCTTGTCGAGGGCGGTGAGGCCCTCGGCGACGGACAGCTTGCTCAGCACCGTGGCGTCGTTGCTGTAGGGGGACAGGGCCTGCACGGGGGGAATGGCCATTGCGATTCGCAGCCGCCCGCTCGGTCCGCCTCCGCCGCCCGCGGCGTCATCGCCGGGCGCGAAACAGCCGGCCAGCAACGGGGTGAGGGCGAGGGCTGCTATGAGGCCGCGGGAGGTGGTGCGCATGAGGGGTCCTGTCGTGTGCGAGGCCGGGCATGCCGCTGCGGCCCGGTACGGGCCTTGATCGACAAGTGAACAATATAAGGGCAGCCTTACCGAACCAGTACCGGGAAGGTGATATCTCAACAACTGGACGGTTTGTGGTGTCGACCTGCAATTCGAGCTGTGCCATCGTGGGCGCCGGGCGGAGGTGAGTCGCATGACCGGCGCGGACCCCGGACTGTTCGGACCCGGTTCGGTGACCTGGCAGCTGCACGGCGACCCCATGATGTGGATCGCCGGCATCCGGGCGCTCTACCTGCAGGCCCTGCACCCCCGCGCGGTACGCGGCGTCATGCAGAACTCGGACTTCCGGCGTGACGCCTGGGGCCGCCTGATGCGCACCGCGAACTTCGTCGGCACGACGACCTACGGCACCACCGAGGCCGCCGAGCGGGCGGGCGCCCGGGTCCGGAAGATCCACAGCATGCTGACCGCGACCGACCCGGACACCGGCGAGCGCTACGGCGTCGACGAAAACGGTCTGCTCCTCTGGGTGCACTGCGCCGAGATCGACTCCTACCTGGACGTCCTGCGCAGGTCCGGATTCCGGCTCACCGACGCCGAGTCCGACCGCTACGTCGCCGAACACCGGGAAAGCGCACGCCTGGTGGGTCTCGACCCCGCCGCCGTGCCCGCCGACCGGGCCGAACTGGCGGCGTACTTCGAGAAGGTGCGCCCCGAGCTGGCCGCCGGGCCGGAGGCGCGCGACGTGGACGACTTCCTGCTCCACCCGCCGACGCATCCCCTTCTCGTACCGTTGCGCGAGGTGCTGTGGCAGCGCGTGGCACAACTGGCGTACGCCTCTCTGCCTCCGTACGCCCACGAGTTGTACGGCAGACCGGCCCCCGCACCCGCCACCGTCACCCGGCAACTGCGTCTCACCGGCCTCCTGCTGCGCCGCGTTCCCGCACGTGTGCGGTGGCAACTCCCGCCCAAACACATCCTGCGCGCCATGGCGAGGCTCGGCCCGGACGCGCGCCCGGCGCCGTACAAACTTGGACGATAGGCCGCCATACTGGGTGGGCCAGGGGAGGGGCGGGCGAACAGCTACCGGGGGGAGCGTCGCGCGAAATGGGGGAGACCAGGCTCATTCACGGCCGGTACCGGCTGCTCGACCGGATCGGGCGCGGCGGCATGGGCGAGGTGTGGCGGGCACGGGACGAGTCCCTGGGCCGGCACGTCGCGGTCAAGTGCCTCAAACCGCTGGGCCCGAACCACGACCACGCGTTCACCCGCGTGCTGCGGGAGCGGTTCCGCCGTGAGGCCCGGGTGGCCGCCGCGCTCCAGCACCGCGGCATCACCGTCGTGCACGACTTCGGCGAGTCCGACGGCGTCCTCTACCTCGTC